>DASUWQ010000152.1:0-8416 GCA_036378375.1 Chthoniobacterales bacterium
TTTGGTTCCAGGTCGTTTACGACGCGTTCACCAATGGAGATAGTCCCGCTAGTGATTTTCTCCAGCCCGGCAACCATGCGCAAGGTTGTCGTCTTGCCGCATCCGGAAGGCCCTACCAGGACCATGAATTCGCCGTTGTTAATTTCGAGATTGATTTTCTTTACCGCAGTAAAGGTCGGCCGACCACGATCGTCGGTGTAGGTTTTTACCAGGTCTGTGATGTGTACGGCTCCATCGTTCATGTCTGTTCGGGGGTTTGGGTTATTCTTTGGCACCACCTGAGGTTAATCCTCCGATGATAAACCTTTGACATAATAAGAACATTATTGTGATCGGTACGCCACTCAAGACTGCAAGTGCAGAAAAATGACCCCAAAGTTTTTCATGCTCATCCAGAAGGGAATACGCACCGACGGCTAGGGTCCGGTTCGCGCTCTCCTGAAGGACTACTGATGCAGTAGGGTATTCCGAAATCATACTAATAAACGACAAAATGAAGACGACCGCAAAAATGGGGGCGCTCATTGGCAGCAAAATTTTAGTGAAAGCTTGAAACCGCGACGCGCCGTCGATCCGTGCGGAATCTTCCATCGAAAGCGATATCGTGTCGAAATAGCCTTTGATCATCCAGATATTGATCGAGATACCGCTCAGATAAATGAGGATCAAGCCCGCGAAGGTGTTAAGCCCGAGCCATGGGATCCGCTCCCCAACGTAATTCAGGATCCGATAATACGCCGTCAGGGTCAGTATTTGCGGAAACATCTGCAGAACCAATAATCCGGTCAGAATCTGGTTTCGGAACCGGAATTTTAGCCTGGCGAAAGCATAAGCAGCGGTCCCGGACAGCAGAATGATCCCGAAAGAGGCGATCGACGAGACCACGAGTGAGTTCAGAAACCAATGCAGGGGCGCTACCGTCGGGCTGACCAGCTTGGTTTCGCCGGTGGTCGCATTTAAAACTTCGCGAAAAGGGATCCCCAGAACATATTTCCAGTGGTCCAATGTCCATTGGTCCAAGTTTAGCCAAAGCGTGCTAGGCGGAAAGTTACCCTTCCGAAACGACGCCAACACCACCATGGCGAACGGAATCAGGATCAATGCACATGAGGCAATGAGCACTGAATGCGCGATGATCTTCTTAATCAATAGCCGCTGGCTGAGCATGGGAACTGGGGGCGGGGGATAGGGGGAGGGGAGAGTGAAAAAGTGATTGGTGAAAGGTGATTGGTGAAAGGTGATTGGTGATTAGTAGTCCAGCATGTAATTAGTAATCAGTGATCCGTAATTGGTAAAGCCAACAACGGCTGAGATTTATGCGTTTGGCGAATTCGTTGGGCGAAAAAAACCGCCGCGCCGGTTTTGAGCCGTTTTTCGCTCGCGTCGCCCAAACGCGCCCTGCCCTTGCCGAACGCCAAACGCCAAACGCCAAACGCTATCATCTTCTCGCATAACGTTTCAGAGTAAATCGCAGGTTGACCCATGACAGTGTTCCCACAATAAAAAACAATAGGGTGGCGATGGCGCTGGCTAAACCGTAGTTCGCGCCTGCATCACGGAAAGCGAGATTATAGGTGTAGGTGACCAATATGTCCGTTTCGCCCGCGATTCCTCCGCCGGGCATCCTGGGTGCGCCCGCAGTCAACAAATAAATGAGGGCAAAATTGTTGAAGCTAAATGCGAAACTCGCCACCAGCACCGGGAAAAGAGGGGGCAATACTAGAGGTAAAGTGAGATAAAAGAAATTGATCACCGGATTACTTCCCTCAATGGCCGCAGACTCGTAGATTGTTGACGGGATCGATTGCAACATTCCGGTGCAGATCAACATCATGTAAGGGTAACCCAGCCAGACATTGACCAAGAGGATCATGGCTCGGGCCGCCCAAGGATCGGTCTCCCAGGCCGGAGCAAACCCGAGAACCGCCTTCAGGACCTGATTAATGGGTCCGAATTCCTGATTGAACAGTCCTCTCAGAATCAAGAGCGATAAGATTCCGGGCACTGCGTATGGAAGAATGAGCAAAGTCCGGTAGAGCTTTTTGAATTTCAGTTCTCGCCATTCCAGAATCACCGCCAACAAGATCCCCGCAGTGAACGTGCCCAGCACGGACAGGATCGAGAAGGCGAGCGTCCAGACAAAGATGCGGAAAAAAGGGCCTTGGATTCGCGGATTGGTGACGATTTCGATGTAGTTATCCAGGCCGACGAAAGACCGGAACCCCGGTCCGATCTGCTCTCCGTTTTGATCGACAAACCGGCCTTCACGAAAATCGGGCCGGATGACAGAGCCGTCGATCTGATTAGCTAGTGAGCCGTCCGAATTAGTTTTCCAAACCCGCTTTTGGACGACGAAATGTTCCAAATCAGTTTTTCCAACCAGAACATTTCCTGGCAATTTGAATGGCGCGTTTCGCAGCGGTTGATAGAGTCGTTCGCGAGCAACGGTCGCCGGATCCAAATCCTCTCCAGGGATCTTTTCGCTCGGTGAGATCTTGGTCAGCTGGAAGGGACCCTCGGTGAAAGTGCCGTCCTGGCCTGGGACCAGATCGATCGGCTCGGAAACGTAGCGATCCTCCGGGTTTTTTTCGTTCTTCAATTCGAGAACGAACTTGCCGTCATCCTGCCGGTGCAGCCAGAAGTTGAAGCGCTCCGAACCCGATACAGTAACCTCTGCTTTAAAACGAAGCAGAACATCCGACAAACCGAGCAAATGGTTTGCGCTGTACTGGGTCAGGCTGATGTAAACCACCAAACAGATCGGGAAGATTACGAAGAGCGCGAAGGCCAGGAGTCCCGGAAAAAGGTAACGATAACTTTCCGCTCGAGGATTGAGGTAGACAAAAAAGCCAAGACAGCAAATCACCAATAACGCCAGAGCGAGCAGGTCGCCACCGGACCGATAGACGACGAGGCAGAGGTAGAGCGCGGCAAATGCCACCACCGCTACCAGGATATTCCGGAGCGAAAAAATTGAAGGCAAATTCACTTAGTGGTGTTGGGGAAACTGCACCGATATCGATGCTCTGATGACAGTCTAGCCGGATTTTTTCGTCAGCCGATGAAAAAATGTCGAGCACTGCCTCGCTAACGAGGCCGATACGGTCGGAACCGTGGAGCCCTGGCCAGCTTTCGCCGTCGCAAAACCCACAGCACGTAAGTCGCTAGGTTGATCCCTTCGGCCCACAGTACGAGGCAAGAGGTCACACCTTCCGGCGTACCGTTCATCCGCCCAGAATGCCGCGCAGCACTAGACGCCGCTGCACACAACGTCTGTCTTGCAACCAAGGCCCCTTCGCGTCAATTATTGACAGCGTGATCTGTCGAAAGTCTTGGCTTCTCGTCGTAACTCTGATGTCTGCAACCCTCGGAGTGTGTGGTCTGAGCGTTTCCGGCTGTTCCTTCGGTGATCAGGACAATGTCGGTGCGATAGGCGACGCGGCCGTCGCACCGGCGTCTACTCCGCAAGTCCCAGAATCAATGAAAACGAACGATTTTGGTAATGGACCGCAGGGACCGCCGCAGGGGCTTTAGCGGCTTCGCAGTTTTACGATTCGTAGGTCGCGGTCCGTCGTCTGGCCGGTCCGTGCAACCATTTCTTACGCCAGCCTAGAGACTAGCAGACCCACGCTGCTCACTGATTCGCCCTTCTGCGCGATCTCGTTGTCCTGCTTTGGTATACTTGATCTCCTCGTACTCCTCCCTGATGGTATTCCATCGCCGAAATGGGGGGCGGTAATATGACAGACAAATTGATTGAAAATCCGTTGAGAGAGGGGCTTGTGTCGCGCGCGACACCAGGCACATGTGCGATCGTTATCTTCGGTGCGACTGGCGACCTCACGCATAGGAAATTAATCCCGGCCTTGTACAATTTGGCTGCCGACGGCGATCTGCCGCCAGGCCTAAGTGTCGTTGGGTTCGCTCGTCGGGATAAAACTGACGAGGTGTTCCGCCAGGAACTTTACGAGGCGGCTCGCAAATATTCACGCCAACCGATCGATGATGCGCTCTGGAAAAACTTTGCCAGCTCGATCTACTATCATCGCAGTGAATTTTCAGACGAGAAAGGTTATCAGCGCCTGGGCGAACGGCTCGCCGAGATCGACCAAGAACGCGGAACTCGCGGCAATCGGATCTATTACTTGTCAGCGGGACCGGATCAGTTTGAACCCATACTGAGCCATTTAACCGCGACGGGTTTGAACAAGACCGCCGATGGCGCCTGGGCTCGTATCATCGTGGAAAAACCATTCGGGGTGGATCTCCAGACGGCGCAACGCCTCAATACTGAGGTCAACCATGGCTTCAAAGAGCAGGATACCTTCCGTATCGACCATTATTTGGGAAAAGAAACGGCTCAGAACATCATGGTGCTGCGATTTGCCAATGCGCTATTTGAGCACCTCTGGAACCATCGATACATCGATCATGTCCAGATCACAGCCAGTGAAAAACTCGGTGTCGAGAATCGAGCCGGCTACTACGAGGGCGCAGGTGCCCTGCGCGATATGGTGCAGAACCATCTCTTGCAACTCCTTTGCTTAATCGCCATGGAGCCGCCGACGGATCTGAGCGCGGACTCCATTCGCGACGAGAAAGTTAAAGTCTTGCGGTCATTACGCCGAATCCGGGGAGAGGAGGTTTTTCGCAGTGTGGTCCGCGGCCAGTATACGGACGGGTCGATCGACGGTGAAAAAGTTGTCGGTTACCGCGAAGAGAAGAACGTGAATCCTGGGTCAATGACCGAGACCTACGCCGGGTTAAAAATCCTGATCGACAATTGGCGCTGGGCCGATGTGCCCTTTTTCGTCCGGGTTGGTAAACGGCTGCCGAAAGGCGGTACGGAAATCGGCATTCATTTTAAGAATGCTCCGGGCGTATTGTTTAACCGGGACCAACCGAGTGCCCGGGACGGAGCGCAGAACGTTTTGGTGATTCGGATCCAGCCTGACGAAGGCGTTTCCCTCCGCATCCAGTCAAAGGTACCGGGAGCGAGCGTGCGGATTCAGCCGGTTAAGATGGACTTCAGGTACGGCACCTCATTCGGTAAAGCCAGTCCGGAGGCATATGAACGCCTATTGCTCGATGCCATGGCCGGCGATGCCACTCTGTTTGCTCGAAGAGACGAGGTCGAAGAGGCCTGGCGGTTCATCGACGACATCGAAGCCGCCTGGCGCGATCACGGGACGGAAAAGAACCTCGCCTTTTATCCCGCCGGAAGTTGGGGGCCCGCGGAGTCGGATGCGTTGATTGAGCAAGACGGGCGAGGGTGGAGAAGACTGTGATTAGTGAGTGGTGATTAGTGATTGGTGGCTTATGAGCGTGGCGAGGTCATTTCGCGATTTGAGGGTCTACCAATTGACTCGATCCGCTGCAGGTGAGGTCTTTGAGGTAAGTAAGGGTTTCCCGCGTGAGGAGCGATATGCTTTGACCGATCAGATTCGCCGGTCGGCGCGAGCAACCAAAGCCATGATTGCTGAAGCGTGGGCCCGAAGACGGTATAAGGCTGTTTTTATCAATAAACTTGATGAGGCGTTGGGCGAAGCGAACGAAACTCAGTCCTGGCTCGATGATGCTTTCGATTCGGGTTATCTCGACGCCGAACAACACGAAAAACTAGACAGTAGATGGCGTTCGATTGGTGGCATGCTCGGTCGTATGATCGATCGCGCCTACGATTTTTGTAAGTACGCTTCCGATACTGACTATCGGGGAACCGTTATGGAAGCGACAACGAACCTGTACGAGGCGCTCTTTGATGATCTTGATAACGTCACTCCATAAGACGGTGCATTAGGGAACACAGGGAAAAGAGACGACTCGTTTGCTTGTGGTCGGAATCTGTCTTCCACCAATCACCAATCACCAATCACCTTTCACCAATCACCTTTCACTTCCTCCCAGCCATGTCAGTCACTAGAGATATCTCCCGGGGAATGCCGATCGAGATCGGCAAGATAAACAAGAGTCTCACCCAGCTTTGGGAACAGGGAGGGGACCAGCTGGTGAAAGCTTCTTTGGTCAACTTCGCGGTTTATAGCGAGGCTTCAGATGCGCTGACCTATAACACTAATTTGATGGCGGAGATCACGCGGGAACATGCTTGCCGCGTGATCTTGTTAGCGGCTAATCCGCTGGCTCAAAAGCGAAGGATTCAAGCCTGGATCAGTGCGCATTGTCATGTGGCCGGAGGCGGCAGTCGGGAGGTTTGTAGCGAGCAGATCGCGTTTCTTTTGGAGGGCGCTGGCCCGGAAACCATGCGGAACGTTTTGTTCAGTCACCTGGATTCGGATCTGCCTCTTTATCTCTGGTGGCAAGGGCCGTTCACGGGCAGTCTTGACGGCCAGCTCTGGCATTGGGTTGATCGTTTTCTTTTCGATAGCGGTTCCTGGCGTGACCCAGCCCGGCAGATGCAGATCCTGCGCGAATCCATTGCCACGGCGCGCTCGCGCATTGTGTTGTGCGACCTCAATTGGCGCCGCCTGATTTATCTGCGTTTAGCGATGGCCCAAATGTTCGACCAGCCTTGGGCCGCGGAAAAGCTGCGCAATATCCAAGAAGTAAGCGTTGTTTTCCATCCAGAATATCAAACCACCGCCGTCTTGTTGGTTGCCTGGATAGCGAGACAACTCGGTTGGCAATTAACGCAACGGACCGACTCAGAATTCACCTTCGCAAGTCCGTCAGCGTCAGGTCCGATTCGCGTGATTCTCCAAGCCGTGCCGGGAGAGTGGATAAGCAAGGTCCATATCGCCTTTGGGCAAGGAACATTTGATCTTAACTGGTCTGGAAAATTTTTGGAATGTTGTTGGTCTGACTATCAAGGAGTCAAACAGCTTCTTCCTGCCGGCGGCACCACCGTAGCCGACCTGGTAAACGAAGAGTTAGCTCGCGGCGGTGAACATGTGACTTATCTGCGGGCGCTGGAGCTGGCGGAACGGCTGTGGAGCTAGGAGGTTAGCGGTTTGCCGTTAGCCGTTGGCGATTCGCGGTTTTTGGGCGACGGCATAGGTAGGGCGGAAAACTCGGCGCGCTCAAGAGGTCGTTCTCTTGGAGGCTACTCAATTCGCGCATCTGCATGCCGAACCCTGTATTCCAACTTGCAGATCTCAATAGCCTTGTATTCTGTTTCCCTGCCTATCCCCTGACAAGCGACCGGCACAACCGCAAACCGCAAACAGCCAACTGAAAACCGCCAACTGCCCGCCCCCGTAATGAAAACCATCTCCTCTCTCCAAACTGTCGACTCGAACCTGAAACCCTTGGTGGAGGCTGCGCTGGAGCAGAGCGGTGGGTTACTCCGGTTGGCCCCGTGCTGGGTGCCACGGTCATTCCTTCAACCGGGCCGGCGACTAAAACTTCATCCCGACGATCTGTATTCCTATGGCCTCGATCGGGGTGGGATCGACGAACGCTGGTTCGGTTCCACCACCCCGGCCATGAACGAAAATCGGACCCCGGACGAAGGCCTGAGTTACTGTGTGTTCGACGGCAAACGGTTTACCTTAGCGGACGCGGTTCAAGAATGCGGAGCTCAGATCGTCGGCGAACAGATCTGGAACAAGTATCGACGCTGGCCGGTCTACTCGAAGTTCTTCGATAACATGGGGCCAATCCCCCATCATATGCATCAATCGGCCGAGTTTGCCCGGCTCGTCGGCCAGGAAGGCAAACCGGAGAGCTACTATTTTCCCCCGCAGCATAACCAGGTGGGGAACAACTTCCCTTACACGTTCATGGGGCTGGAGCCCGGCACGACCAAGGATCAAGTGAAACAGTGCCTGGAAAATTGGAATCTCGGAGATAACGGGATCCTGGATCTCTCGAAAGCGTATCGATTGAAACCAGGAACCGGCTGGTTGATCGGGCCGGGACTTTTACACGCCCCAGGTTCGTTGGTTACCTATGAACCCCAATGGGGTTCCGACGTATTTTCGATGTTTCAGTCGTTAGTCGAGGGTCGTGAAATTCCGCGCGCGTTGCTGGTCAAAAATATCCCGCCGGAAAAGCATTTCGACCTCGACTTTATCGTGAGCGAGCTGGACTGGGAGGCCAATGTTGATCCGAATTTCAAAGCGAATCATTACCTTGAGCCCGTTCCCGTCGCTAAGACGCAAAAAGAAGGCTACATCGATCGATGGATCGTGTACGGCGACATCGGCGGGGAACAACTCTTTTCGGCGAAAGAACTGACCATTGAGCCCGGCGTAAAGTGCACCATCGGCGACAATGGAGCCTATGGGCTCACCGTAGTGCAAGGCAGAGGCAAGATGAATAATCTGGTTTTGGATTCGCCGAACATGATTCGCTTTGTCGAATTGACCGACGACGAAGTGTTCTGTACCGAGGCCGCTGCCCGAGCTGGAGTCACGTTCGAGAACACGAGCCATGTAGAAAATCTCGTTCTCCTCCG
>DASUWQ010000153.1:0-4684 GCA_036378375.1 Chthoniobacterales bacterium
CGTTCCCGCGAACAAGCCGCCACCAATGACATCGTCGCCAAACTACGCATCCTGGCCAATAACCTGTCTGCTCCGGTTAGGACGTTATCTGGTGGTAATCAGCAAAAAGTCGTCATCGGAAAATGGCTGTTAAAACGGCCCAGAATCTTGCTCCTCAACGATCCAACCCGCGGAATCGATGTTGGTACCAAACAAGAGCTCTACCGGTTAATGCGAGAACTAGCCGGGACCGGCCTCGGTATTCTCTTCTATTCGACCGATTACGAAGAGCTCATCGGGATGTGCGACCGAGTACTGGTCTGTTACGGAGGCAGATTGATCCGCGAGCTCAGCGGTCCGGACCTCAACGAACATAACCTCATCACCACTTCTCTAAACCTAGGCGAAAACGACGACCCGAAAGAATCACCTCCTAACGACCCGGGGAGCGCTGCCTCGCTCTTGTCCTCCGAAGTCCGGCTCAGCCCGACGAAGGGGGACTTGTCCTTCGAAGCCTTGGCAAAGGAGGATGCAGGGCCAACTCGGTCGGAACCCCCGACTGCCCCCACTCACACACCGGAAACCGCTCCTCCAACAACCTCCGCGTCGGAACCATTCGCAGCCAGTCGCATCGTGACTCGCGAAGGCGGATCCACTGGTGTCCATTCGCGGTCCCAATCGTGGTCCCGCTTCTGGAAACGCAACGCCGGCCCACTACTCAGTTTCCTGGTGTTCGCCGTGATGTTCATCCTTTTCGCCTCGCAACAAGCAAACGGCTTATCCACCAACGTCTTAACCGCGGTCTCGAACAAAGGGGTTGTCTTAGCGTTCGTCGCCATGGCGCAAACCTTGGTCATCTTAACCGGCGGCTTCGATTTATCCGTCGGGATGGTAATGACGATGACATCCTGTCTTTCTTCAGTGATCCTCAACGGCTCACCCGGTCAAACCGCACTCGCCGCGATTGCTGTTTTACTGAGCGGACTTGTCGCCGGCGCCATCAATGCCACCATCGTCGTAATCGGCCGGATCCAACCGATCATTGCCACCCTGGCTACCGGCGCAATCTATTTTGGGATCGCGCTGTTATTACGCCCAAGCCCAGGCGGCGAGGTGAACGAAGATCTCAGCAACGCATTAACCTATGATGTCTTCGGGATTCCCACAACCTTCCTTTTGTTAGTCGGGACTATTCTCTTCGTTTGGTGGCCGTTCCGGAACCTCGTTGTTGGCCGGAACTGCTACGCGGTAGGATCATCCGAACGCGCCGCTTTTATGTCAGGTCTAGCGATCGGACGCGCCCGTTTTGCTGCCTACGCCTTAGCCGGTCTATTAGCGGCTTGCGGCGGTCTCTTACTATCCCTGATCTCGCTCTCCGGCGAGGCCAGCTCCAGCCAAGGCGGTTTTTACACCTTAAATTCGATCGCTGCCGTTGCCATCGGTGGTACTTCGTTATTTGGCGGCTCAGGCGGTTTCATCGGTTCGATCTTCGGCGCGCTCGTTCTTCGCACCATTAGTGATCTCCTTTTCGTGTTTAACGCGCCCGCTCTTTGGCAACCGTTATTCCAAGGCCTCATCCTGCTAGGCGCAGTTTGTCTAGGTGCAGTCCGCGTGCTTCGCCGCAAAAACCAAATGGACGTCTTCCTGTGAACCGGATCTTCACCAAAGAAAATCAACCGATCATTGCGGCCAGCGCTTGTATCCTGGTGATCCTGGCGATCGGCTACACCATTAACCGCAATTTTGTTTCGGCGAACTACCTGTTACAACAGTTAGAAGTCGCCTCTTTTCTCGGCATCATCGCCGGAGGGTCAATGTTAGTGATCCTGCTCGGTCACATCGATCTTTCGATCCCCTGGACCATCACCATGGCGGCGATGATGGGCACTGCCGTCGCTCACGTCGAAAATACCGCCGGACTACTCGTATTCCCGGTCGGACTCGGCTGCGGCGCCTTAGTCGGTCTGATCAACGGACTGGGTGTCGCCTGGTTACGGGTTCCCTCGATGATCTTTACCCTGGGAATGAACGCCGTGTTACAAGGCTTAGTCGTCTTATATACGGGCGGTGCCGCCCCAGCCAGTCATGCCACCCAATTAATGGCCACGTTAGCGGTCGATCGCACCTTTGGGATCCCCAACGCCTTATTTGTCTGGATCGCAGTATCCGCCATCTTAATCTTTCTCCTGCGCGCCACCCAGTTTGGACGTTATCTTTATTCTGTCGGTAACCGGGAACGCGCTGCTTACCTATCGGGGGTACCGACCCGCCTGGTGATTGTCGGCGCATTCATTGTTAGCGGTATCACCGCCGCACTTGGCGGGATCATGTTAACCGGCTACTCAACCAAAGCTTACCAAGGCATGGGAGACGCCTATCTACTACCCGCCATCGCCGCCATTGTACTCGGCGGAACCAACGTCCTCGGTGGTAGCGGCCGCTATATCGGCACCGTAATCGGCGTCCTCTTAATCGTCCTCCTCCAGAGCATGCTCTCCGTCCTCCAAATGGCGGAGGCCGGCCGCCAAATCATCTACGGCGGCGTCCTCCTAACCATGCTCCTGATCTACGGCCGCTCCGCCCGCCTCCGCGAATAGCCCGCTCCGGGTCAATCGTCCTCCTACTCGTCGTCGTCCTCGATCTTAGGGCGGAAAATCTCACGCAAAGCCGCCAAGACGCAAAGATCAAGAGGCCGAACCTGGGAACGCCGGTAGGGATTATCTCCCGCTCATCCGTGTTTCCGGGGTGCGGTTTCGTTTTCTCTTCGTGTCCATTCACGGTTCCCTTTTTTGCGTTCTTCTTGACCTACGAAGCGCCCTGGCGAAGTGGGTTGCGTTCCTTCGCGGCTATTGTTGTCTTCCCTCGTGAAGCAGAACAAATACGACCAACCCGAGTTCTTCGCGGCCTACAGCCGGCTGCCTCGCTCCATCCACGGCCTGGCGGCAGGTCTCGAATGGACCGCTTTCCGCACGCTTCTACCTGATCTCCGGGATAAACGGGTACTCGATTTAGGCTGTGGGTTCGGCTGGCATTGCCATTACGCACAGGAACACGGCGCCCGCACGGTGATCGGGATCGATCTATCCGAGAAAATGCTAGAACGCGCTCGCACGACCACTCACCGCCCCGGTATCGAGTATCACCGATGCGCAATCGAAGACATCGATTTCCCCGCCAACCAATTCGACGTCGTCATCAGCTCGCTCGCCCTTCATTACGTCGAACAATTCGACCTTGTCTGCCGCAAAGTTCATCACTGCCTAGCCCCAAACGGCGCCTTCCTATTCTCAGTCGAACACCCCATCTTCACCACACTCCCAGCCCAATCCTGGTTCCAAGGCGAAGCCGGTGAACGCTTACATTGGCCCGTAGACAACTACCAAGCGGAAGGCCGCCGCCAAACCAACTGGCTAACAGAAAACGTCATCAAATATCATAGGACCATCGCGACCTATGTTAACACCCTGATCGACTCCCATTTCCTGATAAAAAGGCTAGAGGAACCCAAACCACCCCCCGACGCAACCGACCCCGACCTCCAGGACCAATCCCGCCGTCCCCCCTTCCTACTAATCGCTGCCGTCAAAGAGTAACGAAAATAAGCGCCAATTTATCCACATGAAGCGTCACCCGACCACCTTGTCCACTAGGTCCACCCCGTCCACTAAGTCCACTCCGTCCACTAAGTCCACTCCGTCCACTCTTCCCACCCTTCCCCGGGGCTGCTAACCTACCGATTCCCCCAACCAATCACCTTTCACTTTTCACGTCCGACGCGCGAAGCGCCCCCTCATGCGCCTGAATTCTTTCCAAGGAAAACGTCTCCTCGCCCTCGCACGTCGCGGCGACTATGCCCACGCCGGCGAAACCGAATCAATCGACCTCGTTTGGAATAGCCTGCCGAAAAACCCGACCCAGCAAGTACTCGATGCCGGCTGCGGCCGCGGCGGCACTGCTGCTTATATTCAGCGGGCCGGTTGGGGTAAAGTCACCGGGATCGATATCGAAGGAGAATCGATTCAACGCGCTCGCGACGTCTATCCTGATGTGACCTTCGATGTGTGCCCGGCAGAACAAGCCGACCGCATCGGCACCGCCAAATTCGACAACATCTGTTGCTTCAACTCATTTTACGCCTTCCGCGACCAACCGGCTGCACTCCGCGCTTTTGCGCACAACGCTAAACCAGGTACACAGCTCGCAATCTTCGAATACACCGATCCCGGCACCTTCAAAGACTCCGCATTAGGTCAACATGTAGAACTGCTAGGTTGGCATCCACTAATCCTGTCTACCCTTAGCGCTCTCCTCAATGAAACCGGCTGGGAGCTCGACACCGTCCAAGATATAACCACCGATTACATCCGTTGGTACAAAACCTTCTCCGATCGCATCCGCGAACTGCGCACTAAATTGATCGAAGAATGCGGCATTGAGACTTGGGAATACGCCTCCAATTTCTACGACCTCATGCATGAGACCATCAAAACTGGCCACATGGGAGGCGCCCTCATCTACGCAAAGCGGACCGGAAATTGAAACCACGAATAGACGCGAACGGAGAAAATCTCACGGTAGAGTAGAGAGGGTTCGTTGGGAAGCCCTCTCCCTCATCAAACCGTACGTGCGGATTTCCCGCATACGGCTTTCGCGCGCGCATGTTGCACGGAGCGTTCACAAGTAGATCAGTCCCAGCTGGCGGAAG
>DASUWQ010000154.1:0-3022 GCA_036378375.1 Chthoniobacterales bacterium
AGTGGTTGCGCTCCGATCTTGAGTCAATGCTGTCTCCATAACAAATTCGTGGGGTTTGATATTCTGACTAGTTTTCGACGATAGAGAGCCGTGGGAAAGGCTTTGCGATCTTCGTTAGCCGACAAATAAGCCAATTTTTCCACATAGTCGAATTCTCTTTCGAACCGAAACTAGAACGAAAGAGAGAACCTCACGCAAAGCCGCAAAGACGCAAAGAATTGAGGCAAAATCGGCCCGGGACAGGACTAAGGATCGACCCTATCTATCATCTCCTCCTTTAGCTACGTCGGACCGGTCGCGGCAGAGTCGGAGCCTAGGGTAAACGACCCGCGGCTCCCTTTTTTGAGAAAACCTCAGCCAATCACTTGCGCTGCCGCTTGAGCCTGCAGACAGAGCTCTGCCGCTTTAAACGCATGTTGTTGCGTCATCGCGATCTCGGTTCCATTGAGGCAATCAAGAATTAGCTGGCCAAAAAACGGGAACCCGACTTTGCCGGCGAGCGAAAAATGCTTCTCTCCTTCCTGGTTCACCAGGAACAGTTGATCACCACCGTCCTCACGCGTTACGTCGACGTACTTCCTCATCTCAATATAGCCATCCGTCCCTAGAATAACCGTGCGACCATCGCCCCAGGTCCGGAGGCCGTTGGGGGTTAACCAATCGACTCGAAAGTAGGAAGCTGCACCGTTATCGGCAACTAACGTAGCATCGCCAAAGTCTTCCAATTCCGGGTACTTCTTATTAGCATAATTGGCAACCCGCGCGGAGGTAACCTTTGCGTCCGACGCTCCCGAATAGAAAAGGAACTGTTCAATCTGATGGCTGCCGATGTCGCACAGTATTCCGCCGTACTTGGCTTTTTCGAAAAACCAGGCCGGACGTAACTCGGCGCTAAGCCGATGAGGTCCCAACCCCAACACTTGTACGACGCGCCCAACGGCTCCTTTTTTCACCAATTCGCCGGCGAAGACCGCGCATTCCACATGCAGGCGTTCGCTATAGTAGACCATGTATTTCTTGCCGGTTTCGGCAGCTACCCGTTTGGCTTCGGCTAATTGGGTCAGCTGGGTGAATGGAGTTTTGTCGGTAAAATAGTTTTTACCGGCTCGCATAACCTGAACCCCCAGTGGTCCCCGCTCCGAAGGAACCGCCGCTGCCGCAATGAGTTTAATATCCGGATCCGCAAGAACCTCATCAAGAGACCGAGCCGGATCGGCCTGCGGAATTTTTTTACGAAACGCTTCAACCTTAGCAGGATCCGGATCAAAAACCCATTTGAGTTCACCTCCCGCTTCGATCAACCCGTTGCATTGGCCATAAATGTGACCGTGATCGAGAGCGGCTGCTGCGAATTTGAAGTCCCCGGGCCGGCAAACCGGGGCCGGTTTACCTTGGGGGGCATAATCATGTCCTGTACTCATAGCTGGTAATCAGAATAGCAAATAGCAGATAGCAAATAGCAAATTGGAGACAGAGGCAGGAATAGCCGCGAAAGAACGCAAAGATCGCATAGAAAAACAAGCCAGAGCGGAGCCTAGTACAGCCGCGTAGCGGTGAAATATTTATAGCCTAGGGTGAGCTTGCGAACCCTAGGTTGGCGTTTAAAAAAACGTTTAGCGCTGCAAGCGCTGCACAATCGAAATTCAGTGGGGAGCGCGATCTCGGGACCTGTGGTTCGTCTCTTTGCGCTCTTTGCATTCTTTCGCGGCTATTCTGGTTTGGTTATCTAAACGATTTGCTCATGTCGTCTGATACCTCTTTCACGACCTTGGGCTTCTTCAGCGTGGATGAGCTGATTAACTTGTGGAGATGTTTTTCGTATAAGACAGGATCGATGGGAAGCTGGATGGTCCGGTCTTCTAAAGTCGAGAGCAGAAAAGCGTTTGCCAATTCCAGTGAATTGATCCCTTCTTCAGCCGGCGCTATCAACGGGGTTCTATCTAAGATAGCGGCCACAAAGTTCGCGAGAATTCCGTTGTGTTGCGGACCATGACCCTCAATCGGGATCTTGATTTCCCAAACCGGCGGCACGGAAAATCGACCTGGGTCTGTGCGCGCAAACTCGCTCATCGGCACTTCGTTTCGGGTAAACAAGAACTGATCGTTCTCAATGACCACTCTCCCCTTTTCGGCAGCTACTTCGAGGCGATTCGTACCCGGCGCCTCACCAGTGGAAGCAGTGAACACCGCTGTCATGCCATCCGGATATTCAAGATAGGCGGTCACATCGTCTTCCACCTCGATATCATGGTACCGGCCAAAGTGACAAAATGCTCGAACGTTAGCGGGCAGGCCAAAGATCCACTGATACAGATCCAGATTGTGTGGGCATTGGTTAAGTAGCACGCCGCCCCCCTCCCCAGCCCAGGTCGCTCTCCAATCACTCGATTGATAGTAACCATCGGTCCGGAACCAATTAGTGATCGTCCAGTTCACCCGTCTAATTGCACCTAGTTCGCCGGACTTTACTAGCCGGCGCAGCTTTAAAAAGAACGGGTCGGTCCGTTGGTTGAACATTGCAGCAAAAACTTGATCCGGCCGCCGGTGGGCTGCGATCAACCGTTCCGCATCGGCTTTGTGGACCGAGATCGGTTTCTCGACCATTACATGCCGGCCCGATTCGAGCGCTTGGATCCCGATGGTGGTGTGCGCGTAATGTGGGGTTGCAATCAGCACGGCATCCGTTTTGGATCGGCGGAGAAAATCATCGGCGGAATGAAATGGTTCAGCAGACGGAAAAGGCTGCATGCGGTCAGCCTTAGGATCACAGACGGCGGTCAACTCGCACCGCGGGATCTTGCCCGCCGTGATGTTTTGTGCGTGGACGCTTCCCATTGAACCGATTCCGATGATTCCGAGTCGTACCGTCTCCATAGCGGACAAATCTCACGGTAGAGTAGAGAGGGTTCGTTGGGAAGCCCTCTCCCTCATCAAACCGTACGTGCGGATTTCCCGCATACGGCTTTCGCGCGCGCATGTTGCACGGAGCGTTCACAAGTAGATCAGTCCCAGCTGGCGGAAG
>DASUWQ010000155.1:0-5006 GCA_036378375.1 Chthoniobacterales bacterium
CTCGAGTAACGATCCGACGCTCACCCAGAACCTCATCGACGAGGTGTACAACTACGCGAACACGAGCACGTCGGCCACTCCGTTCCCTGACTTGTACGATACGATCATCCAGTCCACCAGCTTCAGTGCCCGGCCGGTCATGGGCGGCGCGTACGCTCCGCTGACACTTACACTCCCGCCCGTGAAGTAGAAGGCGATCCTGTTGCGAAGGGCTTGGACCGCTGGGGACAGGTCAATTGACAGCCCCGATCCAACATAAGGAGATTTTTTCAGCGCGTCTTCGGTTCTAATCACTCCCCAAAAAGGACGAGCAAGACCATCGTCTCGGCAAAAAACAACATTCATCTTGTGTTTTGTATAAGACACGTCCCTGACGCTCACTCAAGACGCGGCTTTACTAGGCTACGCTATGGTTCTTGATTCCCTATCCGCGTAAATCTGCGTTCATCCGCGGTTGTTGTCTTAACCTTTGCGGCTTTGCGTCTTTGCGTGAGATTTCTCTTCGTGTTTATCAATCACGTTCTCCCTGCTCCTCTCTTCCCCCTTTGCGTGAGAGTTTCATTCGTGTGCATTAGCAACATGCCCACCATAGCTTTAGGAGCGACTGGTCCGTGCGCTGCTTGCTGCGCCTTAGCTTAGTGACGGTGGGGTCCCTTTTTGCGCACTTTGTCCTTTCATGCAGCTATTCTGCATCGGATCTATTTTCACATCTGACCTTTTTCATGAGAATGCTGCAATTGAGAATCTGGCTCGAGCAAATTGAACCTTTGATCTGGCGCAGGTTCTTGATACCAGCACATGCGTCCTTTGCTGAGCTAAGCCGAGTGATCCAGATCGTTATGGGTTGGAGCGACTATCATTTGCATGAGTTCTACTTAGGCGAAGAAAAGATCGGAATGAAAGACGAAGACTCGCCGGCTGACGTAAAAAACGAGAACCGACTCCGATTAGGTCCCAGACTTAAAACGCCTGGAACACGGTTCCACTATTTATATGACTTTGGTGACGGTTGGGAGCATTCACTCGCTCTCGAAGCACTCTTGGAAAAAGACGGACCACCTCGATGTTTAACCGGAGAGAGAGCATGCCCACCGGAAGATTCCGGTGGCCCACATCAATACATGGAAATCCTGGCTGTCTGGCAGCGCCCCAGAACCCGAGTCCCAACAGAAATCAGAGAATCGATAGATTGGATGGACGCGGACTTCGATCCAGCCCAGTTTAACTTGAATGAAGTAAATTCCCTTCTAAGCAAGCTATGACCGTCCGGTGGGCACATCCCGCAATCAAGCTGAGCGAGTTAGACTAGATTCGACGGCGCAATTCGATTTCCTTAAGCGATCAGATGTTCGCGATCCCCTTCGACGCGCTAAATCCTTGCCTGCATTGAGCTTGCCGAGAGGCTCAGGGCAGGCCTTTCACTTTTCATCCCTCACCTTTCACGCGTCTTCCCTTTGCGCCTTTGCGCCTTTGCGTGAGATTTTTCTGTATCTTCATTTGTCCTTCAACATCGGTCCTGCTACAACCGACGCATGGGTCAGACAAACAGGCTCGCTTCCCTTATCAGCATACTCGCCGCTTTCCTCCTTACTGTTCCAACCGTGATCGCGACCGAAGCGAATCGACTGATAGTCACGATCAATGTTGATCACGGCCGGATCACCAACATCAGCGTCGCCCGTTCTACCGGTAACCCAAAATTGGACAATGCTGCCATCCAATGGGTCAAAAAGAATTGGGTTTTCAGCCCGGACAAAACCGGCTCATTTCGGCTACCGGTCATCTTTAACAAAGGTAGATAGAGTGTCGTCTATCTCATCCGCGAATCCGTGTCCATCCGCGGTTGTGCTTTTTTTTTGCGTTCTCTGCGTTCTCTCGCGGCTATTAAGGTCTTCCACCAATCACCTATCACTAATCACCTTTCACGGTGTTCCTCTTCCGTTTGCGGCTTTGCGTCTTTGCGTGAGATTTTTCTTTGTCTCCGTCTTCGAGTGCGGCCTTGACGTCACCTAGGAAAACCGCGAACGCTAGTGCGCGAAATGGAGCGCTAAAGCGGTTGGCGTGCATTCGCGATCCGCTTTTTGCGCTTTCTGTGCCTTTTTGTGGCTATTAAGGTCTCCCACCTTTCACCTCTCACCAATCACCTTTCACCGATCACCCCTCTATTTTGGCCCGGCGAGACCGATCAAATGACCCTCTGGATCCGTGAAGTGGCCGACCACAAGATCTGCCCCCGGATTCCTTTCGGGGCCCATTCGGCGAGTCCCGCCGAGACTCTCGGCTTTACGGAGCGCGGCTTCGACGTCCGGAACGCCGACGTAAAAGATAACGTACCCGTCGTAATCGATGCCTCCGCCAACCCCACCCGGGATCCCCGTCCCATCGCTGGTAGTGTTGCGGTTCACGAACCCGTAATTCCCCGGCTGGGAAATCGCTTCCGCGACGGGAGCGCTCGTGTCGAATTCCCATCCGAACAGGTCGCCATAGTAACTCCGAAGCTTCCTGGCATCCTTCCCAATGATCTCAAAGTGCACAATTGGTTGTCCCATTGTGAGTATCTCCTTTATTTAGTTGGTTTGCTCCTCCGTCTGACGTCTATAAATACGACGAAAGACCCGGTGCCATTAGGACAGCTGCTTCGCGATTCCAACGCGAGGAACTACGGTCTCAACGTGAGAAACCGTTCTTAAGCAAAGTTGATATTGTTGCGCAACCCTGATTCACCGGTGCGATCGACAAGTGCAAGCACATTTGCGCACTCAGCATGCCGGCTTCTACGACGGACAAGAATGATAACGCCAGGGTTAGATGGTGTGCTCGCCAATTGCAGGAAGTCGTCCCGATTACAGGTGATTAGGAACAGACCATTTTCCCGAACGTAATCAAACACCTCGGAATCGGTCGCCTGCACCGGTAGAACTTGTCTCAGTTCGATAACGTCATGACCCTCCTGACGCAGCACACGAGCGACTTCAGCCGGTACGTCGTGATCAAGAAAGAATTTCACGACCCTGGCTCATTTGCCGCGCAACCAAGGTATCGATTTCCGCGCGGTGATCCTCATAGTAGGCCAAGCACTCGTAGATTTGCGCCCGCGTCAGGTCTGGAAAACTTCGTACCACGTCATCAATGCCGGACCCGTTAACGATCAAACCAACGACGTCATGAACTCCGATCCTGGTTCCATCGACGATTGTATTCCCTCCGCGTACGTTTGGCAGCGTAACAAGATAACGGTAACCGGTCGCTGGCATACACCTATGCTAACCGGGGCAAGGTCATCCTGCAAAACCATTTTATGTTACTAGACGAGCTGCAGTCTGCTGTTCGTCAGCTCGCTGGGCCATTTCATAATTTCCGACCACGACCTTTTGTCGCGTGTATTGTTACATCTGCCCAGGCCACAAAACATTTGTCTTGCTCACCAGTCACTTTTCCACCCCTCTCCCGGTCCGCGTCTATCAGTGCCCATCTGCGGTTGGTAATTTTTTTGCGCTTTTTGTACCTTTCTAGACCGACATAGCCTTGGCGAAGTGGGTCTGCGGCTATTAAGCTTTTCCACCTTTCACTTTTCACCAATCACCTTTCACGTTCTTGTCGTGTTCTGTGCGAACAGTGTGCCGCCGTCAGTCGCATCGATCCAAAGCGGAATCGGAAATCCTCCAAGATGTGCGGCTCCAAATCTCTCCGACATATCAGCGAACTTCCTAAAACGCAGTGCCCGAAATGTCGGCTTGGTCTTTTGATTGTGGAACTCCCGGCGGGATTTCCTGGGTGCCGGCTTCTTGGTGTCTTGTTTAGACGCGATCCCGACGAAGACGACATAATTTTAGACTTCGGGGATGCCGGTGGTTATGAATATTGAATGTTTAGGCGTGACCCTATTTAGCCCACCCGCGGTTGTTGTCTTTCCTTTGCGTCTTTGCGGCTTTACGTGAGATTTTTATTCGCGTCCCTTCGTGTCCATTCGCGGTCCTTTTTGCGTTCCTCTTGACCTACGAGGCGCGTCGAAACTTGCGAACTGACGAGGCGCGACCCCCCACACAATTTCCCGCGCGATATCAAGATAGTCTCAGTGCACCCTGACGGCCTGTAAGCATAGCCTCGGCGACGCCTAATGCCGCTGCTACGAGACAGAGGTGAACTCTCCTTCCGTGGCACTCTCCGGGTCCAGGCTATAGGCCACCAAGGGTCCACCTTTACCGGCACTGAAATCGACACAGATAACGTTTGGGGTAATCGGCGCTATCGGCCAATTAGCAGGTAACCAATAATGACCGAAAATGACCGGTGGCAGTTCAGGGCTGTACGCTTGCCAAGAGCTGGTCGTCACCAGAGGGGTCTCCGGCATAGTTGGATCCGGAGGAAAAACACTTTCTGCGATAGTTCTTTTCGGATCAGGTTTTAGCCACCAACGGACCCGAATCTCGTGTCGGACATTTCCATCTTTATCGGTGAAAGTTGTTCGATCTGGAAGCTCAGCTTCGACTCCTTTTAACAGGGTATCGACGGCCTCATATTCTTGTGTCCCTTTCGTTGCGGCAAGTACAAGACCTCGAGGACTTAGGTAAGGTGTTCCGAGAAACTTAATGGTCGAGGCGGACCAAGTTGCGTGAACGACTCGGGCGAAACCGAGGTCAAGCCAGAGGGGGAAAGAATAAAACCAGGTCAAAGCCCGATCCTTAGCACCCGGATTCCTTTCGAAATACTGAAGGGTAGCCGCATGTTGCCCGCAATTCTTCTCCGTGTGTGATCTCAGATATCCTCCGGCTCCGTCCGGCGTATGAAAACCGAGCGCGTTGAATTCGTGGTTGCCCATAACAATGCGTGCGCTACCGGCATGAACCATCCCTGAAACAATCTCTAGAACCCCACCGATTGCCGGACCGCGATCGATTAGATCACCGACAAAGATCGCGCTACGTTCTGGATGAGTGTAAGCGCCGCCGACTTCCTCGTACCCCAGACGATTCAACAATTGTCGCAGCTTGTTCGCATATCCATGG
>DASUWQ010000156.1:0-5651 GCA_036378375.1 Chthoniobacterales bacterium
AACAAATCCGATTCACTGATCCCCTCTTCTTGCATCGTGTTGATGGCCCGCTTGATAGCGAGCTCCTTCGCTCGCTCTACCACCGACGCGATGATAGCGCCGCTAACCAGATCTCCTCGGTAGAGCGTCTCGCGCTTTCCACTTCTCAATGTGATTTCCAAAAACCTATTTTCCTCTTTTCTGGCAAACTGAGTATCGACCACTTTGGTCACCAGATGATCGACCACCTCTTCGATCCCACCCTTCTGTTCAACCAATTCCGGGTCGTACGGTAAATCTTTAGTCAGGTAGATCTTGTAGATGTCGTAAGCAGAAGCTCGGTCTGGCCGGTCGACCTTTATTTTCCGGTCGATTCGACCAGGACGCAGGATCGCCGGGTCGATCAAATCCGCTCGGTTCGATGCCAGGATAATCACCACTTCATTTAAAGACTCGATTCCGTCCATTTCGGTGCAGAACATCGGCACTAAGGTGGAGAGGATACTTGAATACCGTCCCGCTCGACGTGTACCGAGAATACTCTCGGCTTCGTCGATGAAGATGAACGGCATAAAGCCCTCTTTCCGTTTCTCTCGCGCGGTGTTGAAGATCTCGCGAACCTGACGTTCCGATTCTCCTACCCACATGTTTAGAATCTCGGGCCCTTTGATGTGCATGAAGAACTGTTGCATCTCTTCGCCCGTCTTTTCCTTGAGCTGCTTCGTCAGGTTGTAGGCTGTGGCTTTGCCGAGCAGCGTCTTACCGCATCCCGGCGGACCATAAAGCAGAAATCCTTTCGGAGTCTGATGTTGAAATTTGGTGAAGAGGTCCGCGTGCAACAGCGGGAGCTCGATCGCGTCCTTGATCGCACTGAGCGCTTCCTCTTGGCCTCCCACCATACTCCAGGAAATCTCGGGGACTGCCTCCAAATAGTAGTCCTGGGTCGTAGGCCGGCTTAACACCTCGATCGCGATTCTGAAATTCGAGTCCACTCGGACCTCATCGCCAACTTTGAGATTGGCTTTCAACAGATCCTGAGACCGCTGCAGCACGATGGACTGAACGCCGTGCTCTTGGCCCACCCGCAAGCGATCGCTGCTAAGAATCTCCGTGACTTTGGTGACGGGTCCCGCGAGATCGTATCCGAGGTCTCCTACGATTACGTACGCTTCATTCACCAAGACGCGTGTCCCTTTCTTCAACTTGTTGATGTTGATCCGGGGATCCACATTGCAATAGTAATCGGACCCTCCCACAACGATTTGGGCAGTTTCTTTGTTCGGGCTACCAAGATATGTTCCGATCCGATTCGCCGGAGAAGTGACTTTTTTGATCACTTCGTCCAGTTTCTCGATCGTTTGCCGCGCCTCTTGAATCATTTCCTCCTGTTCCGCCACGCTCGACCTTAGGCCGATAATTTCGCTGCGTGTCGGGTCACCAGGAGGGAGACTTGCTACGATTCTCTCTAAGATTTCGAGAGGAGTTGCGGGCTCGGAACTGTAACCACCGTACTCGGGTGCTCGCTCTTCGTTCATTTGTACTTCTTAATCACTCCGCTAATGAGGACTATAACCAGGTCCGAGCCGGCTATCAATCCAGTAGTCACGGATTGCCTCGTATAATGGGCTCCAGATTTGTTCGTCGCTGGCACTAGGGTGGGCTTTGTAGCGCCAATCGTGCCAGCCCGTATAAGAAAACGTGGGGGCGTTTCGGCGATAGACGCGCAGCCGCTGGAACGGATGGGACCTATGCGACTCATGGGACTAATGTTGCGACTGCGGGCGCTCACAGTACTCATGTGTCGCATGAGTCCTATCCGGTCCAACTCCCAGCGTGTCATACGCCGAAACGCGGTCACGCCCATACGCCGATATGCCCACACGTGCCCTTCGTTTTCCTCGAAACCGAAAGCCTTGCATCATGAATCATAATGTTGATATTCGTCGGTGATGCTTAACACCCTCAGGGAACCCGAGAGTGAGACGATCCATCTAGGGTTCAAGGAGCTATACGTCAGAGCATTCAAATGGATGCTGCTGGCGCGAACTGTGGAAGACAAAGTGGCTGCCCTGTGGCACGCCGGAAAGATCGCTGGAGGGTGCTATTTAGGCAAAGGTCAAGAAGCGGTGAGCGTGGCAGTTGGGATAATGCTGAGACCGGGCGACATTTTCGCGCCCTTGATTCGAGATCAAGCCGGGCGGCTCGCCTTCGGTGAGCCCCTATTCGATATTTTGCGGACCTATCTGGGCAAGAAAACCGGGCCAATGAGAGGCCGTGATGGCAACGTGCATCGGGGACGTCCAAAGGAAGGGATCTATCCCATGGTTAGCCATCTCGGGGCTACCGCATCGGTAATCACAGGCGCCCTGATGGCTCGGAGGATGCAAGGAGAAACCGGCATCGTCGGAGCCACGTCCATTGGCGACGGCGGCAGTTCGACCGGCTCTTTCCACGAAGGCTTCAATATGGCGGCAGTCGAACGCGTGCCCTTAGTAATGACGGTCACCAACAATCATTACGCTTACTCGACCCCAAATAGTCGCCAGTTCGCCTGCCATGATCTGGTGGATCGAGCCATCGGTTACGGGGTTGAGGGTTACAGTATGGACGGTACGGACCTAAAAGAGTGCCTCGAGATTGCCAGCCATGCAGTTGAACGTGCCCGGTCAGGCTTTGGCGTCCAGATGATCGTGGCCTCGTGTGTTCGACTTACCGGGCACGCTGAACACGATGACGGCTTTTACATGGACAAGACTCTCTTGGATAGTCCGATCGGACGTGATTGTCTCAATGTAGCCCAAGCCCATGTGGTGGAACAGGGTTGGGCTGACGAAGTCACGGTCCAAGAGTGGAGGCAGCAGGCCAAAGCACAAGTCGAGGACACGCTTCAAAAGGTACAGCGTGAACCCACTCCAGATCCTGCGGACGAGGATTGGCACTCGTTAGCATCCGCTCACCTAATCGATCCAGAGTACGCAGAATGAGCATCACTTATCTCGAAGCAATTCGGGAAGCTCAAGCCAGGGCACTGCGCGAAAATCCTAACGTTTACATCTACGGACAGGATATCAGTACCTACGGCGGAGCTTTCAAGGCGACCAAAAACTTGGCTAAGGAGTTTCCCGGGCGAGTCTTAGATTCGCCGATCAGCGAGGATGCTATGGTCGGCAGCGCCATCGGGGCGAGTCTCGAAGGCATGCGCCCGATTGTGGAAATGCAGTTT
This sequence comes from Chthoniobacterales bacterium, assembly GCA_036378375.1. Taxonomy (GTDB): domain Bacteria; phylum Verrucomicrobiota; class Verrucomicrobiia; order Chthoniobacterales; family JAFAMB01; genus JAFAVN01. The sequence continues at coordinate 3,203 of DASUWQ010000156.1, forward strand.
GCCGATTTCTCCGCCAACGGTTTCAACCAGATCGTTAATCACGCAGGCGCGTATTTCTACCGGAGCGGTGTTTCCTTGCCGATCACGATCCGGCTACCAAACGGAGGTAATCCTGGAGCCGGCCCCTTCCACAGCCAATCGCTTGAGTCATTGTATGCTCACTTCCCCGGGCTAATTGTTATGACGCCGGCAACTGTCGACGATGCCTACAATTTTCTGCTTGAGGCGATCGCCCTTGATGACCCGGTCCTCTACTGCGAACACAAATACCTCTACAACCGGGTCAAGGCAGAGCGGCTCCCGGAAGAAGTTTCTTTCTCCGCCGGCAAAGCGTTATGCCGCCGCTCCGGAAAGGAGCTTACCTTGGTGACTTATGCTGCCACTCTTTACGATGCTTTGGCTGCGGCTAGCGAGCTCGAAAAAGAAGGAATCGATATCGAGGTTATCGATCTGAGAACCGTCAAGCCGCTCGATACCGAAACAATTTTGCAATCGGTGGCCCGAACCGGTCATCTTCTTACCGTTAGTGAAGGCTGGCCCTGGGGAGGAATAAACGCCGAGGTGATCGCTCGTATCGCCAGTAAAGGATTTCATTTACTCGACTCGCCGCCAGAACGGTTAAATTGCCGCGACACGCCCATCCCTTTTCATCCGGATCTATGGTTGGCTCATAGGCCTTCTGCCGCCTCGATAGTAAAGAAGGTTCGCCAAATGCTAGACTGGTAACTTTTCTTACGCCGATATCCCCACCGTCCGACGCGCCCATACGTTTCTAACCCATATGCCAAAAGTGCCGATCATCATGCCGCAGCTTGGTGAGTCCGTTGCCGAGGCTACCATCCTTCGTTTTAAGGCGCAGGTTGGAGAGCCCATCACCAGCGATCAGGAAATTATCGAGGTCGAAACCAATAAAGCGGTTATGGGTGTCACCACCCCGTGTGACGGAGTGATTGCGGAGTTCACGGCGGAGGTCAACCAGACTTATCCAAATGACGCCGTTCTCGGATACATCGAGGCGTCAGAAGAGGATGCCGAGCGCCTTGCGGAATCGTCAAATCAGGCACCTGCGGAGGTGCCGGCAACCTTCCAAGCCGACAAGAATATGCCGCCGAGCATGGCGACCGTGAAAGTGCCGATCATCATGCCGCAGCTTGGAGAGTCCGTCGCCGAGGCCTCCATCATTCGTTTCAACGCGCAGGTTGGCGAGCCGGTCGCCGGCGATCAGGAAATTATCGAGGTCGAAACTAATAAAGCGGTTATGGGTGTCACCACCCCGTGCGGCGGGGTGATTGCGGAGTTCACGGCGGAGGTCAACCAGACTTATCCAAATGGCGCCATTCTCGGATATATTGAGGCGTCAGCAGAAGATGCCGAGCGCCTGGGGGTATCGTCAAGTCAGGCGCCCGCGGAGATCCCAGCAACTCTTCAAACCCACAAGACGCCGCCGGCCATGCCGACCATCACGATCCCGATGATGCCGGCGAAAAGTGGAGGCCCATTTGTTTCGCCGCGAGTCCGCTCGAAGGCGGATCAGCTCGGCTGGCAACAACAGGACCTTTCCTTGGTCCCGGGTACGGGCAAAAACGGCAGGGTGACAGCGAATGACGTGGAGAAGTATCTGGCTGACCTTGAACAACACCCGAGTCAAAAGGCAACCGGGTTGCGGTTGGCCATCTCGGACGCGATGCGTCGCAGCTGGAGCAGGCCCCTTTGCACCATCGGAGTCTCTTTTTCGCTTGAGCCGATCTTGGCGCACCGCAAACAATTTAAGATCCCTCCCGGTCCAGCGCTGTATGTGGCCAAAGCGATCGCTGTCGGTCTGGCTGAAAACCCGAAGTTAGCCGCCCGCATCGTCGGCGACCAATTGGTGCTTCCAAAATCGATCGATATCGGCGTTGCGGTCGAGGTCGATGAAGGAGTGGTTGTTCCCGTTTTTAAAAGCCTCGATAAAGAACCACTTTCTGAGCTGGGAGAGAAATACCAGGACTTGGTGACGGCAGCGAGGGCTCGCCGCCTGCCTGAGGATGCTAAAGAAGGCGCCATCGCTTCCGTGACTAACTACGGTCCGTTGGGAATCACCTGGGGTACCCCTATTCCGCAGCCGACAGAAAGCTTGATCGTCGGTCTGGGACGGGGAGAAAAACGGCCTATCTGGGATGAGGCGAGCTCGCAATTTAAGCCTAAACAAATGGCGGACCTCACCGTGACCTTCGACCATCGCGTTATCGACGGTGGCGCCTCGGGCAAATTGATCAGCAGGTTGGTGGCGATTTTGGAAAGTCCGGAATCGCTGTGAGGGCCGGGGGATGGAGACGTGATTGGTGATCGGTGATTCGTGATTGGTAGGGCGAGGCTCCCGAATGATCCGCCGTTTTGACCAAGGGCATGCGGCAACTCCGGCTAAGGCGTATAAACGCGCCAAGACGCGGCCACGCGATAGACCACGGCT
>DASUWQ010000157.1:0-16926 GCA_036378375.1 Chthoniobacterales bacterium
GAAAATGGTCATACATTTTATGTTAATACCTGAATGGAGCGTGAGCCTAGCAAGGGAGGGATCGCGTCCTCGCGATCCGTTGTTCTCGATGTCCGCGGCATGCCCGGTCGAGCACTTGAGTCTATCGGTAGTTGCAGACCCAACGACGGCGCGCCCTCCCCTCCTTCGACCAATCACCAATCACTAATCACCTCTCACTTCCCCCCGCAATGCCCTCTGCTGCTTCACAGTTTAACGACGACGCGACCCGCATGGTGGCGGATCTTGGACATCGCCAGATGGTGCAGCAGTCGCTGTCCGGATACCAAAAGACGCGTAGTAGTAACGCCAACCGGTTCCAAGACTGGGAGTCAGCTCGATCGCGGGCAGCGGCAACTAAAGATGAAGCGATTCGTCATTTGGACCGGTACCTGGAGCAATTTGAAGAAAAACTCGTCGCGCGCGGCGCGAAAGTCTTTTGGGCTAATGATGCGATTGAGGCCAGGACTTACATCCTGGATCTAGCGCAAGCCAAAAAAGCCAAGTCTATCGTCAAATCGAAGACGATGGTTTCTGAGGAAATTCACTTGAACGAGGCGCTGGAAAAGGCCGGGTTCCAGGTGGTCGAGTCTGACTTAGGTGAATTTATCGTGCAGCTGCGGCACGAACCGCCTTATCACATCGTGTTTCCCGCGATGCATCTGACCCGGGGACAGATCAGTGATCTGTTTCAGCAAAAGCTGGGAGCCGAGGCAACCACAGACCCGGAAGCGCTCACCATGACCGCACGGAGAGCGCTTCGCCAGGCATATATTGCGGCGGACATGGGCATCACTGGCGCCAATTTTGCGGTGGCGGAGACGGGAATGATTTCGATCACTGAGAACGAAGGAAATGCCCGGCTGACATCCGCGTTGCCGAAGATCCATGTGGTTTTGTTAGGCATTGAAAAAATTCTGCCGCGGCTGGCGGATTTGCCGCTCTTTTTGCCGATGTTAGCTACGGCTGGAACCGGGCAGCAGCTCACCTGTTATAACTCAATGCTGGGAGGACCGCGCGGTGCTGACGAGATTGATGGTCCCGAAGAAATGCACGTGGTGCTGTTGGACAATGGCCGGACCCGTTTGCTGGCCGACGCTGAACAACGGGACGCGTTGCGTTGCATCCGCTGTGGGGCTTGTCTTAATGTCTGCCCAATCTTTCGAAATGTTGGTGGACATGCCTACGGCACGACTTATCAAGGGCCAATCGGTTCGGTCATAACCCCGCATTTGCGCGGGCTGCAATCGTGGCAACATCTGTCCCAAGCTTCATCGCTTTGCGGCGCTTGTACCGAGACTTGCCCGGTGAAGATCGATCTGCATCATCATCTGTTACAGAATCGCCGAAACGCAGTGGCGGAGAAAGGATCACCGTTTCAGCAGCTGGGCTTCAAGGCGTTTGCTTTTGTGGTTAATCAGCCGGGTCTGTTTACGTTCGCCGTCCGCGCAATGAAGGGTTTCTCGCCTTTGCAGCGCTTGTTTAATGCAACTCCGGCGGATCCTGTCTGGCCCTGGACTAAAAGTCGCGAATTACCTTCGTTCGCGAGAAAGTCGTTTCGTGATCTTTGGAAACAACGAGCTTCGTGAACGCGCGTGATTCTATTTTGGCTCGGGTGCGTGAGGCTTTACGAGGTGGCAATCCCAGTTCCACCTTGGCTAACGCTACGAAGGACGAGCACGTGGCCGAAAGCGAGACTCAGCTCGCCGACGGATCAAGCCAGGTTCGCCACTTTTTGCCTAAAGTGCCGGATGATTTCGCCGGCCGGGTCGCTCTGTTTGCCGAACGGAGCGAGAGTCTGAAGACCGAGTTCTTGGCGTGCCCTGATGAAGCGGTAACTAGAGCGCAACTGAAGTTGCTATCGGATCGCGAAGGCTGGGAGTCGGTCGCTGTTCCAGCCGATAGCGAAATCCGAGCTCTGTTGACCGATGTTTCGATAACGAAACTGGAAGTGAACCGATCAACCGCGAAAACCGAACTCGAGAAAGTATCGGCAGGGATTACCGGTTGTGATGCTTTGATTGCCCAAACCGGGAGTGTGCTGCTGACTGCGAAAAGTGGTGGTGGCAGAGCGTTGTCGGTATTGCCCGGTCATCACGTGGTCGTAGCGACGTCTTCACAGCTCGTACCGGACTTACCAGCGGCTTTCGAGCTGTTGGAGAGGAAATATGCGCCGAACTTCCCGAGCTTCATGACTTTTATCACGGGACCGAGCCGAACCGGAGACATCGAAAGAGTGTTGGTCTTAGGAGCGCACGGGCCCAGGAAATTGACCGTTATTTTGGTGGGTGTAGAAGGGGCGGAGAAGTGATCGGTGAAAAGTGATAGGTGATTGGTGAGAGTAGAGTCGATGTTTGAGAGGTGGGGCGGATGAGCCTCCGTGGTCTCTCCTAAACCCGGTTGAATTACCCCGACAAAAATGAACGACGAACAGACTAACAAGATCTTTGCCGCGCTGGATGAATTTCAGATTGAAACCGCCAGCTGGGGATTTGCCGATACCGGAACGCGGTTTGGCAAATTCCTCCAGGATGGTGCGGCGATTGATATTAACGACAAGCTTTCTGATGCGGCTCAAGTACACCAATTGACGGGTTGCTGCCCCGGCATGGCGGTGCATGTGCTTTGGGATTTTAAAGAATCGCACGACCCGCTTAGTGTAAAACGGGCAGCGGAAAAGATCGGCCTGAAGCTGGGTGCGGTTAACCCGAATATTTTCCAGGACCAGATCTATAAATATGGTTCCCTTTGCAATCGGGACGCCACTGCTCGAGAAGCTGCCTTAACCCATATCCTAGACAGTGTTAAGATCGCGAAACAGATCTCCAGCCGGTACTTGTCTCTGTGGTTTGCGGATGGATCGAACTATCCGGGGCAGGCCAACATCCGGTGGCGTAAAAGGGCGATCACGGAATCGCTGCAAGAAGTCGCCGCAGCCATGGATTCGGACCAGGTCATGCTGGTCGAATACAAGCCATTCGAACCGACCTTTTATCATACGGATCTGGCGGACTGGGGGATGTCTTACCTTGTCTCGAAAGCCATTGGACCAAAGGCCAAGGTGTTAGTGGATACGGGACACCATTACCAAGCGCAGAATATCGAGCAGATTGTGGCCTGGTTATTGGACGAAGAGATGTTGGGCGGATTCCATTTCAATGATCGGCGTTATGCGGATGACGATCTGACTTTAGGATCGATCGATCCTTATCAGATCTTCCGCATCTTTAATGAGATCTTATTTTACCGCTGGGAAACAGGGCGCAGACCGGAGATCGCTTACATGATCGATCAATCGCACAACGACAAACCAAAGATCGAAGCGATGATCCAGACGGTCTGCACTGCGCAAGAGTTATACGCCAAAGCCGCTCTGGTACAGCATTCGGAACTAGCCAAGCACCAGGAAAGCAATTCCGAAATCGATGCCGAGGAGTGTCTGCGCGCGGCGTTCTTCACCGATGTGAGACCGGCGTTGATTGCATGGCGGAAAAATCGGGATTTATCGCCGGACCCGTTGCTAGCGTTTCGCGAAAGCGGGTACGGCGCACGGATTGCCAAAGAGCGAAAGGAACGCAGGGTTGCTCTCGGAATTCGCGGCGAGAGCTCGTACGCCTAAGCCGTTTTGGGCGGATAGGCGCTAAGCGAAGACGGGCCGGAATACGATGAGCCCGTCCGGGCTCGTCCGAAACTATATACAACTTTACCTTATAATCCGCATCGCCGCGATCTAAGCGAAGACCAGCGGTTGTGTATAAGAATCGCCATTCCAGGACAGGGTTAGCAGCAATTCGCGCAGCGCAATAGTCGACAATAATCCAGTAACCCGTACTCCTGAGTAATAGTACATCGTACTATCTAGGTATAATACATAGGTTTATATTTTTTACTGAGTTCTGACATTTCGGCATACCGATTGCTTAGCGGTGCCTTCGTACCTTTTCGGTAGTTGGGTCCTGACAATTTCGTTTCACGCAGACGAATTGCGCAGTTCGAATTTCCGAAAAATCAAACCAACTCGTGGTGAAGCCTGGCACCAAAATATGATCAACCGATTCTTTGAAAAACTGAAAGATCCCCGGGAGCGGAAGCTCTTCGCGGCAATCCTCGGAGGCAAGACCCTAGGACTGGGTCTTTGTCTCATGTTGATGTTTCTAGCATCGTTTTACTTTAGTTCCGCATCTAAAGTTCACGCCCAGACGGCTTCGCCGTCTGCGGTGCAGACGACTGCTTCACCATCAGCAAGTCCATCTCCGACCACTGAGGCTTCCCCTGCTCCGGCAGCTACGCCGGCGCCAAACCCGCCTTACGTCAATCCGGTGAACACTATGTGGGTGTTGGTGACGGCCTTCCTGGTGTTCTTCATGCAGGCAGGGTTCATGTTCCTTGAAGCGGGTTTCGCGAGGACCCGTGAAGCGATCAACGTAATGTTGGAAGGGATCGTTGATACCTGTCTGTGCGGGATTCTGTTCTACGCGTGGGGGTTCGCTGCCATGTTCGGACACGGGAACGGATTTATCGGCTGGGGAGATGGTAACGGACATACCTGGTTCTTTTTACAAAACCTCCCGGATACTTACGAATCGACCGGCGTGGCAACGATCGCGATTTTTCTGTTCCAATTCGCCTTTGCCGATACGTGCTCAACCATCACCTCCGGCGCCATGGTGGGTCGTACCGGATTCTGGGGTGATCTTTGGTATAGCCTGGGAGTGAGCGGATTTATCTATCCGATTTTTGGACACTGGGCATGGGGCCCGGATGGTTGGCTAAACGCGATTCCTTTCTGGAAGACCGCGTTCCACGATTTTGCCGGGTCGACCGTCGTACACACGATTGGAGGCATGATCGCGCTGGCCGGGGCAATTGTTCTCGGACCGCGTCTCGGCCGCACGTTCAAGCGCGATGGCGGCGGACCTATGCCTGCTCACAACCTGCTGATTGCCTCGGTTGGAGCGATTATTCTTTGGTTCGGATGGTATGGATTTAACCCCGGCAGCACTCTTTCCGCGATGGATTATCTCGGCGTTGCCCGGGTAGCAACCAACACCACGCTGGCGGCATGTGCAGGCGGTTTGATAGCGCTATTTTACATGTACCCACGAACCAAAAAGTGGGATTGCGGTATGTGCCTCAATGGACTACTCGCCGGACTGGTCGCCATTACCTGTCCTTGCTATTGGGTTTCACCGTTCGGTGCGATCATGATCGGCGCTGTGGCAGGCGTGGTAGTGGTCTGGGGAACCGACCTACTGGAATGGCTACGCATTGACGATCCTTGTGGTGCCTGGCCGGTCCATGGTGCGGCTGGTATGTGGGGAACGTACAGCCTTGGACTTTTCGCGACGGGCCAGTTTGGGGCGTCGACTCCGACCGGCTCCGACACTTCATCCGTGGTCAAAGGACTTTTCTACGGAGGCGGATTCGACCAATTGATAGCCCAATTCATCGGCAACACCAGTATTGGTGTCGGAGTTTTCGTCGTGGCGATGGTTCTCATGTATGCGGTAAAAGCGACGGGGACCTTGCGGGTTTCCGAGGAAGGCGAGCTCGAGGGTCTCGACCTTCACGAACATGGCGCCGAAGCGTATCCGGAGGCGGTCACTGCCCACAGCGGCCGCCCTCGTCCGGAGTCCCTCGAACCGTCTGCTGAGGCTTACCCTACAACCGCATAGGTTGGAGGCTAAGGCTGCGGCTAGAGGTCTAGTACTCGGTAATACATAATATTTGCAGGGGAACGGTTCCGGAGTGAAGCTCGGCTTGCTCAACTCCGGACCGTTTTGACTAAATATCATCATCTAAAAAAGGTGACATCAGGGTGACGTTTCACCAACTCGTCTCCTCTCCGTCTCGTAAGCGATTCGCGTTTACGAAGTCACAAGAACCATCGAAACGAGCAAGAGACATCTCTCTATCCATCGTTGCGTTGGGAGTTGTCTTTGGCGACATCGGCACCAGCCCGCTTTACGCGTTTAAAGAATGCCTGCGGCATGGCACAAGTCCGGCCGACGTTTACGGCGCGACCTCACTAATTCTCTGGAGTCTGATTCTGCTGGTGTCGATTAAGTACGTCGGCATCGTACTCCGAGCGGACAATAATGGCGAAGGAGGCATCCTAGCGCTACTGGCCTTAGCGTTTCCCGAGAAAGCCCGAAAGATCGGCTTAAATGCGGCCACCATTATGACCGGACTCGGAGTCTTCGGTGCGGCACTGCTTTACGGAGATGGAGTTATCACTCCGGCTATCTCAGTCCTTTCGGCAGTTGAAGGGCTTAACACGGTTTCACCTCTGTTCGAAAGAGCCGTGGTACCTCTTACGATCTGTATCCTGGTAGTACTGTTTTCTATTCAGCGATTCGGGACGGCTGCGGTAGGAGGGATGTTTGGAAAGGTTATGTTGATTTGGTTTCTACTAATTGGGACCACCGGATTCGTACAGGTTCTGCGGCAGCCCACTATCCTGGAGGCGCTGAACCCGCTGGTCGGTTTAGGGTATCTGGTCAGCCACGGTCTAAAGTCGATTGCTGTTCTGGGGAGCGTATTTCTGGCGGTTACCGGGGGCGAGGCATTGTATGCGGACATGGGTCATTTCGGAAGAACACCGATCCAACTTTCATGGAATTTCTTCGTTTTCCCAGCGCTGGCATTGAACTATCTCGGCCAAGGGGCGCTGGTCCTTTCGTCGCCTGCTGCTGCCACGAACCCGTTTTTTCGGTTAGCTCCTGAATGGGCGCTTTGGTTCTTTGTGGTCCTGGCAACAGCCGCCACCGTCATTGCGTCACAGGCGCTAATCTCGGGCGCGTTTTCGCTGACGCTGCAGGCGGTCCAAATGGGTTATCTCCCGCGGATCCAGGTCATGCACACGTCTGACAAGGAATCGGGACAAATTTATATTCCTCGGGTCAACATTCTCTTGGCCATCGTATGCGTTACGCTAGTCGTGGCATTTGGCGCCAGTTCGGCCTTGGCCTCTGCCTATGGCATTGCAGTTACCTTGACCATGTTGACGACTACGGCGCTTTTCTTCTGGATCGCAAGCCGGGTGTGGCGTTGGCCTGTCGCGCTTGCGGTTTCTCTCTGTGTCATTTTGGGAGTTGTGGAACTATCGTTCTTCACCTCTAACATCTTGAAAATTGCTCACGGGGGCTGGCTTCCCATCGCGATCGGTGGAGCTCTGTTTTACGCAATGACCACCTGGAAGATCGGGCGCGAACAGATTCGGAAGCGACTCCAATCGACGATGCAGTTCGACCAATTTGTCGCGTCGATCGAACTTTCCGGTTTGCTGGCGGACGAACTCAGTCCGCATCGGGTTAGAGGGACTGCGGTTTTCCTAGCCAGTTCACCGGTCGGAACCCCTGTCGCTCTGTTGAATAACCTGAAACATAATCGCGTTATCCATCAGCGAAATATCCTACTGACCTTTCTCACGGACCGGGTACCCTATTTGCCGGATGGAAAACCGAGATTGGAGATAACCACGTTCAGTGATCGTTTCTTCCGAATCATTGCTCACTTCGGATATATGGAGATTCCAACGATCGAGACGATCGCCGCGGCTGCCAAGAGCCAAGATTTTGATTTACGTCCTGAGAAAACAACTTTTTTTCTAGGGCGGGAAACACTGATTCCATCCAAAAGCGAGGGGCTTTCGAAATTGCGCCGAGCTCTATTCCGTTTGATGAGTCGCAACGCCGAAAATGCCGCGGATTTTTTCCAGCTGCCAAGTGATCGGACCGTTGAAATCGGTTTTCCGGTTGAGCTTTGAGTGGGCGGCGGCGCGCGGTTGGATGAGGTAGTGCCTCGCATTGTCAAGGCAAGCCACGATGTTAGGTTACCTTTCGTCATGGCTCCAAACGAACGAGGTGCTAAGGCCGCGAAATATGGTAGCGAATGTTATCGTTAAGCTGAATCACTTGCCAAAACCGGTCTTGGTTGGCCTTACGTTTGTGATTATTGGGTGCGTTGCGACGGTCGATTTTCTTACGGGCTATGAGATTTCCTGTACGGTGTTCTACCTGGTGGCGATAGGACTAGCAACTTGGTACGTCGGCGCGTTTTTCGGCAGCCTGGTGAGTATTATCAGTGCTTGGGTTACCACCATTATCAGTCTCCTATCTGGACAACACTACTACAATCGATTCGCGCCGATCTGGAATGCGGCCATCGTGGTATCCTTCTATTTCATAGTGGTATGGCTGCTCAGTCGTCTTCGGCAAACGCACGAAACGTTGGAACAGCGAGTGAAGGAGCGCACGGCCAGTCTTTCTTCGGAGCTAGCCGAACGCCGACGACTAGAAAATGAGATCTTGGCGATCGGGGAAAGAGAGCAACGGCGAATCGGACTCGATATCCATGATAGCCTGTGTCAGCACCTCACCGGAACGGCTCTGGCCGAACAATTTCTAGTAGAAAAACTGGCGGCCAGGGAGGCTCCCGAGGTTAATGACGCTAACCGGGTGGTCGGCTTAATCGAAGATGCTATCTCGATGGCGCACGGTATAGCGTCAGGACTTTTTCCTCTCGAAGGAGATGGAGAGGGGCTGCCGGCAGCGCTTTCGGACCTAGCCGCTCATTTTTCGAGCCGGTTTAAAGTGGCTTGTCGGTTTCATTTGGCTGAACCGATTCGCATTCAGGATACGGTCGTCGCCAACCATCTCTACCGAATCGCCCAAGAGGCAGTTAACAATGCTATCCGCCACGGTCACGCGACTAAGGTCGATATTAAGCTGGCTAGGGTCGGACTGGAATTGCTGCTCGTGATTAGTGATGATGGATCCGGAATTCCAGCAAATAAGCCGATTCACCCAGGGATGGGCTTGAGGAATATGAAATATCGGGCATCAATTATCGGCGGAAGCCTTACGCTTGGTGGCGGGGAGTCCGGTGCGACGGTTATGTGTTCTTTTCCTGAGTCCGCGCCGAATCTCTCCAAATGACTGCAACGGCTGAACGCCACTCCCTACAGCCTCCACAACGGGTATTTCTCGTGGACGATCACCCCTTGGTCCGGGAGTGGTTAGCCAATGTTATCAACCAGCAGGGGGACTTAACCGTCTGCGGGGAATCAGAGGGCCGGGAAAACTGTGTTGAAGCTATCCAAAAGAAAAAACCTCATGTCGCCATTGTAGATATTTCACTCAGGGATGGTTCGGGTCTTGAGCTGATCGCTGAAATCAAGCAGCGGGTGCCCCAGGTAGAGGTCATCGTCCTTTCAATGCACAGCTCACCACAATATGCGCGTACGGCGCTACACGCCGGTGCGAGTGGTTATGTCGTAAAGCGTGAGACCACTAAGCAAATTTGCCAAGCCATTCGTGAGGTGATCCAGGGTGGGATCTATGTGAGCAAAGAAATCTCTTTCCCCTCGGAACCAGCAACTCGAGAGGAGAACTTCGACCTCGCCTTGCTCAGCGAGCGCGAACTTGAGATCTTCCAATGTTTAGGCCGGGGAAATCCCACTCGACAAATCGCGAGCGCCCTCGGTATCAGTATCAAGACAGTACAGGTCCATTGCGGCCACATTCGCGAAAAGCTCGGGCTTCCCGGCGCCGCGGAATTGTATACCGTGGCTGTGCGTTGGAACGAACGGCAGCGGCAAAAGTAGTACGTTTTGGGGTTCGAGAATTAATTTCGTTTTCCAAAAAAATAGCGTCTACCGTTGAATCAAGTCTTAGAGCCGCTCCGCGGGCGACTTTTTCCTCTTAACTACGAATAACTTGTCCAAAATCTGCACTTTTGCCTTGCCAATGTGATGATTCACGTCTAAAACCAAGCCGCATGTCCCGGCTAGTGCTCGTTATCGGACTTGCTTCCTCCCTACTATCGTTTTCGACCTTTGCCTTTGGCGATCCCGCGATGGTATCTACGTCCATTGCGGATCGGTTCGACTTTCCTGTCGGGACTCCGAACGCGGACGGATACCAGAAGTCGCGCGGGTTTAATGTTCGCGGACACCTGGGAGAAGATTGGGTGAGCTCAGCCGGACCTGGAGCGATCTATCGAGCACCGGTGTCGGCGGTGGGAAACGGGGTAGTTAGCTTGGCCAGAGATTTCAAACGTTCGTGGGGCAATGTGATTGTGATCCGTCACGCCTTCTACGAAGGCGGTCAGCTTAAGTATGCTGATTCTTTGTACGCTCACCTGGACAAAATCTTTGTAGCCGAGGGTCAACCGGTTACTCGAGGTCAGCAAATTGGCTTGGTTGGGAACGCTCACGGACTTTATCATCCGCATCTGCATTTTGAGATTCATCGCAACACAACCATCGGCGTTGTGCATACTGCGGCGTCGCGAAGCCTCTCCAACTATGAGGATCCATCGACCTTCATCACGCAGCATCGAGTGCTGCGACCGGCCAGCGGAAAGATGGTGGTCGATATAGGCAGTTACACGATGCCGACTTACGCAGGGATACCTGCTAGACCTTTCTATACCCGGAACTCCGTCTCTCGCGTCGCGAGCAGCAACAGCAGTGGAAGCAGGCCGTCTATTTTCCAAACGTTGTTTGGGCATTAAACGCCTTTTTTTTGAGAATAGATCACGCCTGGGGATAGTTGCCGCTGGGCATACAACGGATGGGACCTATGGGACTCATGGGACTTATAAGTTCCGGCCGTGCTTGAGGGCTCGGTGGTTACTGGAACAGCTCCGGCCGAAACGATAGTTCGTCGACGAACTCTAGGCACTTGGGCAAGGGGAGCACTCCATCGGATGCGCTCGGGTGCTGCATACAAGCTGCTGCGGCGCAGACTCCGTAGAGCAAGCAGGTCTCCATGGGGAGTCCCTCTAAGTAGCCGAAGAGTACACCGGCGGTAACCGCATCGCCGGCGCCGGTGGCGCCTTTGATTCTTTCTGGGGGCAGCTTAAGGCTGGGCTGAAAGAGCTTCTTGCCGCCGGGCGACATCGCCAAGATGCCTTCGGGGAAATGGATAATGAGCCATTGGCGGACACCGGCTTTTAGTAGCGTTTCCGCCGTAGACAGCAAAGCGTTACGATCGATGGTGTCACCGACTCGAATCTTGGAATCGACCATGCGTCCGGCTTCAAATTCATTCATGAACAACAGATCGAGATGGCGCAGAGCGGGGAATACAATCTGGCGATAGCGATCGCTTTCTTCGCTGACAACATCTGCTGAAGTGACAAAGCCGAGCTCCGATGCGTGGTGCAACAGTTCGGCAGATTTGGTTCCGAAGGTTGGACAAGCGGCATCCAGGCTATCCAGCAACAGCAGGTAACCAAGATGGAACAGCTTTGCGGATGACGACTCGAGTTCTACATCGCTGCCTTTGAGGAGCGCATTAGCGCCTCGTTGATGGAAAAAGGTTCTGCGCCCGGTCGTAGCGACCGACATGACGTCGGTATACGAAGTCGGAGCTGCATCCGTCCGATGCATCGAAGAAAGGTCGATTCGGTTTTGCCGGCAAGCATCCAAGATCCAGTCGCCGGCTGAATCCGTGCCGATCAGACCAGCTCCTTGTAGCGGGAAATCCGCGCCTAGTCTCGACAGGTCGATCAAGACATTAAAAGGAGACCCGCCGTTACCATTAGTCTCGCTCTGAATGATGGCCAGTGCGTCTTGGCTTGGCCACAGGTCAATGACCTTCACGTGATCAACAATCCAATTGCCGGCAGCGAGAATACCAGAACGTTCCGCCGTCGCTGACCAGGCGTAGGGCGACGTGCTTTCGGTCGGTTGAGCTATGGCGGACAAGTGGGGCACGATGGGCATAGTAGCGGGAGGAGTTCAGGGAGTTCAAGACGAAGGAGCCAGCTGTCAGAATTCAGGAGCCAGTAGGGCGCTTGGGGAACCCACGTTCTCCTGACTCCTGGATTCTGGCTCCTGATCTCTAGATCGACACTCCAGGCGTTTTGCTGTCGGACGGTGAAGGGTAGTTCCGGGCCTTTCGAAAGATCTGGCCGTCGAGTTTCATAACTAATCCGTCGTGAGTTTGATGGGGCGGCTCATCGACATGCCAGCTTGGGCCGACGAAGAAAAATTTGATAGCCAAGCGCTTGGTTTGTTTGTCGTACGTCGCCTGGCCTCCTGTGATGGTGTAATTGGTTGTCCCGTGCACGATATGGCAACTGGCCGCGCCGTTTGGCAGAATCTGAATGACGCTGGTCGGGTTACTCACGTCCTGCCAGTCGCCGACGTATGAGGAACCGATAACCGACTTGTGACTTTCGTCGGACCGCACCGTGTTTGAGATTTGTTGAGCGGCGATTACGACAAGAATGACGGCGACGATCGCCCCGATCGACAAAGCGATTGCGCATCCCAGACAGGTTGCTCGTCCGGTGCGTGGTGAAGGTGGCGTAGGCGGTACGGGTGGCGGCGGCGGTGTACTCAATGCGGCAAAGAATGCCTCTGATAGTCTCACAGCGCGTAGTAGCCGCAACCAAAGAACTTAAGTCTCCCGCCAAAGACGCAAAGAAAGGAGACTAAGGTTGGCCTCCATCGAATCGTCGCGAACTCCTTCGCTGGGGTACTAGGTCCGGGGAGCTTTTCCCCGTTGCGATAGCGTCCAGGGTTATGTGGTGTGTGGCCCGCCAGACCAGCCTGCTGGAACGTTTTAGATCTGAGGTATCGCCGTTTTTTGGGCAGAGCGCGTATTTCCCTGCTGGGCCTGTGTTCAATTTGATCAACCTTTCCCGCGATGAGAGAGCGCGAAAACTAGTAGAGCGGGCGCTCGGCCATCGAGGGTGACCTTATCGGGCGAGGGAATCTTGCTAGCGTGTGAATCGGGTGTACCTTTCCCCCGCATGGTTTTTGCGACCGTGCTCGTGCTGAAGTCGTGGCACGATTTCCGCTCGTTCGACGTTTATGGCAGAGCATTGTTTCGAGCAGGTTCGAGCTACAGTCGATAAGGTCCGCCAATTTTCGACTGGGGGAAGCATCTCCACTCACCGCCGCCATTCTGTGGGGAGATCCGTTGCCGTCGGGCTGGCGTTGGCTTCGGTTATCGGGTCGGACTCCGCAGCCGCTGGATCTCTCAAGGAAGTGCGCTTCAGCGAAGCCGTTCATAATCTCGGTTACATCAATCTTTACGTTGGCATGCACGCGGGCATCTTCGAGAAGAATGGCCTCGATATGAAGGTAAGCGCTGCCGGCGGTGACACGCAGACTTTTGCGGCGGTCCTCGGCGGTTCAGCGGATTTCGCGATCGGCGATGCGACGATGGCTCAGATTTCGCGGGAGAACGGTGGTCCGGGTGTAGTGGTCGGCACGGTAGTCCAGCGCGCCCACTATTTCGGGGTATCAAAAACACTCAAGCCGATCACTGATCCCAAAGCTTTCAAGGGTTTGAAAATCGTCACTTCGCCCGAACCAAATACGAATTACAGTGTGGCTAAACGATTATTGGAAAAAGCAGGCCTCAAGGTTGGCGTCGACGCGACCATCGTTCCGGTGAATCCGGGCACGGAAATAGCAGCCATGCTGGCAGGTCAGGCGGACATTGCCATCGCCTATCAGCCAAGCGTCGCTGCAGCTGAAGCCCAGGGCGCCAAAGTCGTGTTCGACTTCTCGAGTTATATCGGACCCTTCTGCAATACCGGGATCATGGTGCTGCCTACGACGATTCAGAAGGACCCGCAGATGGTGCAAGCTCTGGTGACTTCGTTCGAGGAAGCTTCCCGCAAGACGTACGCCGATCCGGCCTTCGCCAAACAGGTTGCGCGCCAGGAATTTCCGGACCTTCCCGGGGATGTCGTCGACAAAGCGATCGATGCCGAACTCACCTATTCGATTCCTGCGCAATCCGTCGTTACCAAAAAGGATCAATGGGCAAATTTAATGGATATGCAGGTTTACCTGGGCAATGCGAAAGGGACAGTACCGTTCGATCAGATCATTGATAATTCGTTTGCTGAAAAGGCAGTCGCCATCGCTAATGAACAGTCGAAGTGAACCGCGCGAATGTCACTACAGGCGCTATTGCTGAACCGGTTGCCGCCGCTCCGCTCGTTGTTGAGCACTTGGCAAAAAGCTACGAGGTCGGCGAGCGGATAGTTCCAGTTATCGAGGACCTCAGCCTGACCCTTGATAACCATCAGATTGTTAGCATCGTCGGCCCGTCGGGTTGCGGGAAGACCACACTGTTGAATACGTTGTGTGGACTGCTGAGGCCGGATTCGGGACTTATTCGGTGGCATGCCCGGGAAATCATCGGCCAGCCACAAAATGTCGGCTATATGCTGCAAAAGGATCTGCTGCTGCCGTGGCGGACCGCGCTTGGCAACGTGATGCTCGGTCTTGAAATTCACGGCGTAGGTGTGAGTGAGGCGAAGGTTCGCAGCCGTGCGATGCTCGACCAGCTCGGTCTGAACGGCTTCGCGGATCACTACCCTTCGACACTCTCGGGTGGCATGCGCCAGCGCGTTGCCCTCGCTCGCACGTTGGTGAATGAACCGGATGTGTTACTGCTGGATGAACCATTCGCTTCACTCGATTTCCAGAACAAGCTGTTGATCGAAAGCGACACGGCAAAGCTCGTTCGCAAGGGCGGCCGATCGCTGTTGCTGATTACGCACGATATCGAAGAGGCCGTATCCCTTGCGGATCAGGTGATTGTATTGTCGAAACGGCCATGCCGGGTCAAAGCAGTGTATAGTATCGAGCTAGGTACGGAGCGGACTGACATGATGGCGGCGCGGGAGAGCCGCGATTTCAGCAAATATGTTCGTCAAATTTGGGCTGATCTTGAGGTGGTCTTGCAATGAAAGCGGAAACCGACAGAGGCGTGAGCTGCATAACCCAGGTGTCCACACGGAAAAGCGGTTCGTCGTCCATCCGGCGCTGGCGCCGGATCCGGTCGGCGGCGATCATTTTCGCGACCCAGGTGGCGTTGCTCGCCTTGCTACTCGGTTTTTGGGAACATACGACCGCAAATAATAAACAGGCGGCCTTTATGTTTGGCTCGCCTTCGGCGATGGCCGGCTTTTTGAATCAGATGGTGGGCGACGGCAGTCTTTGGCGCGATGTCTATGTTACCGGCCTCGAAACGTTGCTAGGCTTTCTCATCGGGAATTTGATCGGCACCATCCTTGGACTGTCGCTCTGGTACTCCCGATTCGTGTCTCAGGTTGTGCAACCGTTCGTGATCGCGCTTGGGTCAATCCCGATCATCTCCTTGGCGCCGATTATCATCATCTGGTTTGGTACGGGACTGATTTCGAAGGTCGCGATGTCGACACTATCCGTCGTGATCGTGGCTTTGGTTACGTCATACAAGGGCGCCGCCGAGGTCGATCCGGATCAGGTCAATCTGATGCGGACACTGGGTGCCTCAAAATTTCAGATCTTCCGCAAGCTGGTAGTGCCTGCCTCACTCGTCGATATCTTTGCCGGACTAAAGCTAACAGTAGGCTTCGCATTGATCGGCGCGATCGTTGGCGAATTTATGTCATCGTCCGAGGGATTGGGCCATGCCATTTTCAAAGCGGGCTCGCTCTATATTATTCCAAAAGTGTTCGCTGCCTTGGTGGCAACGATCGCGCTCGCACTGCTCCTTACCTTTATGGTGGGCAGGGCTGAACGCCTCCTGATGCCATGGCGACGCATTCACTAAAATATCCGAAAAAATTTTAAGCTCTGGAGAAGAGATGGATCAGCGAGTTAACAAAGTCGGAAACATCAAATACGCGCTTTCGGGCGAGGATCGCTTCATCGCTAGCGTCGAACCCGGTGAAACATTCGTTGTCGAATGCGCGATCAATATCAACGACGGGACGATCCGCCATATCGGACAACAATTGACGGAGGCTGACGTCACTCTACCCTTCGTTAACGGGGCCACCGGCCCAATCGAAGTTCGCGGATCGAAGCCGGGCGACATGCTGAGAGTCGAAATCGTCAAAATGGAGTTTGATACGCTTGGCTTTACCGCCCTTTGGCCCGGCATCGGCATGTTTCCCGATTGGGTTCGGAGGAAGGAGTTCGGCAGACAGACCAGGGTTGTAGAGGTCAAAGACGGCTTCGTGCTTTGGAACGAACACCTCAAGCTGCCGATCAAGCCGATGATCGGGGTCATCGGGGTGGCGCCGGTGCATGGCGCGGTCCTGACAGTCGATAATGGTCCGCACGGAGGCAATCTCGACGTGCAGGAGATCACCACAGGCAATGTCGTATCGCTGCGCATCAATCGGGAGGGCGCGCATCTCTTCCTTGGCGATTGCCATGCGATTCAGGGCGATGGCGAATGCAATGGTATGGGCGCTATCGAGATTGCTGCGACCCTGACCGTGAAGGTGTCGCTGCAGAAGGCGCCGGCGCGGTTGAATCATCCGCGCATCGAGACGCCGACGCATATTTGTACATTAGGTTGTGCCCGACCGCTAGAAGACGCTATGCGCATCGCGTTCGAGGAGATGGTCTACTGGATGGAGGATGACTGGAAGATTCCGGCTCCTGAAGGATACATGCTGCTTGGTCAAATCGCAGAAGCGCGTTGTACGCAAGTCGTTAACCCGAAATACACTTACATCTGCAAGGTCAACAAAAGCATCCTATCCGAATATTTCGGCTGACGTACGAGGGATGTGGAGCCTAGGGGATTCGAACCCCTGACCTCCTCAATGCCATTGAGGCGCTCTACCAACTGAGCTAAGACCCCGCTACTGAAAGAACGAAAATGGTAGCGCACTTTTCGAAGAAAAAAAGTCGATTTATTTCGCTCTAAAACGAGGCGCCTTGGGGAGGAGAACGCCAAATCTTGTTTTGCCCGGGCCGGGAAGGTGGTAGACGAAGGGAGCTAAGGAGATGCTACCATGTTTGAACTCCCAACCCCGCTTCACCCTGCGATCATTCATTTGCCTATCGTCCTAACGTTCTTAGGAACCCTGTTTGCTTTGCTATCGGTCATTACGCGTCGCCTCTGGTTGCCTCTTTATACGGCGATCATT
>DASUWQ010000158.1:0-27007 GCA_036378375.1 Chthoniobacterales bacterium
GGCCATGATGATTATTTATTCACTGTACAATAAATAATCGTTTATTGCTTGACTCCTTTTCTAGCTCCGGCTCTAAATCGTACCCAGCGGCGCACCTCTGTACCGCTTCCATCACCACTACCTCCCCAAAGCAACAAAGGAATGAATATGCCTTATCGCATGGAACTGCGCGATCTCATATTGCCCAGTCTAGAGCATCTCCCTCATCTCTCTGCATCGACTGCCCGTTTCTGGCCCCCCACTGGTCGTGAGCTGTTCATTTATTGCGCTTCGATTCTAGCGCTACTGACAGCCGGACGCGCCTGGGGTGGGCAGCCCGACGCGAAGGCAAACCCAACACCCACGCCCCCACCAGGTCCACCTACCGAGCAGCAGATAGCCGCTGCGTATGCACAGGTGGATAACTTTTTGGGTAAGCCACGGCTCATCGCCATGAACGATTTTGGCACCGACGACAATGACAACCAACAATACCTGGTTCGCTTGCTCCTCTATTCGAATGAGATTGATATCGAGGGTATCATTCCCACGACGTCGGAGTTCCAAACCGATACGGTCCGGCCTGATTTTGTTTATCCGATCATTGATGCATACGAGCAGGTGCAACCCAACCTGCTCAAAAATGCCCCAGGTTATCCGACCGCAGATCATCTGAGAAAAATAGTCGCGGTCGGTCCGTCTGTATTCGGACGAAAGGCCCTGGGAAACAGCAGATTATCACCCGGAGCCCAGCTCATTATTCAAGCGGTCGATCGGCAGGATCCACGGCCAGTATGGGTATCTGTCGGAGGTGGGGCCAATACGCTGGCGGAAGCGCTTTACTATGTGCAGAAAACGCGGTCATCTCACGACTTGGCGGCCTTCATTAGTAAGCTGAGAGTTTACAGCATTTCCGATCAGGACGATAGCGGTCCGTGGATGAGGCAGGAGTTCCCGAATCTCTTGTACATCGTGACTCCCTCGAACTCAAATGGCACCCCGTTTTCACAAGAAGACTTCCTTCTTTTGCCGGCCACCTGGCTTGGAATTAGCAGCCAGGGGTTTTACGAGGGAACCGGTGCGGATACTACGGAGATATCGGAGGCGTGGCTTGATGCCAACATTCGCAGCAAAGGACCATTGGGAGCGGTTTATCCGCCAATCGAGTTCAATATGGAGGGTGATACGCCCTCATGGTTTAGCTTAGTGAATAACGGCTTGAATTCGTTCCAGAATCCTAGCTGGGGTGGCTGGGGAGGAAGATATGAGTGGCGAATATTTTACGGAGAGTCACGCCCGATTTGGACCCAAGGGCTTGCTACCGCCGACACCGTCACAGGAATCGACGGCAAAACTTACTCCTCCGCTGAAGCGACCATTTGGCGATGGAGAGATCAATTTCAAAACGACTTCGCTGCGCGTATGGACTGGACCATCAACGATTACGCACATGCAAATCATCCTCCAGATGTGGTAGTCAATGGTGTCGGAGGTAAGAGCGTTCTTAGTATCAACGCGGTGGCGGGACAGCCAATAGCGCTGAGTGCCGCCGGCAGTTCCGATCCGGACGGGAATCAACTGCAGTTTCAATGGATTGCTTATAACGAGGCGGGTTATCGCCCTATTTTGCAGCAGAATCCTACAGCAACGGTTTCCGCTGCCGGCAATCTGTCCACGACTGTCACCGCAAACTCTTCCGGCGTCTTCCATGTGATTCTAGCCGTGACAGACAATGGAACGCCAAATCTTACGTCTTATAGGCGCATAATCCTGAATGTGACTCAATAGATTACGTAGGCTGTTGAAAAAGCCGATTTCACACCCAGCTCCGTAGGAGCGAAATCTTTATAGCTTTGATCGGAAAAACAGGACCAGCTCCGTAGGAGCAACATCCAATTGGGAACTACGCCCGATGTCGCTCCTAGCGGAGCTGATAGCCTTTTACGTCGTTGTTGCTATAAAGATTTCGCTCCTACGGAGCTGGGTGTGAAATCAGTCGAAAGAAAGCCCAGAGCCGAATCTCTATGCATCGATAAACGGCTAAAAAGCGGTAATGCTCCAGATCATCCAAGACCACGTATTGGATTTTCCGCTGAACGCGAGAACCGCCGGCTAAGCTCCTTCGCCCGGTCGCGTTCTGATAACTAAAACCGGACAAACGGAGTGCGAGATCACGCGTTCCGTAGTGCTCCCTAAAAGAAAATGAGCCAACCCGGTTCGTCCGTGGGTCGGCATTACAATCAGGTCGGCCTCGTGTTCGCCGGCATATCTGACAATCTCTTCGAACGGGACGCCAATTAAAAGGATCGGGAGCACCACCACTCCTTTGCCATCAACACGTCGGACAAGGTCTTCGAGTTTCTCCATTGCCCCGTTTTTGGAAGCTTCCAGC
The DNA here is from genome assembly GCA_036378375.1 of Chthoniobacterales bacterium. Lineage (GTDB taxonomy): Bacteria > Verrucomicrobiota > Verrucomicrobiia > Chthoniobacterales > JAFAMB01 > JAFAVN01. The sequence continues at coordinate 2,372 of DASUWQ010000158.1, forward strand.
ACCTGATTCGCCGTCGCGGAATCGATGTCTTCTTTTTGGGACAATAGCCCCAGGTATTCTTTGAGATGGAAAACGTGGAGAAGTACGACTTCCGCTTTATACGGTGCGCCTAAGCGAACAGCGTATATCAGCGCACGTTCCGAGCTTTCGGAAAAGTCGGTCGGGACCAAAATTCGTTTAAGCTGCAACTCACTGGGTGAGTCCACAGAAGGATGTTCTACGACTTTCTGGCTTACCGGAGTCGCGCTCATTAGACCTCTCAACCGCCTAAAACCAAATGCGTTAAGAAGAATAACCGCGAATGGACACGAATGGAAGGACGCGAATGAACGCGAAGAAAAACAACAACCGCAGATTAACGCAGATATACGCAGATTGGAATGATCCAAGGATCATTTTGCCTAGCTTTCAGACTGATCAGTTGCCAAGACCCGAAAGGCATCGCTAAAGGCTTTAGTGGGTGGTCACGGACCAGCCCCGCGATGGAAGCCTCGAACCATATCTGCGTTCATCTGCGGTTGTTTTTCTCAGTGTCCATTCGCGTCCTTACATTGGTGTCCATTCGCGGTTGTTTTTGAGCTTCTTGTGCCTTTTTGCGGCTATTCCTCGGCTCTTCGCGTTCAACTCGGTGGCTGGCTTGGCGCGACGTAGAATTCTTCCTCGATAGCGGTCCCGCGATGGAGTACGTCGTGATAGATGGATTTACTGCGGATGGCCCGGGAGACATGATAGGCAGTAAGACAAGCCAGCATCAGCGCTGGGACCAGTTGGTATTCCAAAGTCATTTCGAACACGATGAGAAACGACATTAACGGCGCATGGGTGGTGGCGGCTAGAAAGGCGCCCATTCCCACCACGGCGTAGACCGTGGGCAATGAGGAGCCGGGCCAAAACCAATTAAAAACATCACCAGCTAAAAGCCCGAGCATGGCCCCCACGAAAATAGTGGGAGTAAACACACCGCCTACTGCCCCTGAACCTGAAGTCGCGGCGGTCGCAAAAACCTTAGCGATCAAAACCCAGAGCACTAAGATTGCTGGCCAAGGGGTGTGCAGCACCCCATTAACAACGCTGTAACCGTTGCCCCAAACTTCAGGACGCCAGACCGAGATCAGTCCCACCATCAACCCGCCCAGAGCAAGCTTAAACGGGAGGTTAACTGGCAGCCGGCTAACCAAACGCCGGGTTCCGTCCAACAACCCCATAAAGAGCGGGGCCAAGGCGCCGAGCAGGCCTCCTAACAACAGAAAAAACGGTAAATCCCACAGAGAACTCACATGGAGTGTCGGGATTTGGTAAACCGGTTCATAGCCGAGGACTTGATGAACCGTGACGTTGGCTGTCACCGAGGCCACCATCAGCGGCCCTAGCCGCCGGATAAGCAGAGTGCCGTAGACCACCTCAGCAATAAAAATTGCGCCGGATATGGCGGCGTCATAAGCGGATGCAAAGCCAGCAGCTGCGCCGCAGGCTAACAGCAACCTCAATTGATCACCTCGGAATCGGAACAATTGACCAACCCAGGAGCCGGTGGCGGCAGCCAGTTGCACCATAGCGCCTTCCCGGCCAATCGAGCCACCGGACGCGATGGTACAAAGGGAGGATGCGCTCCGCAAAAGGGTTCCACGGACATCTTGACGGCCGTCTCCTATGGCGATCGCTTCAAGGTAATCAGGTTGTTTTTTTCCTTTGGTGACCCGCCGTGTCAGGAGGAGAATCGCTCCCGCTACCAGGCCGCCTAGGGCGGGCGTGATGGCACGGCGCCAAGGCACCAATCCCTCGGACGCGCTCACGAGGCTTCCGGGATGGCCGGTAGCAAGTTTTTCGGTAAACGCCATCCCTTCATGAAAAGCAACCGTGGCCAAGCCTCCCGCCACACCGATTAGCGCTGCCAATAAAAGTAGCCAACGATCGTGACCATGATAGCCGGGGGGCGGCGTGGGTGGCTGGCCCACTGCGGAACTTTCTTGGGCTTCGTCCGTCGATTCCTGCATTGGCTTGCCGGCTGTTATAACATTTCGTCGATCACAATTACGTCAGCGGACCAGAGCGCGATTGCCAAGATACCTTCTGCACCGTAGAAAAACTCTGCCTATTCTTGAAAGAAGATATTTTGGAGTAAGCAGCGACCGGCGATTTCCGGCGCGCTCCAGCCATTGGCCAGTGCCAGTTCGTTTAGGCCGATTTTCTGCGGAGTGATGCTCGCGCTATTTGTGGCGCCCGTATGCGGTGAGCGTTGGAAGCTGATGCGTTGAGGCTCTAATTTTGGGCGCCCTTTCCACTGGGCCTCTCCTCGCAGACCAGAAGTATTTAGCAGATGGCGAAGCTTTGCTTGGCAGGGATATCTGAAAGGCCGCTTTCCTGATTTCCTTTTGCTTCTGGTTAGTCTTAGTCGGGCGCTTCCCGGGAATTGCGGCAAAAAGCAAAGTGATCGCATCTTTATCCCGCCGATCCAGCACTCCCAAGAGGGATCCTACCTCAATTCGCAACCCCGTCTCCTCGCGAACTTCTCTTTTGAGTGCCCTGACCAGTGATTCACCTCGTTTAACCTTACCGCCTGGAAGCGTCCAAAACTTGAATCCCGCGGCCTGGCGCACAAGCAGAACCCCATCGGCCGGATCTTCAATCCAGGCCATGACCGAGACTTCTTTGGTTGGCCGCAGTTTAGGGGCTTTGGTCGAGAGCTTGGGCATGCTTCCGTTAAGCAACAAATGTCTTTAACGCAAGCGGGACAAAACGGCAACAGCCAGAAGGCAGCGGCCAGCACAACATCATTCGAACGTCCTCTCTTTAGATCGCGCGCTGCGGCGGATGGCCGACAAAACCGTCAAAAAGATACTAGAATCAAGCAACGCAGTCACCAGTCTAATAGGAGCAGGACTGAATTTTCTTATGGCCAGCTTACTGAAGGTGTGAGTGAAGAGGCCCAGTCCGCTCCAGCGCTGGAAACCCGAGCACGAGCGGGGCGACGGCAGGCACGAGCTCGACTCGTCAATCTTAGATCACAAGACGGAAAGATCACAAAGGCCACAAAGACAGACGCTTTTTTACAAAAGGTAACCAGGCCAACGCCCAAATTTTACTCTTGAGGTTTGTCTGTCGACAGTCAGCCGTTTAGATTGCAGGAGCCGCAGATTCGTTGGTCACCCCCGTCCACGAGCTGGTACCTCGGCGCTTCGAAAGTCCGCAGTCCCTCCTGGATTCTGGCTCCTGACTCCTGGCTCCTCTGTTAGCTCCTGTTACAACCCGTCCTCCGCCGACGCAGTTAAATGGGTTTACTTTCTGGCCGAGACTATGGCTGATGCGCCAAAGGCGAGATATTCAATGTTAATATCCGAAAACTTGTTTGCCTTTAGAGCATCAATCAGTTGATGTAGCCAGACGGTTTCCTTCAGGTACCCGGGGAGTTCACGCAGTGCCACTCTCCACTCAGGATGTTTCCAGTCTCCGTAGGCCTGCAAGACCTTGAAGTGAATCCGCCAAAAAAATGCGTCTGCCAGTCTGGTTGGATAGGTTAATTCGTGCATCATCAACGTTCCTCCTTCCCGGAGCATGTCGTATGCGTGATTTACTAAGAGATGTAGATCAGCATACTTGGCCAGGTAACAAGACACGATGCAATCAAAATCCCCCTGCAACATAACATCTTCCGCTCTACCATGGATAAATTCGACGGTCGTAAGCCGGAGAGCCTGTGCCTTTTGTTTGGCAATCCTCAAGTACTCGTCTTGTAAATCAACTCCCAAGATGCGGCAGAGCGGGAAGCGTTGGGCTATTCGGAAGGTCAACAAACCAGTTCCGCATGCCTGATCAAGAATTCGACTGGGATTGTGAGGTATTTTATTAACGATTTTACGCTTCCACCAATGGTCGAGACCCAGTGAGGATAAATTGGCGATACGTTCATAGGTGGCACTGTTTCCTGCAAAGAAGCGCTCGGCTAACGCCGTTCCGGAATGTATTATCATAGATTTCTTACGCTCGGACAAACCGTCTCGCGTAATCGGGAAGCCCCAGCATAACTAGGGATACTCGAAGCCAGGGCAGTTTATTCCCGGAGGTCAAAGAAATCCCCGACCCGATCGAGGGAATAAATCGAATCGCCGATAGGTAGTAATTCATGGCGGTGAGCTTTTGCCCCGCGTCTATCCGAGATGAGTCTTAGCGTGGATATTCCGGCATCTCCGCACGGATCTCATCTGCGCTCAGAAATCGTACTCCGTACTGCTCAAACACCTTGCTGATATCCGTCAGATCGGCGTTCGCATAGGTGATCGTGTCGAAGTCAGTCGGCACCTCCATCCGCTCTGCCGGAGCATTCATCTTATTAACTGCGTTAAGGAAACCGCCAGGAGTGATTAACGCAATATTGTGGAGCTCCTGAGACGTGACAAGAAATGCATGAGGTTTTCCGCGCGGAAGAAACATGCATTCGCCGGCGGTCACCACGAAGACTTCACCCTCGACATATACCTTCATCTCGCCTGCGAGAACGTAGAAGAACTCATCTTCTCGTGAGTGGACATGGGGTGGTGGTTCGTTGCCTTGCATCATCCTAAAGATAATGAGGTCGAAAGCACCGCCGTTGTCCGCGGGCCCCGCCATCTGGCTAACCAGGTTACCCATGTACCACGTCGAATTGCCTAATCCCGGCGATCTCTTATATGCACCCGGTTCGCTCAATTGTTGTCCTCCCATTGTGTTGCTGTTGTCCGCGAATAGACCCTGTTCCGGGAGGAGTTCGGCCCTTATTGTCCCACCTGCCGCCATCGATGATTTACGGCGTACAAAGCGGATGACGCCGGCGAGCCTTGCCTCCCAAGAACGCGACACAAAAGATCACGAGGTGCATTGAGACAACGGTAGGGATGAACTCCGGCTTGCCCATGTCCGTCTTTTACAAGATCGGCCCGCCATCTATTCTAGGCATTCGTTTCGCTTTCCAGCCGAGTCCCACGGACGAGCGAAAGTCCGTCCCAACCGCAGTACCGATAGCGGAATCGCCTGAGCTTTACGCCGCGGCTGCCTGACTGAGGTAAACTACCCAGTCCGTCAGGGCATAACTCCCAACGCTTTTAGAGAAGGAGACCTCGTTGCTGTTCCCTATAAACACATTAACTTCAAAATCAATCTGGCGGCCGTACACGTTTGCTCGTGTAGCAGAGTTGCCATGAATTACCAAATAATTCGAAAGACATCAACAATAACAAATCCGATTCTCTCCGTTCATACGATTGATCGTGAGCTTAACAATACTTCGGCAATAGTTATACGGTTAACTCTTAAGCGAATTGTTCCCTCATCATGTCTGAGCGACCTCCCTGACAACTTGTACCTGGCGCCGGGTTTGCATCCAGGTTAATCGCCCGCGCGAGAACTGGATTAGGACACGCGACGGGTAAACTGGTGCGGTTTAATATTAACCACTGAGCGTTTACGCATCACTGGTGACCGTTTTAGATCCCACTGAAACGGCTGTAACTAACAGCAATGACTCGCCCGAACACTTTTCGCCACGCGAGAGTCTGTAGCTGCTGGGCTAGCACTCTCGCTGTCGACAAGCGTCCCACCACCCACTGACTAGAATAGGATAGTTGTAGAACGAAAATGAAAGCCTTGGAAGACGCGTGCCAGAATGAAGTTGGAGAATTCCTACCACCTGCGTTAAGCCTGGGTGACCATAGCTTAACCGAGGAATGCAGGGAATTTCCCTATCGAATTGCTTTACTCTGCCTCGCCGGCGACGCCGGAGTGGCTTTCATATCTCAACTCGCCGCGTTTTGGCTACGTTTTCATACCCCCTTGCGGGCACTCGGCGTAGACACGCAGGAGATATTGTTAGGCGACTATTTGAATTACATCATTTGTGGTTCGATTTCTCTAATCCTCTTGTTTGCACAGAAGCAAACCTATGATGCCGGCTGGTTGCTCCAAGGGCATTCGCGGCTCAAACACGTAGTCACCCCATGCTTATTTTGGGGAGCAGGTTTCCTAGGCTTTTCTCTCCTGTTCAACTTCCGCCCTCCCATTTCTCGGGGTTATGTCGCCTTAGCGACCACCACGGCGATAGTCGGCCTCTATGCCTGGCGCAGGTGTCTTTATAGTTACCTGCAAAGAGAATTTATAGTGCGCAAGCACCGGCATAGAATTCTCACTGTAGGTTGGACTGCTTATGCTCAAAGATTGCGTGCAATCATTGAAAGTGATGCGTCCCATCCTTACGATGTAGTTTGCTGTGTCCCCATTCCGGACGGAGAGTTTCAGAAAGAACCACCGGACGATCTCCCGCACGTCGGTCGCTACGGCGACATTCACGACCTCATCAAGACCCTGGCGATCGATATCGTACTCATGGTCGACGCTAACCTGGGCGTCAAACACCTGGATTCGCTAGCGTCTCTCTGCGAGATGGAATTGGTCCAATTTAAGGTTGTACCTTCCTATTTCAGCATCCTGGTTTCCGGGCTATATCTGGAAACGCTGAACGGGATCCCTATTCTCAGCGTATCCCGCTTACCTCTCGATCGTTTATTCAACAGAGTGGTTAAACGGCTGTTTGATATCACGGGAGGTATAGTCGGAGTGTTGCTGTCCTTACCGCTAATCGGCGTTTTCGGCACAATACTTTACCTCGAGTCGCCGGGACCCATCTTCTACCGGCAGCGTCGTTCCGGCAGGAATGGTAAGCCATTCGATATGCTCAAGATACGTAGCATGCGCCTGGACGCGGAACAAGACGGCAAGGCTGGTTGGTCTACCAAGGACGACCCCCGCCGCCTCCGAATCGGCAAGTTCATGCGCAAGTGGAACATCGACGAGACTCCCCAATTCTGGAATGTGCTAAAAGGCGACATGAGTCTCGTCGGACCCCGGCCAGAACGCCCGGAACTTATTCACAACTTCAAGCACGAGATTCCTCACTACAACGCTCGCCACACCGTTAAACCGGGCATGACCGGCTGGGCTCAAGTGAATGGTCTCCGTGGTGACACGGACTTAACAGAACGAATCACCTATGACCTTTACTACGTCGAGCACTGGAACCTGCTCTTCGATCTCCAGACGATGCTGCTCACTTTTTTTAAACATAGAAACGCAGATTGATAGTTGCACTCTCAACGCCATGACCACCTCTGCGAACAACTTGGATATCGACGGGCACCGCCTTCGTACTGAAATTGGTGCCGCCGATCTACTACTCACCTAACGCACGCCATGAGCATCAGTAGAGGGTATTCAACGCCGGTCCCAGCTAACGCTGCCACACAATGTTAAGAGGCACTCACAATGTTAAAACTAGGTCTCCCAGTAGGCAGGTTATGATCTAACAAAAAAAGAACGAAGAAATGAGCAGAAATAATCGGATTCTGGTAACGGGTGCTGGTGGTTTCATTGGCGGCCATCTCGTAAAAGCGTTTTGCCACGATGGTTTACATGTCCGAGCGGTAGACATTAAGCCGTTTTCGGAATGGTACCAGCTGTTTCCCGACGCCGAAAACTTAACCCTGGACCTGAAAAGCCTGGATGCATGCCGGCAAGCCACCGAAGACGTCGCGCTCGTCTACAATCTTGCCGCAGACATGGGAGGAATGGGTTTCATCGAGTTAAACAAGGGCGCTTGCATGCTGAGTGTATTGATTAATACGCACCTGCTCATTGCGGCGAAGGACTCCGGCGTAGCACGGTTTTTCTTCTCTTCCTCAGCTTGCGTCTACAACGGTGATAAACAGAAGGACTGGAACGTAACCGCGCTTAAAGAAGAAGACGCCTATCCCGCTTTACCAGAGGACGGTTACGGGTGGGAAAAGCTCTTCAGCGAGCGGATGAGCCGCCATTTCCGTGAGGATTACGGACTAATTACGCGAATGGCGCGCTATCACAATGTATACGGCCCGCATGGAACCTACCAGGGTGGACGCGAGAAAGCTCCAGCGGCCATCTGTCGAAAAGTGATCGAAGCAAAACTTGCTGCTAGACCCGAAATCGAGATCTGGGGCGACGGCCAACAAACGCGCAGCTTTATGTACATCACTGACTGTGTAAAGGGCAGCCGGATGCTGATGGAAAGCGACTTCGCTGATCCGCTCAATATAGGTAGTAGCGAGCTAGTTTCGATTAATCAGCTAGTCGACATCGTGGAGGCTATCGCAGGAGTCAGGCTGGAGAGAAGATACAACCTTTCGGCGCCAAAAGGTGTGAACGGGCGCAACAGCGACAACACGTTAACTCGAAAGGTGCTCGGCTGGGAACCGTCGACGTCGTTGCGAGACGGGTTGGAGCTTACCTACCGCTGGATCTACGACCAGATAAGCGAAAACCGCCCCTTGGAAATGGAAGCGGCGACTGCGATTAAAACACCCCGCCGACTCAAGGAAACAGTACTGCGATGAAACCATCTACCGGTTTACTAGCTGTTGACGCCCCTCAGTGCAAAGCTGCTACGCCAACCGGAATACTGCTTCATCAGACTTTCACCAGACAGGCGGCTGAGACGCCAGAAAACATAGCGATAATCCACCAGGACCAGCCGCTCAGCTATCAGGAATTAGATAATGCGTCGGACGCAGTCGCTTGTCGCTTACAGACCGCGGGTGTCGGACCCGGCGCCCTGGTTGCTCTGGCATCCCAACGCTCCCCGGAAATGGTTATTGGCATATTGGCCATCCTCAAAGCCGGTGCAGCCTACCTACCCCTAGATCCGGCAGACCCGATGCAGCGACTTGAGGTAATCATCGAGGAGGCTAGGCCCGCCGCCATCCTATTACAAAACCAGCTCAGACGGAAGTTGCCTTCCGAACTCCAGATCCCGATTCTCGGGCTGGAAGAGAAATCCCCGGCACTTGGGCGCCCCATTCCTGCCGAACTTAGCCCGGAAAGTTTGGCTTACGTCTTGTATACGTCCGGCTCGACCGGGAAACCCAAAGGAGCAATGATTCCGCACCGCGCGGTGTACAGCTTCCTGTGCCGCATGCAAGAAGCTTTTCCTTTGCGCCCAGAAGATCGCATCATGCAGAGAGCGGCTTACACGTTCGATTGCTCGATCCCGGAACTCTTTTGGTCCTTGGGCACGGGCGCAGCGATGGTGTTGGCCCGCCCAGGATTCGAAGCCGATCCGGACTATCTAGTGACCCTAATCAATGCGCAGAAGATTTCGACGCTGGTTTTTGTTCCGTCCTCCCTAGCGCTATTTCTCGAGCATCCTAATGCAGATTCGTGTCACTCGTTGAAACGAGTGTTTTGTATCGGCGAAACCCTGCCTGCCGATTTGGTCGCGCGCTTTTTCGCCAAATTACCAGAGAGCGAATTTTACAACTCGTACGGGCCGACAGAAACGACGGTAGCTGTTACCACGTGGAAATGCCGCGCAGGAGATGAGCTACTCCCAAACATCCCGATCGGCTCGCCGCTTCCAAACGTACAACTCTATATCCTCGACGGCCAGATGAAACCGGTCGCACCTACAGCCACGGGTGAATTATATATAGGAGGCACCCAGCTGGGGCTTGGCTACTTGCATCGGCCTGATTTGACCTACAAGGCCTTTGTGCCCAATCCATTTGGCGAAGGCCAGCTCTACAAGACCGGCGATCTGGCCTGCTTCCGGAAAGATGGAGCCGTCGAATTTCACGGACGGCTAGACCATCAAGTTAAGTTGCATGGGCTGCGAATCGAGTTGGGCGAAATCGAGGTGGTCTTGCGAAAACATCCGGCGGTGCGCGACTGCGTCGTAGTGGTAGATGATGATCGTCTGCTGGCTTACGTCGTTGCTGCCGGCATTAGCTCAGATGACCTGCGCGAGCACGGGCAGCAGACGCTACCAGCCTACATGGTTCCTTTAGTGGTGGTCTTCCTTGATAAACTCCCCCTCACGTCCCATGGCAAGATCAATCGGCGAGCTCTCCCAAAACCGGCGATTGTCGGTCGCAAGAATGGACCAGTCGCACCGCGGAATGCACTCGAGACTCAACTCATCGGTATCTGGGAAAGAGTGCTCAGACTTCACGCGATTGGGACCACCGACAACTTCTTCTCTGAGCTCGGTGGCGACTCTCTGCAGGCGGTACTAATATTTGCGGAGATAGATAAGGCGCTCGGGAAACGGCTCCCACTGGCATCGCTCTTTGAGGCGCCGACCGTCGAGAAGCTAGCACAGAAGATCGTCCGCGGGCCTTCAGAGCGGGACTGGAGGCCGCTTGTTGCTATCCAATTGCAAGGAAAGAATCCGCCGTTCTTCGCGATTCACGGTGGGGACGGCAATGTACTTTTCTATCGGCAACTTTCCGAGTTTCTCGGCAAAGAACAACCTTTCTACGGTTTCCAAGCGCAGGGACTAGACGGTAACCCTTGCACTGAGACTTCGGTCGAAGCAATCGCGGCCTATTACCTTCAGGAAATCCGTAATGTCCAACCCCGTGGTCCGTATTTATTGGGCGGCTATTCGTTTGGTGGACTGCTGAGCTACGAGATCGCCTGCGAATTACGCGCTGCCGGCGAAGAAGTTGCCTTGTTAGTGCTCTTTGACACTCCTAATCCCGGCAATCGCCCACGGGCGCGGTCCTGGATGCAAGTGGCTCCCTACCGGATCCCGCGTCTGTTGTCCAAGGGGGTCACTCTAGAAGACATCTTTGAATACTCCGCAGCGCATATCGGAGGTAAGTTTGGTGCCCAGCTTCTCAAGTGGAACGAACGGTACCAGACTATGGCCATGCGCGGGCACGGTGATCCGGCAAGCCTTCTGGCTCTGCAAATCCGGACGGCTCACTGCTGTGCTTCACTCACTTATAAGCCGCGTCCTTACGCTGGCAAGATCACTTTGTTCCGCTCGTTAAATCAACCTATTGACTTCGAGGTCCAGGCTGATTTGGGCTGGAGCTCAGTCGCACAGGGCGCTGTGGAGGTTCATGACGTGCCCGGCAGTCACACCACACTCTTTTCGGACCATAGGACCGTCCGAATCCTCGCCAAGAAAGTCACGGAGTGCATCAAATCAAGCCTCCCCGACAACTAACACACTTTAATAATCGTAATGCACACAAGAGCCGTCTCGTCACAATTCGATAATTCAGACTCGGGCCCATCATTCGGTTTCGGCTACTTTTTTGAACTGTTCCGCACGAAAGCATGGCTGATCATCCTTTTTTCCGTGTTCTGTCTGTTCGCGGCAATCATCTATTTGCGACTAACCCCAAAATTGTATGAATCCCGCACCGTCCTTCAGGTTGAGAGCAAAAGCGGCCAGGCCAAGCTGATGCGCCTACAATCCACCCTGGAGGCAGAATTGTTGGAACGCCAAGCTACCTTGACCAAAGCGCAAGCCGAACGCGATAGCGCAATGGCGGAGTTGCAAGCAGACGAACGATTGGCCCAACGAGGGCTAATCTCTGCCCTCGATTTCCAGAAAGCCCAGATCGCTGCTAACGAGCGCTCAACAACTTATGAGTTTGAAAAAAAGCGTTACGAGACCACACGAATTAGCAACGGGCAGGACTTTGATACTGCCGATAACGGGGCTGAGCAAGACGTCAACCTGGACGAAAATATTAAGACGGTCGAGCAAGCTATATTGAACGACACGCTGCTGTTAGGCGTTCTAAAATCTAACGGACTGGAAAAGGATCCTTCATTCGCTCCACCGAAAAAAGATGGCTCGGTATACTTGGACAGCGAACTTGTCGCTAAATTTCGATCGAGAGTCAAAGCCGCCGTCCGCCACGGTACCAGGCTCATCGATGTGACTGTCAAGGATACCGATCCGAAGCGAGCAGCACGACTGGCCGAGGCAATCGCCCAAGCATTCATCGATCAGAACTCTCAAGGACTTCACGCAAGCAATGGCCCCGGTCAAGAAGCCGACCAACTTAAAGCGAAGCTCCAAGACGTCCAACCGGCAATCCAGAAGTCTCCGGAAGATAAAGGATCAGTCACCCCTGAAAACCATCAGAACGTAAACAGCGATAAGATCAGAGAATTAAATCTCAAACTTACTCAAGCCAGGGATGAGCGCATGAAACTGGACGCCGACGTGGCAGCCATCAAGCAGTCAAAGAACCCGGCAGAGTTGTTAGCCTTGTCCAGTATTGCCTCCACTCCGCAAGTCGCAAATCTGCGCGAGCAACTCAGTGAAACCCAAGCCAAGCGTCACGCAAGAGGTCAGGTCATAAGACTCAAACAGGGGCTAAACAGAGCAATACTCGAAGCGGCTAATACAGTGACTCAAACCTACGAGAACAAGAAAGCCGCAGAAGCCGGGCTCGTGAACGCACTGCAGCATGAGCAAAAGACGGTCGAGCCCGACCCGACCCCCGGCGTTAACGCTCAGGTTCGTGACCTTACGATAGCCCGCGGACCCTCTCAACCCGATGTGAGAGGGACTAACACTAACGGCGCCAGTATGACAAACCGAATTGGGAGCGAAGCGATCCGCGTTGTGTCAGCTCCGTTGGTGGGACAAGCGGCTGAACCAGACCCGTTGAAAACTCTGTTGCTCGCGCTTTTAATTGGCATCACCGGCGGATGCGGCCTGGTGATTATTATCGATTTGGCCGACAATTCTATCCGAACGATCGATCAGGCGGAAGGGATCTTGGGGCTTACCGCTTTAGCGGCGGTTCCAGAATCGAAGCGAAAAAGTCGTAAGAAAGAACCAGTCTTAACCAGTCAGCCGGCTTCGTACGAAGCGGAAGCATTCCGCTCGCTGCGAACAGCGATCTCGTTACTCGAGCGCCACAGGACACATAAGACGATCCTTTTTACCAGTGCTAATCCAAAGGAAGGCAAAAGCTTTTGCTGTCTGAATTATTCAGTAGCGCTTGCACAGACAGGTCAGCGAACACTCTTGATCGATGCCGACATCCGGCGACCAAGACTAACTAATATTGCACTACCTGACACGAAAGCACAGGGACTAACCGATTGTCTCACCGGCCGAGCAAAGGCTATAGATTGTTGTAACCCGACCGGTATCGAGAATCTTTTTGTGCTCCCTGCAGGTCGATGGACCTCAAGCCCATCGGAACTATTCGCTTCAGCCGATTTGGTTAGCTTATTAGACGAACTAGGGGCGCACTTCGCTCAGATTGTGTTGGATAGTCCTCCGGTCAACGCCGTGAGCGATACTCAACTCATATCGAAACACGTTCAATCGGTTTGCTTAGTCGTCCGTGCTATCAAAACCCCGACCGCCGCTGTCGCGAGGGCCTGCAATCTACTCGCGCAGGCGGGTAGCACCCTTGATGGATTCGTCTTTAACCGAATGCCGCTCCGTTCGGGTAGGCACCATTACTTTTGCGGATACGCCCGCTGCTACGCCAATCGCCGCGAGAAACAAAAGCTGAAGCCCAACGCGAAGCTCTGGAGAGCCACAACTGGCGCCCGCCCGCGGATCACCGAGACCGCGCCGGCCGACAAAATCTAAAAACCCGTGCAGAAGTTCTTCCAGTTTTTTTCCCTGACGATGCTGACTCAAGGAGTATTGCTCCTAAATCAGGTTGTGCTGCTTCCCATCCAGATCCGGATTTGGGGGCATATCGCCACGGCTCATTGGTACACTATGCTGGCTATCGCCACCATCGTCAGTGTCTCGGATTGCGGATTGCGTACCGCCGGTCACGCGGAATTGATCCGTTACGCGCACAATCCTGCCGATGAGCAGGCGAAGACCGACTTCCAACGTCTATGGGCCTGGATCAGGATCCTCATTTGCGTTGCCACTATAACTTTGATCGGTCTAGACCTGTCCTACAATTGTCTCTACACAAAAACGCCTTTCTACTTGTGGCGCGGTGCTCTGATCGCTGGAGTCGCCTTCGAAACCATCGTGTACGTCCGGGTGATGTACCTGGATTCGCTTGAGTTGTACCGTCAAGCCGAAGCTGGTTACCTTTTGCTGGCAGCCGCACGATTATGCCTGGCCATAGTCGCCCTCACCTTCTTTCATTCCCCCCCGGAGATCTTAGCCTGGATCTGGTGTTTGAGCGGTCTCTTCGCCATCGCGCACCAAAGCCGGCTCTGCCGCCGCCTCGGGCTCTTGCGCCTATTGGAGCCAATGCCGCGCGGGATGTCCTTCAGAACGCTGAGAATTGCGCGTTACACCATGGCCGACCCTGCATCAAGTTGGATGCGTGCATACGTACCTGTCTTGGTGCTCTCTGCCATCGCGCAGCCAGTAGCCGTCACCATCTATGTCGCGCTGCGGGCGCTGTTTGGGACCGCGCGCCAGATGATTCTCCAACTGTCGCGTTACGCCTCGGTACAATACGTATGGCTTAAACAATCACACCAGGCAGCCCTGGCGGAAACTCAGTTTACCCTCTGTGTACTGTTTGCGGCGTTCTTCGCTTCTCTAATTACCGGGATTGTCGTTGCTGATAATTTCCGTCTAGCATCTCTCTGGTTGGTCGGATCAGACCCAACTCTCTACGGGCAAATCGCCATCACCTTCGGTCTGGCTAGCCCGCTTTATGCCTACCAAATCATGCAGGCTTTGATGCTGCGGCACGGAAAGGTACACGAGATCGCCAAACGACAATACCTTTACATCATCAGTTTGCTAATTTTTGCCGCCGTCGCTTTGCTAATAAAATCCGTACTGCTTTGGCTGATATTGATTCTAATCGCTGAGGTCACGATTTCACTTTTGTTCATGCTGCGGACCCCAAAAACCACTACCTCGGCCGGGGTCCGAGGCTCTGTCGCCGCACTGGCGAGCGCCTTACTGGGCGTAAGCTTGTGGCTTTTCGTACGCTATGAGCCCTTCGATTTCTTGCGGCAATCAAGCACCGTGGCATACGCCAGCACACTCGCCCTTTCCTCTCTCTGGATTCTCGTAATCGCTGCTCTCTACTTCTACATCGGTTACGATCTCTTGTCCGGGGCGAGAACCTGGGCCGTTTCCGCGCTCGGCGCGTTTTTTACCGGCCGCCCGGAGGAACCCGCTAAATGACTAATCGTTGGCTAAACGAAATCGTCGTCGCGATATGGGCCTCTGCTTCCTTTTACATTATGCACTTCACGAACGCAGAAAGTGCCGCTCCGCTTTTTTTCCCGCTGGCCGCTGGAGCCATCGCCTTGATTTTCCTGACTTACAAGAAGCCCGTCATAGCAACTGTATCTCCGTTACTTTCACTCGCTGTTTTGATGCTGAATCTCAGCATCTTGGCCAGTTACCTTTTTAATGCTCAACGATACGATTGGGTCTTCATCGTGGGTAACATCACGAGCTCCCTGTTGTTCTTTTTCTCATTATATCTTATCACGATGAGACTCGATCTCGATCTTCGCAAGACACTGATCTTCATTTCTATTTTTATTAATGTCCTGTTGCCGATTGTTCTGGTTACGGCGCCGATCACGTGGGGACGCGTTACTCCGCTGGAGAACCCAAACTATGTTGCCATGATGGCTTTGGTTGCCTTCATCGGCGCTCTGAGTGTTAGGTCGATAATTTTCGCCACCGCGCTATCCCTTCTACCCGTCTATTCGATGGTCGTGCTCGAATCGCGAGATTCCCTGCTGGCCGCCACCGTCGCGCTGCTAATCGCAATTGTCTCCCGGGCATGGAGTCACCGATCAAAAAAGTTCTTTATTTACTTGCTCTTGGCCTTTTTCGGAAGCGCGGCCCTTTGCGCCATCATGACTCTAACCGGATTCCATATATTGGATTCGCTTGGCCAAAGCTTCGCCCACCTGTTCATGATCAACGATAAGTATCGCGGCATCAGTAGTGGCGGATCCGGACGCAACGACTTATGGGCTGCCGCCATTAATCTCTGGGAGGCGGAGCCCATCTTCGGTGTTGGTTTCAAAGGCCACACCCTATTGATGCCCGACCAATTGCCGGCTCATAACGCCTATATCGCGATGCTCGCAGACATGGGCCTCGTTGGATTGGCGAGTTATTTCCTCATGATGAGCCCGGCCATCAATTTCGCCTTTAAACCTATTCTGCGTTTCGTCGAGGATCCCCTACCGGTGACCGTCATCGCGACCTACATCTTATACGGGGCGTTTGAGGTCCGCGCATTCAGCTTCGGGAACACGTACTCCGTCGTGTTCCTGCTGATCGTATTTAACTGTTCGAAGTGGCGTCTTGCCGAAGTAAGGCCGGTTAAACCAGACGTGCGCGCGCTCTCTTCCATTCGGTCTTAGATCCAAAACAAGAAACCTACTAAACCTATGGCACAAAACTTCAAAAGCGTATTGGCAATCAACTTTTTCACAGGCAGTACGTCAGAGCTTTTAGAGCTGTGTGCCGAAGGCCATTTCATTGTGGCGCCAGCTGCACCAGCTTTGGCCGCACTGCCCACCGACTCGGTCTACCGGCAATCGGTCGAGAAAAGCGATTTTGCCGTTACAGATAGCTCTTTCATGGTCATCCTCTGGAAAGTTTTTACCGGCGAAAACTTACCTCGCATCTCTGGGCCACGGCTCCTTCGCCTTTTATTGGCCAGCGATCAATTGCGAACTGCGGGAAGCTCCGTATGGATCATGCCTTCAAAAGAGGAAACCGAAATTAATCGTGCTTGGCTGAATAGAAATGGTATTCCCGTTACTGCCCAGGAATGCTATGTGGCTCCGCACTATCCTAAAGGCAAAGGGGTTTGTGATCTCAAACTACTAGCCTGGATCGAGGCGCACAAGCCCAGATATGTTATCATTAATATCGGGGGCGGAATACAAGAGCCGCTGGGCCTTTACCTGAAGGAAAATCTCTCTTATTCCCCCTCGATTATCTGCGTGGGGTCAGCGATTGCATTCTTCTCCGGAATACAAGCTAGTGTTCCGCCCTGGGCAGATACATTCATGTTGGGGTGGCTCTGTCGTTGCCTACATGCACCCAGCAAATTCGTGCCACGCTACTGGGGTGCACTGCGCCTGCTTCCCATTATTGCCAAGTATCGAAGACGAAGTGTGGTGACCTAGACTCCCGATGGAGAGCGTTTCGCTTCATGGACGTTTATCTAAAGAAAGTGTAGTGAACACAACCGCCCTATTCCTGATTGCTGCGTTTCTAACGTCGGCGGCCTGCGTCGATACTGTTAGTTTTGCTATTACTCCTCCAGCGCAAGCCTCTAGCGCTGGTTTCCGGAACCTCGGGTTCGATGATGAATTCAAAGGGTCACTGGATATCGGCTATGGCACCACCGGCCACAAATGGAACGCAGGCCTTTGGTGGGAAGCAATTCCGTCAGCGAGCAATTTCTCGGTCCGAGATGGCGTCCTCACGATCACGGCTGGCGTTTCGAAAAACGCAGAGCTCTGCACCCAATACCATGATGTCTCCGGCGGAAGATATTTCCAAGGCGGTTATTTCGAAGCGCGCATGCTCTGCACGGACTGGTCGGCCTTCTGGCTCTTCTGCGCGAATCGTCCCCATGTCTACGGAAGCCTGGTGCGAGCATCGAACCCGCTGACTTGGACTAACGAGATCGATATCATTGAGACGGATCCCGGCTCCCCCAACGCCGCTTTTTGCACGCTCCACGCCAATAGTTCAGGAGATGGCGGTGTGTTCGATGAGCTGAATAATCCACATCGCTTTTCTATTGATCGCCCGGTCCTCGGAGCCTGGCATACCTACGGGCTCCTGTGGACTCAGGACCAGATCACTTGGTATGTCGACGACGTGGAGGTTGCCAGGGCACGGCCTTTTCCATCCAGTTGGCAGCCGATGCAATTGGTACTGACTGCGGCTCCTGGCGGCGTCAACGGCTCAGCCTCCACCGTGCAGCCGCCCATTACTCAGGTCCAGTGGGTGCGCGTGTGGGAAAAGTGAAATTCGAAGAAGGAAACCGCTTGTGACCAGGCAAGATAATACCTCTTTTGAATCCTCTAGCCTTGCTAATCAGGAAACAGTGGTCGGAGTGGTCGGTAACAGTGTTGGCAATTATTCTGCAACAGAACACCCGAGATCTGGGGCGATTAGAATTCTTGTACTCGCACAGGATTTAGCCGACGCCGCTATCCACCGACGGGTAGCAATGTTGCGCGCGGGAGGAGCCCAAGTCACAGCAGCGGGATTCCGGCGCGTGCCGCAGGCTATCGAAAGCGTCGCCGGATGCGCAGCAACCGATTTCGGCCAGACCTTAAATGCCAAATTATTAAAGCGCATCATTTCTGTAGCGCAAAAACTCATCAGCCTCCGCCGGTACCAACCTTTATTCACTGACGCGGACGTTATTATCGCAAGGAATCTCGATATGCTGGTGATCGCTACGCGTGGATGCAGCCATCGCAAACCGCGGCCGGTGCTAATCTACGAATGTCTCGATATTCATCGGCTCATGCTCGATAGAGGACCGGTTGGCTGGATCTTGCGCGGTATCGAGCGACACTTGTCGTTCCGTGCCGCAGCGATCCTCACCAGTTCACCGGCTTTCGTGAACCATTACTTTCGGCGCATCGCACGTTTAAACATCCCTATCCGACTAGTCGAGAACAAGGTGCTCCTCGTCAATGAGGAAACGACGCCAAACGAAATCTCGTCCTCGCGCAGGCCGGGGCCGCCATGGGTGATTGGATGGTTCGGCATGATACGCTGCACCCGCAGCCTCCGCCTACTTATCGAGCTTACCCAACAAAGCCAAGGCGCCGTCCAAGTGGTTATCCGGGGTAAGCCGCTCCAGCATCTTTTCGGCGATTTCGAAAAAGCAATTGGCAATGTTCCCGGCGTACAATTTCTGGGCCCCTATCGAAACCCGCAGGATCTACAAAGCATCTATCGCCAGGTGCATTTCAACTGGGCCATTGATATGTTCGAACGAGGCCTAAATTCATCCTGGCTCCTACCCAACCGCCTGTACGAAGGCGGATTGTACGGGGCCGTACCGATCGCTCTGCTATCGGTCGAAACCGGCCGCCTTCTCAAAAAACTGGGCCTCGGCGTCCTGCTTACTGACTCCCTGGCGCATTCGTTGGGGAATTTTTTCGCGACGCTGACGCCGCAAAAATACCACGACCTGGAAACCGCCATCTCGTCATTGCCGCGTGCGACCTGGCTATGTAGCCGCAGCGAATCCACGGCACTGGTTAAATGGCTTGGCAGTATAGAAAGACCCCAGGCGTCAATTTGATTAAACAGAGACCTCTCGTTGTAACATCCCACCAGAATAGGAGGCCCACCAAGTATGCTTAAAGAAGCCATTCTTCGTCTTAGAAGCGAGCTCCGTTATAACGCGATGGGCATGTTCCATCCAGCCCTTCCCAACCGTGCACTAACCTACCATAAGCGCCTCCGGCGGCCGGTATTCTATTTTTCCGTTATGACGCGCATCAAAAATGAAGCGAGATTTTTGCCGGAATTTATCGCCCACCATAAGCTGCTCGGAGCGGAACATTTCTATTTCTACGATAACAACAGCGACGACGCTCCCGAGGCGGTTCTAAGGCCGTTCATTGATCGTTGTATGGTAACCATAATACCATGGAAAACCGTCCCGGCATCGCCAAGCTGTTACAGTCATTTTTTTGACAGGTTTGCCTCAGACAGTACCTGGGTCGCTTTTATCGATGCCGATGAGTTTATCATAGAAAGACGGAAGGGCATTTTGCTAAATGTGCTGTCGACACTAGATACCGCGCCAGCTCTGGCAATAAATTGCCGATATTTTGGGAGCTCATTTCACGAAAGGCTGCCCGCGGGCCTTTTAACTAATAACTTTGTTCGTTCCGACCCGGCGACAAACTATCATGTAAAAGTTATCGCAACGCCCGAGCGGGTGAAAGCGTATTATAATTCACATAACTTTATTTTCAATGGACTGACTAGTGCGGTCAATTATCTGGGGACACCAGTTCGCGGTACCTATGCGGTGAACGCCGATCAATATGACATTGAAATCAGTCATTACGTTTATCGATCGAAAGATGATTATTTATCCAAGTTGGGGTTAGGATTTGTTGATGCGGACGGATACAGATATCGCGCAAGACGTAAAGATAGAATAGAAGCGGAATTCCTGGCTCATAATGCTTATTTTAATGATTGGGGACGCAACACTTACGGAGCGGATATTCGCAACTATATGGCCGGTATAGGATACCAGGAGCCGTATCTATAATTTGATGCGTTCAATAGACAGTGAGTGGTATGAAATACGTCATCAAATCAGCAATTAAATCTGGACTTACCGCGTTTGGAATCGAGATCTATCGTAACCGCGGCGGAGGAATCGGTACCCTAGCCGGCTTTTTGGGAGACATTCGCGCCCGCGGCTTTAAACCGCGCGGCATTATAGATGTTGGCGCGAATCGAGGCGACTGGACTCGGCTGGCGCTTTCGATCTTTCCAGAGACATCTGTGATCATGATCGAGCCGCAGGATGAGATGGAGCCATACCTGTCTAAACTTTGCGGTGGCGTTGGGGGTCGTCATTACGTAAAGGCAGGAGCTGCCCGTGAGGCCGGGGAACTTGTTCTGACGATCTGGCCGGATCTAGCTGGTTCGTCCTTTGCTCCCGGGGTAGACAGCAGCCAACTCAAATCCGGCAAGCAACGCAGGACACCGGTCGTTACGATAGATTCACTGCTGTGTGAAACTTATCCGAAATTCGTGCCTGACCTGATAAAGCTCGACGTCCAAGGGTTCGAATTGGAAGCTCTTTCGGGGGCGAACACAGCCTTTGGCCGCACGGAGGTGTTCGTGGTGGAAACCTCCTTATTTGGCTTCCTGCCAGGTCAACCCATCACGCGTGAAGTCATCTCCTTCATGTTCGAGCGAGGATATGAACTTTATGACATTACCGGGTATCAGAGAAGACCATTCGACGGCGCTTTGGGACAAGTGGACCTGGCATTCGTAAAAAGTGAGGGCAGATTTCGCTCCGAGGCAAAGTGGTGACACAGGCGGCAGCCAGGTTGGCCAGCCGA
Source organism: Chthoniobacterales bacterium (assembly GCA_036378375.1). GTDB lineage: Bacteria > Verrucomicrobiota > Verrucomicrobiia > Chthoniobacterales > JAFAMB01 > JAFAVN01. The sequence continues at coordinate 23,237 of DASUWQ010000158.1, forward strand.
CTGAGCTCGCCTCGAATGGCGACCGTAGACGTCTTCGCGCGAAACACTGCACCTGTACCACTGGACGAAGTGGACGGGGTAGACCAAGTGGACATTGTCTCGATTAGGGGCAGACCGTCCACTCTCGGATGGCTAAGGGTTCAAGGCCCCTTCGGTCCCGGCCACTAGCCTTGGACGTGCACGGTCCAGATCTCATTGACCGCTTTGGCTTTGGCGCCGGCGCGTGCCGAAATCAGATACCCTTCTCGCGGACGTTCGGTGGTTACAAGTCTGCGACTCGGAAGAAACCGGTGGAACCTGGCGAGAAAGCCGACCGGTTCAACGTTCGATTCCGTAGCGAAGGAGCAACGCAATCAAGAACGATCGGCCGGGACCCTTCTTCGGTGCGTCCGCGCTTTCAACCTGTCTACGGTGTTATAATTCCGGCAATTTTCTAGAACCGACTCATCTTTTTTTGCGCGGCACAACGCTTCTGTTCAAGGAAAATGAAGTCCTCCTGGCCCTTCGCCAACGATAGATGATTGCTCGCCTTAAACCAACAAGTCGCGATTGGGCAGAATATGTTCATGCTAAACGACGTCTAATTGTTCGTTCCCACCGAGAAATCCGTTACTCCTATGTTTGCGCGTGATTCGTCGTTCGCGTATTTGCTAAAAAAAAAATCTCCTTCCGTAGTTCGTCGCCAACTCCGGTGTTACCCCTTTGCACCCCTGAGGTGCTTATCAGCGTCAGCGGCTAAGGAAGTACCCAACATGCCTTCGTTGCATTCGAAACAAAATGAAGAGAAAGATTGTAATAGTTGACGATCACGAGGCCGTTCGTGAATTGATGGGCCGCTACCTAGAGCTCTTAGACTACGAAGTAGTTGGCCAAGCCAAAACAGGATTCGAGGCGATGCGGCTCATCAAAACGACTGCTCCGGAACTTGCTATTGTCGACATCTTCCTGCCGGAGTTGTGCGGTCAAGAAGTTATCTCGAGGCTGCGCAGAGAACTTCCTGAGATGCGAATCCTGGTCTTCACCGGAGCATGGGATGCTCCGGCCTTGAACAGTGCCTTGCGGAGCGAGCCAAATGGCATGGTTCATAAGGCCGAGCCTCTGGAAGTTCTAGTTTTTGCACTCCGTATAGTCGCTGCGGGCGGCCGCTTCTTCTCCCCGAAAATCAGCCAGTTGCTCCGTAATCCGCAATCGGCGCCAAACCAAGCCTTATCAGGCAGGGAAATGGAAGTATTGCAGTCTGTCGCCGAAGGCAAATCCAATAAAGAGATAGCCACCTTGCTCGGAGTCTCCACGAAGACGGTGGAAAATCATAGAATGCGGCTTATGCAAAAGCTCGGGGTACATAATGCAGCATCTTTAACTTTAATCGCCGTTCAGATGGGCGTTGTTTCCGCCACTAGGGTTCCGGCGATGCTCTTCGAAACTATTCCTCTACCACCAGAGGTACAGGAAATCTAGTTCTTTAAGCTCTCGACGCGCCGGACTCCAAACCGACTTCCATGGAGGGCGGCCAATAGTTTTTATGGTTTTTCCCATTTCTACTGTTAACTATGCTTAGTCTGATAATCGGCGCCTGGCTTCCGATTGGATCGGTGGCATTGGCGAGCCATTTCATGGCGACTGTCCCTCACCCCGCCGAATTATCGCGACCGGGCAGTTAGGAGACTACCCAATGCTTTTGGGTAGAACTGCTAAGCACTTTAGAGAATGACACCTGCTTGCCGTCTCCGTCAGAGACCGTACCTTACAAGCGAAGTCGAGCCCACGGTTTCCATATCGTGCAATCGAAGCCCTTGTTAAGGCTGTGAAACAACTCGAAGCATTAGCAATCATGATCGATCGGTTTCGCGACATGGCAGCGGTCCCCGGTTAGTAGTCTGAAATAGTATATATTATATAGTTATCTTTGGTCTGCCTGATTTCAACAATGATGTGCCGGCCTACTACATGAACGGTAGCCTTAGTTCTAGGGGAAGGTCAATCGCGGCGCAACGGACGGCCTGCATCAGGGGCAGGGATTCGGTTTTCTATGGAAGATGCAGCTTCGGCTGTCTTTAGCACAAAGTTTTTCAATTTCCGGTTATAGACGGATGGCCTGCTTTACCTGCGAGCAAGTGTCTTGTCCACCAACCAGGATTTGGAAAGCACGTTCAAGCAACACTTTTTTATGAAACGTTACAGATTTGCACTAGTCTTCTTGCTGAACTGCGCCGCTCTGATTCATAACGCACGAACGACGGATATTCTCATGAACCGAGGAGACCTCGCGCGTACCGGGCTCAATTCCACTGAGACCGTCCTAACTCCGGCCCTCGTTAGCTCATCATCCTTCGGCCTATTATATACCAAGCCAGTAGACGGCCAAGTCTACGCGCAAATCCTGTATGTCTCGAGTCAGTTGATCATCGTAAACGGAGCATCCAAAGGAACGCACAATGTGCTCTATGTCGCCACCGAGAACGATAGCCTCTATGCTTTCGATGCCGATACCGGCGTACGATATTGGCAGACTTCTGTGGCACCTGCCGGAGAAACATCGGTTTTGTCGACTGACCTGAACTCTACCGATATCCAACCGCTAATCGGCATCACCTCTACTCCGGTAATCGACCGCTCGGCTGGACCGAACGGGACGATTTTTCTAGTCGCCATGACTAAAAACGCGACCACTCTCTTTTACCGAATTCACGCTATCGATCTCGCGACCGGCAAGGACCGGCTCACTCCCGCAATCGTTACTGCCTCGGTACCGGGGATAGGCCCGGCAGATACCTTCAATCCGAAGTTTGAGCGCAACCGAGCCGGACTCCTTCTACTTAGTGGCATCATTTACACCTGTTGGGCGAGCTTTAACGATAACCCGCCTTTCAGTGGCTGGATCATCGCCTATAACGAAAACGATTTGTCCACGGTCGCAATTTTTAACACGGATCCCAATGGGAATCCATCTAACACAACTGACCCTTTGCACGGTTCTGGAAATGGTATTTGGCAGGCGGGGAACGGCCCTTCTGTTGACTCAGAGGGCCACGTTTTTGTCGCCACCGGCAACGGGCCATTTGACAGCTTAAACTCGAGCGGATTCCCTGCGCTCGGCGATTTCGGCGATAGCGTTCTGAAACTTAACGTGACCGGTGGCATTTCTGCCTTTGATTATTTCACTCCCTTTAACCAAGCAGCCTCTAGTGCCGTTGATCGGGATCTAGCTTCAGGCGGTCCGATGGTGCTGGATATCGCGGACACGACCGGTTTCGTTTGGAAGCTGCTCTACCAAGCGGGCAAGGATGGCAATATCTATCTCCTAAACCGAAATTCCCTTGGCAAGTTTAACCCTAACAACAATAACCAGATCTACCAAGAGATACCTGATGGTGTTCCAAACGGGGTATGGTCATCGCCGGCGTACTTTAATGGCTCGATTTACGCAGGTTTAGGTCCCTTAGACGGGGCGGGGCCGCTCATACAATTGCAATTTGATTTCACTAATCCTGAGTTACCACTACTGAAAGCGACACCGGTGTCCTCTACGACAGTGCAGTTTAACTATCCCGGCGCAACACCAACGGTCTCCTCCAATGGAACCACCAACGGAATTGTTTGGGCTTATGAGCGAAATGCCAGCGGCAAAGCCGTTTTGCATGCCTACGACGCGACTAATCTCAAAACTCAATTTTTCAGTTCCGGTGTTATTGGCAGTGCCGTTAAATTTGCTGTCCCGACAGTTTGCAACGGCAAAGTGTTCGTTGGTATGGCCAAGTCGATTGTTGCCTT
>DASUWQ010000159.1:0-6499 GCA_036378375.1 Chthoniobacterales bacterium
ACCCGCGAGTCAGGGAATGCCAATAGGTAATAATCATTCAGAACCGGAACAATCACGGGCCAGGAACCGGTATTGGTTTCCTCGACATTCAGATGAATGATTTGGCCTCGCTGCGGCTCCAGGCCAAGTTCAATACCCAAAGGGCGGCACAAATTGGCGGACCACGAGCCGCCGGCAACGATGACGGAGTCAGCCCGGAGTACGTCGCCAGTAAGGCGAATACCCACGACTGAGTCACCCGAACGTTCCAGCGCCGCCGTCCCGAGCAGTTTCCGGGCGCCAGCTTTCATGGCAGCTCCGAGGAGAGCGTCTCGGATGGATTCTCCCGACAAACGAGCGGCGCCACTTAAGTAGACGCCCGCCACCCTGGGGTCGAGGTAAGGAAATAATTCTCTTGGTCCACCCTTATCCAGGACCCGAATATCGCCGACCTCTTTGACCCCTTCTTCCAGATGTCTTTCTAATCGTTGGACGATCGGACCAAGTTGGTCACGCGATTCGCCGACTGCCAGACCGCCGACTAAGTCATATTGAATCCCGGTTTGACCAAGTGCTTTTAGCCTGGTCAGCAGAGGTTGGTAATATCTGAAAGCGGCGAACGAGAGGGTTTGATATTGCTGATCTGTATTCTTAGAAAGCCAGGGACAGATGATACCCGCCCCCGCGTAGGTCGCTCGGCCCGCCGCATCACTATCAACAATAACAACTTCTGCACCCAGTTCCGTAAGATGGAATGCCGCGCTGGCGCCAGCTATCCCTGCCCCGACCACGATTGTCTTCATGCGCTCAAATGTAGCGCAGGAAAAGGAGTTCAGAAGTTCAGGAGGACGAAAACCGTGCGCCAATTCAAAGATAATAACGTTTCCTGCCTCTGTTATTATATAATGGTATGGCGTACTTATGAACAGACCAGCTCAATCATTTCGCGATCTAATCGTCTGGCAGAGGGCGCACGAATTTGTGCTTCGGACTTACGAGCTTACCAAGCAGTTTCCGAGAGACGAACAATACTGTCTGATCCCTCAGCTGAGGCGGGCTGCTATCTCAATCCCAGCGAATATCGCTGAAGGATTCAAGAAACGAGGCCTGGCTGATAAAAATCGGTTCTTCAACACGTCACAGGGGTCCGTGGAAGAATGCAGGTATTACCTAATCTTGGGAGATGATCTCGGATATGGCGACTGCACTGCGTTAGAACCGGTCTTAGAGGAAGTTTCCCGTCTCCTTGTCGGCTATGCTAAAGCGGTGGCACGAAACCAATCCAGAATCATGCGAGGGGATTTCAAATGAAATTATCTCGCAATTCTTTCGTCCCACCTACCCTGAACTCCTGAACTCCTGGCTAGCTACCACCCGGCGACGATTTTGGCGTACAGATTCGGGTCAACATTCGAGCCGGATACCACGACCACGATGTCTCCGCCTTTAGGAGCGGGTGGTGCAATCCCAGCCAGCAGCGCGGCCAGGGCTACGGCGCCGCCGGGCTCAACTACTAGTTTCATCTTCGCGAAAGCAAACTGCATGGCCGCTCGAACTTGATCGTCGGTAACCACTAAACCGCCCGATAAGAGGCGTTGATTGATGGGAAAGGTGAGTTCCCCGGGGCTAGGCGTCAGCAGGGCATCGCAAATGGAAGCCGCGTTCGTTCCGACCGTCTCGCGTTTGCCGGTTATCAATGACCGTGTAGTGTCGTCGAAGCCAGCGGGTTCGACTGCATACAGATCGATATCCGGCGCAGAAGCTTTGATGGCTGTAGCGATCCCGGCGATCAATCCACCGCCGCCACAGCAAACCAGTATCTGGGTCACCCTCGCCTGCGCCTGACCGGCTTGATCGACTATCTCAAGCCCGATTGTTCCCTGGCCCGCAATGATGAAAGGATCATCGAATGAGGGCACCAAAACGGCGCCGCGGGTGTTCGCTAACTCCCTAGCGATTTTCTCTCGAGATTCCGCCAACCGATCGTAAAGGATGACTTCCGCGCCCAGGGCGCGGGTATTCTCCAACTTAATCGACGGTGCATCGGCCGGCATCACGATCGTCGCCGGGATGCCAAGCAATTTAGCCGCGGCCGCGACTCCTTGCGCATGATTGCCAGACGACCAAGCCACTACCCCCGACGCCCGCGCTTCCTTTGGAATCCGGGCTAAACGATTATACGCGCCTCGGAACTTGAAGGAACCGGTATGCTGCGCCCCCTCGAACTTCACGAGCACACGGCCGCCAGCGGCTTCATTGAGTGGCTGGAATTCCAATAGTGGGGTGCGGACTGCTACACCCTGAATCAGATCAGCAGCGCTTCTGACATCGGCAGCGCTAATAGTGAGGGTGCTTCCCATCGAAGTTACCGCTCACTCTTCCCCGTCGTAATAGTCAAAGTTGCCGGACCGGATGATTTTTCGATCGGGCGAACGCACCAAATATTTGTCGCTGTCCGGATAGTAGCATGACTCGCCAATCGGATTGTCCGCGACAACGTAAAAGATGAGGTCCAGAGCTCCGTCGTTAATCACTTGGTGGGGCTCACCCGGTTGGAAGATGAAAGCGTCGCCAGGTTCGATATCCGTCGTGCCATCTTGGTGCCTGACTTTTCCGGTACCAGAAATTACATGGTAGAACTCCCATTGCGCACTATGAGAATGAAAGGGACAAACCGCCTTGCCCGGAGGGATGCGGGAAATCTCCACATCAAACGGGTGGCGCTTTTTCAGGTCGGTCGAGTACGGGTCACGCCCTAAGGCTTCGGATACCTCTTTGCCGGCGCCGCCGAATTTTCCGTTTGGCGACGACCAAGAAAGCTCTTCGAGATGATGCGTATTTATTTTCAGCATTTTCTTGGAAAATCCTACGACTCGTCACTTCCCTTCTTCAAGTAAGACGACAGTTCGGTTGCCAGGAATCATGGCGGCGCCAATCAGGATTCGGAAGACAGGCGCTACCGATTCTGTCTCGCACGGCGGTTCGGCGTCGAGACTCTTGCGAGCGAGTTGCGAAATAACTTGTCCAAAGGTGTGCCCCGATTCTTCGGCGATCTGTTTTACCTTAACGTAGACATCGTCATCGATCGTGACGGTTGTTCGCATGACGCAAGCATCGGTTTTGATGCGGGAGAAGGCAAGCTACGGCCGGTAGGGATTAGCTGCTGCTCATCCGGATCTGCGACGTCGTTTCCCACACTTCCGGACGAGCAGGAGCTCGTCCCTACCGGGATTTCAGGAAGCGGTGTGCGCTGGCTTCTTTTTGTGCTTACTCAGATCCTTGAATTTCTGCAGTTGGGCGGGGGTCAGAACGGTCGCGAGTTCATCTAACTCCTGACGCAGGTTATCTCCCTTGGCTCCAGTAAATGCCGATCCGCCTCGGCCGCCTCCACCGCCGCCGCGACCACCATGTCCACCTCCGCTCCCTCCTCTTTCCCCTGACTGCTGGCCTGAGCCAGAATCCGCGTCGGCTCCGGTCCTGGCACTACCGTCGTTACTGGCTTGTGGGTCTCGATATTTGACGACGATATCATCAAACCGATCCTTCTGAGGCGGCGTCACGCCAATCTCTTTTTCCAACCGGGTGAGACTCGGATCATCATAAACCACAACGACCGGATCCTCCGCCCAGGAGACTTGAACGGATGTGAGAATGCCAAGATTCACCAGCCCAATAACCAGCGATCGCATAGGGCTGATGAAATACCCGGCGCGTAGCGGATTTGCAATCTGCTGGGTGTGGAGTGGCGATTTTCTGATCCTGATGGCCTAAACGGTCGCTTCAACGGCCGGGATCAAACGCCCGTTTTGGAATAGATTAGGTGTCACGGGCCAGGGATTAGGTTAAGGTTGCGCTGGTGAATCCAGAGGCCAAAGCTGCTCAATGCCCTGTGTGCGGCGAAGAGAACCGGAGCGAGTCTCCGGTCTGCGCAGCATGTGAAGCGGCATTCGGGTCTTTTAGTGGGGAGCAGGTCGAGGCGGAACGAATCGATCTGGGCCGGTATATGACGAGCATGTTTCCGTGGGAACCCACCAAAGTCGTTCCAAAACTACTTTCGGGCCGCTGGTTGGCTTTGGTTCTTTGTCTGGCCCTGGTCTTGATCGTTGTGTTGCTGGAGCTGCTCCGGACCCCGATTCCGGCTTGCTGGGAGGTCGGGTAGAAGTCCGATCGAGGTTATCGGTGACTTCGAATTAGTGGTCCGGTTCGGCCGCTCTGGGATCCGGGAATGTGGAGTGGTGGAGTACTAGAAGCCTCCGTTTTCTCCGAATTGGTTTTCCCCCACTCTCCAGGTGCAAATCCGCGATAAAGGATTCATGCAACACTCCAACACTCCATTGCTCCACCCCTCCGATTTCGTCTCGAGTCCGCGCTTGACAAGAACACGCCTGACATTATGTGTTCACATGAACATTTATCGGCGCCGTGTCTGGGTCAGACCTCCGAGGCAATCGGGCCTAATTAACCCAGTAAATCGTCCAAAACGCGACCCTAAAACGAACTAGATTTATGCAAGTCACCGAAATCGCTTTCAGTGTCTATCCTGTTACCGACTTAAAGCGCGCACGCGCATTTTATGAAGGAACGCTCGGTTTAAAACCGGGCATGGTTTACGAGGGCGAGGGTGCCGGTTACATCGAATATGAGATTGGCCCAGGCGTTGTCGCCATCGGAACTGGTTCCCGACAGCTCAAAACTTCCGTGGCCCTCGAAGTCGCCGATTTCGATCAAGCCATTAACGAGCTCAAGCAAGCACGTGCTCAGTTTGCAGTTGAACCGTTGGATTTTCCCGGATGCCAAATGGCCGCTGTTTTTGACCCGGACGGGAACACCGTGACGATTCACAGAAGGAAGAATTAAGACAAGCCAAATCGGCACAGTAAAATCGCGAAGGCCACGAAGACGGATTTTTTTACAGAAGGCAACGAAGGTAACGAAGGAAAGAGACGAAAGCCTAGTGTAGCAACGCTTCGTCTGAGAGTGAACCTGCCTTGATTTTGCGGATACGGGAACACAAAGACAGAATAGTCCACAGCAAGGCGGCAAAGGCCACAAAGCTTAGGATTATTCACAGAAGCTGATGAAGCAAACGAGCGGATAAGGGCGCGACGTTTGTACGCCGCGTCCGGTGATTTCCTTCGTTACCTTCGTTGCCTTCTGTAAAAAGATTCTGTCTTTGTGGCCTTCGTGGCCTTGCTGTGAATTATTCTGTCTTCGTGTTTCGGTGGGAGCGAGCCCTTATGTGGGAATAACCGGTTTCTCCCATTGGCTGGTCTTGGCTGACCGGAATACGGCCTCGATGATGGCCATGTTCATGATCGAGCCTTCGAGGGATACGGGTAGTTCCGTGTCTTCGCGGATGCTTTGGGAGAATACGTCTCCCTGGATTGTGTACTGGTCGACAACGTCGAACTCGATGACTTCGGCGCTGCGGCCGGAAGCATCAGCTCCATCATCAACAAAGATTCGGCAGGGTTTATCGGGCGGCGCATTGAACGGGATCTCGATTTCGATCCGGCCTTTGGTGCCGAAGATCTGTACCTTTTGATAAGGTACGATTTGGGTGCTGCAGGTAAAGACGCAGTGCCCGGAGGGATAGTGAAGGACGCCTGAGCTTAGGATATCCGTTCGCAAATCGGGATCTTCCTCGATTACTCCGACGACGCGAGTCGGTTCCTCGCCAAAAATTAATCTCGATGTGTAGATGAGGTAACAACCGATATCCATCATCCCCCCACCTCCGTACTCAATGATGTTACGGATGTTTTTCGGGTCATGATTATTGTAGCTGAAGCAGCCCGCGATTGAGCGCACTTTGCCGATCTTGCCGCTCCGGACCAATTCGACCGCTTTGATCCATTGGGGATGACTGCGCACCATAAAGGCTTCTTCAAGTTTGACTCCGGTCCGGTTCCGAGCTGCTAAAAGCGTGACCGCTTCTTCGGTGGTCATGCTGATCGGTTTTTCGCAAAGAACATGTTTACCGGCTTCTGCGGCTTTGATCGTCAAAGGGACATGCAGATGATTCGGCAAAGGATTGTAAATCGCCTCGATCTCGGGGTCGGCAAGCAGTTCGTCGTACGATCCATACGCCTTCGCGATTCCAAGCTCCGCAGCAGCCGCCTGCGCCCGCTTGAGATCTCGCGATGCGATGGCTGCAATTTCGCACCATTCTCCTCGCTGCATGGCAGGGAGTACTTTTTTCATCCCGATATTGGCGGTGCTTAGAACACCCCATTTGACTTTGTTTTTCATTTTTTCGGTTAGTGGCTTGGGTTGTTGAAGGAAGAGGATAGCGGCAAAAAGCAGCCTTCGCCCCACCTCCCCCTTTAGGTACGTCGGCCAAGGGCGCAAGGAACGCAAAAGATAAGGAGCCAGGAGCCCGAATCCAGGAGCCAGGAGCGGCGCGTGGACGTTTTGATGTCTGCACCCCAATCCGAACCGTTGGGAACTTATGAGCCTCTCTACAGGAGCTGACTTATAAGTCCTATTGGTCCCATTCGCTCGCCGCGTCCCAAGTGTT
>DASUWQ010000160.1:0-14191 GCA_036378375.1 Chthoniobacterales bacterium
CGTCGATCGCTCGCTTGATGCTGTCCGTATAAGCGTTTGGCACATTGATCGCCAGGCCGATTCCGGCCACTTGTGAGGCGATCGCTGTTTCGATGTCGTTATTCTGCTGGACTGGGTCGTTATTAGCGAATTGGGTATCGACGCTGACGTTGAACGCTTTGGCCGCCTCATTCACTCCGGCTACGACCTTAGACCAGAATGGGTTTCCCGTTGTGTCGTAAATGATGATCGTGAACCGGGCGTGCTCAGCTGCACTAACGCCTGAGCTGAGGAACAGGGTCCCGGAAATCACAACGGCGAGGATGAGGAGGTTTAATATTTTCATTTTGTTCGTGGGGGGTGGGGGGAACGGGCGGAAGTGAGAAGTGAAAGGTGAAAGGTGAAAGGTGAAAGGTGATTGGTGATTGGTCGTTCCCGGCTTGCCCGCCGGAGTCTAAACGACGGGGCGAAGACGGGGGCGATCACGGCGTGGTCTTGACCAGGCGCCGTAGCCTGGTTTCGGCATTCTTGATATGATCTCCCATTCGCTGCAGCAGTTCCTTTCGGTTGCCTTCCTTTAAGGCCTGGAAGATCGCTTGATGTTCTGTGCGTGCTTCTTGTAAATCGATGACGCCGGCACCGGCGTAGAGGCGGCCAACGTGGAGATGGAAATGGAGTTGTTCCCAAGCGTGGCGCAGGAATTGGTTTTGCGACATGGAAACGAAGGCCAAGTGAAACTCGCGATCCGCCTGGTTGAAACCGTGATATTGTTCGTATTCGATTCCACCTTCTGTCGACGAGAGCCGTTGCAGGAGGGTGCCGATTCTCTCAATGGAAGCCGGGGCTATAGCCGCTGATTTGATTGAAGCGACCTCTAGGGTACGGCGAGCTTCAAAGAGCTGGTGATATTCGTCCGCGGAGATTTTTGGGGTAACGGTATAGCCCCGGTTAGCGGAGAATAACACGAGGCGTTCCGCAGCGAGTCGGCTTAAAGCCTCGCGCACGGGGGTATTACTCATTTTGAGCTGCCGAGCAACGCCATCGATGCTGATTTGAGTGCCTGCGGGCAGTACGCCTTTAAAGATCCCTTCGATGATGGCCTCGTAAGCGATTTTGCCGAGGCTAGACCAAGGTTGAGCGACCAGGGAAGGCTCTGGGGAAACGGGCAGTTGCTCGACGGCCGACGTCATGGATCATGCATGATACATGATGCATGTCCGCTGTAAAGGCGGCTCTTTAGTAAGGTTGAGTTTCTGCAGTGGCGCTCCTGATCGCTGATCATCTTTGACCCTTCTTGAACTCCTGCAACTCCTTGAACTCCTTTCCATTGACTTTATGCGGTTCGGAGGTTACCGGCTGGCGATTCTTTTGATAGTGAGAGTTTGCCTGTTCTTCCTATTAGTTTTGTTGACTTCGGCGGACATGGAAGCCCGTCCTGCCCTTGTGGTGATCGACCCCGGACACGGGGGATACGATCGTGGCGGAGGGCCAGGTCAGATTCTCCCCGAAAAGCCTTTCACTCTTGATACCGGCAAGCGGTTGGCCCGAATACTCAAGGCCGATGGGATCAAGGTGGTTCTTACCCGGAGCGATGACTATTATGTTTCGCTGGGCCAGCGGACAAGCATTGCCAATGCATACGCCGGTTACAACGCTGTTTTTGTCTCGATCCATTTCAATTCGGGCAGACGGTTGGGAGCGTATGGAATCGAGACCTATTACAACAACTCACGGGCTTACCGGTTAGCCGCATTGATTCATCCGCGGGTGATCCAAGCACTTGGCAGTACGGATCGCGGGATCCGTCATCGAGGCTATTTCGTCTTGCGCAGAAACCGCTTGGCGGCCGTGCTCGTCGAATGCGGTTTTCTAACCAACCCTGCCGAAGCAGCCCGCATCGTAACGCCCGGCGCCCGCGAAAATCTGGCCAAAGCCATCGCCGCCGGAATCGAGCAATACTGAGAGCCTAGAGCGCTACTCGCTTCCTCCGTCGCTAAAGCTATGGAGGACAAGTGCGAGGCCGGCCTAGCCGCGTAGCGGCGACACATTTATAGCCTAGGGAGAGTCTGCGAGCCCTAGGTAAGCGTTCAAAAACGCGTTTAGCGCTGAAGGCGTGGCAGAATCGGCGTTCGTGTCTGTGCATGGTTAAAACCCGACGTGTGATCATGGTCCTGCCACACCCCCCGGTTGTTACGCACTTTCAGCGCTACATGCTTTTTGGACCTCATACCCAGGGCTCGCGGCTCACCGTGGGCTATAAATATGGCGCCGCTACGCGGCTACATCGGCCTCGCACTTGTCCTCCATAGCTTTTAGCGACGGAGGAAGCGAGGCAGCGCTCCAGGGGCTTGACATTTGTACATAATTGATGTACAAACTCTTGTTTGCTTGTGCGTCACCCGTCATGTTGCGCATCGATTTAGCTTCTCGTGTCCCGGTCTATGAGCAGATCGCCAACGGTCTGCGAGCCGAGCTTGTGTCAGGAAAATTCAATCCTGGGGAGAAACTCCCTACGGTCCGAACCCTGGCCATCAATCTTGGTGTTCATCATAACACCGTAGCCGAAGCGTACCGCCAGCTGGCTAACGAAGGCTGGCTAGAACTGAAGCGGCATCGCGGGGCAATCATCCGTGAACGCGATCACCCCGAGGCTGGGCCTGATACGATGGAGCGGTTTACCCGGCCGTTGCGGGAGCTCGTTGCCAAGGGGCTAGCGGATGGGTTGTCGCCGAGCTCGCTCGCCCGCGAGATGATCGAGACCGCTCGAGGACTAGAAGAAAGGACATCGCCATGACCCATCAACCTCTTGAAATTCAAGTCATTGTTGCCGCGACCATCGGCGGCATTGTGATTCTTAACGCCGCGATCCTGTGGTTCATGCCTCGCCTGACCCGGCCGGATCTTTATTTCGCAGTTACCGTGCCTCCGGGATTTCCGAACGGGCCCGACGGTAAATCGATTCTAGGTCGGTATCGGAAGGAGCTGATGCTTGTTTCGGTCCTGGCGCTAGTTGTATTCGTTGCCGGAATCACTTTGCTGGGTATTAGCTTTGGTCCCGCTGGTCCCCTGATCCAAACGGCGGCCGGATTCATCGCATTTTATCGAGCGAGAAACCGGGTGCTACCGCACGCGGTTCAACCGACGATGATCCGAGAAGCTGAGCTTCAACCGTATACTCGGATAATTCCTGGCGGCTGGATTGCGGCGTCGGGACCTTTCGTTCTGCTGGGCTTATGTGCCGGTTACTTTTGGATTCACGGGTCATCGCCCGCGCGTGGGATCATCTATGCTTTGACTATGAACGTAAGCCTGATCGGACTTACGGTCCTGCTTTACGGGCTAGCCCACTGGGTACGGCCAGTGTATAGCGGCGGCCCCGAACGTGCGCGCGAACTGCAGTTTCGGCGAACCGTAGCCGCGGTTATTTTAGGGGCAGAATACTACATCACGATACAATCGTTATGGCTTCTCCTGGTTCCGCCTCATCAGGGTCTGATTAGCCTCGGCCTGTTTCCTTTGGCGCTCATTTTTGCTCTTGTGGTGATCGTTGTGCTTGCGCGTCTTGGGCAAGGCGGCAGCCGGCTGGCCCCGCCACAAAAATCGGCAACGACTTCGGGTGCGCCGGTCGGAGATCGCACCGCCGACCGATATTGGAAGCTCGGTGTTTTCTATTTCAATCCAGACGACTCAGCCATCGTCGTCGAGAAACGATTTGGTCTCGGATACAGCCTGAACTTCGCGCGCCCAACCACCTGGGGAATCATGGCATTGCTCTTGATCGCACCCCTGGTCGCGGTTCTTGCTCGTGTCACGCAGTTCTTGCCTAAACGCGTGTAGGGTTTGCCGAGAGGGTGAAGCGTTGGGAGCCGTGGAGCGCTGCCTTCCCGCGGCCGCGGGACGACGCCGATTGCGGGTCGCGACCCGTGGAGGGGAGCCGCTTTTGATCGTTGCCCGTAACCTGAGCAGATCGTGCAAGCAACCGTCGCATTTCTGAGAAGTTGTCTAGCAGGCGGCTCCCGGAAACGTCACCCGATGCGGTTTGGCTTATCGTGTTGCACTGGTAGGAAACGAAGGGAATCGCTGTGGGTTGTAGGGACGTCGGGAGACGTTCGCGGGAGCCGCCTGCTCGCACACGCCCGCCTGGTAAACGCGGGGGTTCAAGAATGTGCGCGCAAACGGGGTCCGGGTAAAAGCGGCTCCCCTCCATCGTGCCGGCTGCTTCGGCCTCGTCCCGCGGCCGGGGGAAGGCAACGCTCCGCGGTTCGCCCATTCGCCGTTTCGCCGAACGCGGTTCTATCTGCGTAAATCTGCGTTCATCTGCGGTTCCGCCTTTATTCGCATTCATTCGTGTCCATTCGCGGTTTCACCTTCTTTTGTTGATTTTTGCCCATCTCAGAGAACCTATTGTGGGCTAATAGAGATTCCTGAGAATGACGTTTTACAGCATTTTGTTTCCTGGAGTGGAAGATCCGCAGGCTAGAGAGGCCGCTGAAGCTCCGGAGTTTTTTAAAGACATGAACCTCCACCAGGTGATTGATGCGATCACCGCGGGAAAGGAGATCTATAATCTAAAACCGCTTTTCTACACTTGCGCGCCCGACACTGACGTCATCGCTTATCGGCACGAAGTGCTTCGCGATCTGGAGGACGAGGAGCTTCTCAAGAATCTGAAATCGTTCGCGCAAGAGATGACCAAAATGCGCGATTATCTGACGCAAGCGGGCAAGGTCACTGACGACAGACAGAAACAAAGGTGGTTCTTGGATGCGGTCGGAGTTTTCTGCGCCGGCACCGATCAGCTGGCCCGTGATCTCGGGCTAGCCAAACTCAATTCGGCTGCCTTATCGGCGTTCCGCGATTATTTATCCGCTTACGTTGGGTCGAGCTCGTTTAGGAAGCTGGAGTCAGAAACGAAAAAGCTGCAAACCGATTTAGATTCGATCCGCTATTCCACACTGATTCTTGGTTCCGGCACTTTCAAGGTGACCAAGTACAAAGAGGGCCTGGACTATAGCGCAGAGATCGACCGCACTTTCCAAAGATTTAAAGAAGGCGCCCCAAAAGCGTACCAATACAACTTTCCGAACTTGCCTCACCTGAACGTGGTCGAGGCTAAAGTACTCGAGTTCGTTACTCAGCTGTATCCCGAGATCTTCGCCAGTCTCACCGATTATTGTACCCGGTACGCCAATTACGAAGAGAAGCCGATCCAAATTTTCGAGCGGGAGATCCAGTTTTATATCTCCTATCTCGACTATATCGAGAATTTCAGGCGCACCGGATTGAAGTTCTGTTATCCGAAGATCACGACTGATTCGAAAGAGATCTACTGCGACGGCGGGTTCGACATTGCCCTGGCATATAGGCTGGTGGGCGAAGGGCACGCTGTCGTTTGTAACGATTTTTATTTCAAAGATCCCGAACGCATTTTTGTGGTCACGGGACCCAACCAAGGCGGTAAGACCACATTTTCCCGGCAATTCGGTCAGGTGCAGTATTTAGCTGGTATGGGTTTTCTCGTGCCCGGGCGGGCGGCCCAGATTCATTTGTTCGACTACATCATGACTCACTATGAACGGGACGAGTACATGACGAACCTGCAGGGCAAGCTCCAGGACGATGTGGTCCGGATACATGATATTCTGGAGAGGGCTACGCCCAATAGCATCATCATTCTGAACGAGATATTTAGTTCGACCGCGTTGCAGGATGCATTGTTTCTGAGCAAGCGCGTGATGGAAAGGATCATCGAGCTCGATGCATTATGTGTTTGGGTAACTTTTGTCGACGAACTGGCGTCATACTCGAAGACGGTGGTGAGCATGGTCAGCACAGTGGTTCCGGATAACCCGGCGATACGAACCTTTAAAGTATTCCGCAAGCCGGCGGAAGGGGTTGCTTACGCGTTGACGATCGCCGAAAAGTATCGGCTTACCTACGATCGAATAAAGGAACGCCTAAGTTTATGAAGGTTTGTCTTCTGCATCCCGAGAACAATTTTGTGACGCCGCCGCTACCCTGGAATGAGCGGGCATTGGCTCAAGACCTGGGGTTGGACACCGTTTTCGGGGTAATGGCTAACCGGGACAAATTCTTGTTTTCGGCAATTCGGGATGTTGTGTTAGCCAGTCTAACGACGGATGTCGACACCATTCTGTACCGGCAAAGCGTACTAAAGGATTGTCTGAAACATCCGGACATCGTGCGAGAGCTTTACTCCATCGCGGTCAAAGGAGTGGAATGCGAAAATAAAGGGTATTGGGCGTTCTTCGGCAAATATCCCACCGGGCTGCTGAACCGATCACTCGAGCTCATCAACATGTTGGTGGATGTGCTCAGAAAACTGCGGCACTTGGCCGAAAAGCAGACGCAGGGGTTCGATTCTGACGGTTTCCGTAATTTGTTCGCCCGCCTTAAACGCGAGCTGACCGACGAATATCTTCACGATGTACAGAACCATCTGAAGGACTTGAGATTCGTCGATGGCACCCTGATTACCGCTAAGTTAGGCGAGGGCAATCGGGGAACCGATTATATCCTTCAGAAATCGCCCGTCAAACGGACCCGGTTCCAACGATTATTTGGCCTCGACAAGCAACCCGGGTTCACCTTCCGCTTGCACCCTCGAGATCAGCGTGGCGCTAAAGCTTTAGGCGAATATAACGAAAAAGGGATTACTCAAACCGCCACGGTCCTTGGTCAATCTGCCGACTATATCCTGAGCTTCTTTAAGACACTGCGGACAGAGCTAGCGTTCTATGTCGGTTGTTTGAATTTGCATCAAGCGTTGACCGAAAAGAAAGAACCGGTTTGTTTTCCGACACCGGTTAAGGCTGACGAACGCGAGCATACGTTTAACGAATTATACGATGTCGGTCTGGCGCTCAGCGTCAGGCCGAAAGTAATCGGCAACGATTTCAAGGCAGAGCACAAGGAACTGGTTATTATCACGGGAGCCAACGGTGGAGGTAAATCCACTTTTCTGCGCAGTATTGGTCTTGGGCAACTTATGATGCAAGCCGGGATGTTCGTGGGAGCGACGTCTTTCACGGCCAACATCTGCCCGAACTTACTAACGCATTACCGCCGCGAAGAAGATGAGACCATGCGGAGCGGTAAATTCGATGAAGAGCTCCAACGAATGAGCGAGGTGGTAGATCATTTGTCACCTAATTCGCTGCTGTTGTTCAACGAATCATTTGCTGCCACCAACGAGCGGGAAGGATCTGAGATAGCTCGCCAGATCGTGTGTGCGCTTTTGGAGAGAAAAATTAAGCTCTTTTTTGTATCCCACCAATACACGTTCACCTCAGGGTTTCACGGCAAGGAATGGGACAATGTCACCTTTTTACGCGCGGAAAGAAAAGAGGACGGCACTCGTACCTTTAAGCTTGTCCAGGCCGAACCCCTACGCACCAGTTACGGTGAAGATTTGTATAACCGAATATTCGAGATAAAACCTTCTCCAGAAGAGACCAGCGAATCGGAGTTAGCGGTAGGGACGAGCTCCCGGTCGTCCGCCGTCGCAAAGCGGGAATAGGGGACAGCGAATGGCCGCGAAACTACGGCAGACTAACCGCGGATAGATTCCGTAGAGCGGTGCCTTCCCGCGGCCGCGGGACGAGGCCGACGGAACCGCGTAGCGGTGAATATTTATAGCGCCGGGGCGAGTCCGTCGAGCCCTGAGAATCCGGATTAAAAAAAGCATTCGGCGCTGAAAGCGCGTAAGAAACGGGCTGTGTGGCGGGGACAATGATCACACATCGCGTTTCGAACATACGAACACCGATTCTGTCGCGCCTTCAGCGCTAAACGCGGTTTTTCACGACATCCCAGGGCTCGCGGACTCGCCCTGGGCTACAAATATTTCGCCGCTACGCGGCTAGGTCGGCCTCGTCCCGCGGCCGCGGGAAGGCGCCCCTCTACGGAATCTATCTGCGTAAATCTGCGTCCATCTGCGGTTCGTTTTTCTCCGTGTCCATTCGCGGTTCCTTTTCGCGTCCATTCGTGGTCCTCCTTGAACTCAGCGAACTCCTCCCTTTACTTCCCCCATGGACTTTACCGGTTACGACAAATCGTTTGGTTTGACAGATAAAGTAAGCCTGATCACAGGTGGCGCGGCCGGCATCGGTCGTGCGATTTCGACGTTGTTCTTCGAAAAAGGTGCAAAACTGGTTTTGGCGGATCTCAATCCAGCCATTGGGAAGATCGCACAGGAAATATGTCCGGATGCGAGCCGAGTTGAGACCGTGACCGCTGATCTGACGAGCACCGCAGACCGGGAACGCGTAGTAGAAGCCGCCATCAGCCGGTTCGGTCGAATCGATATTTTAGTTAACAACGCCGGCATCGTCCTGCTCGATGATGCACTGACATTATCTGAAGAATATTGGGACAAGACGATGGCAGTAAATCTGCGGGCGCCATTCTTCCTAGCTCAACGGGTTGCTCGGGAGATGGTAAAAACGGGTGGAGGCAGAATTGTTAACCTGGCGTCACAAGCTGGGGTCATCGCATTGGATAAACATGCTGCCTATTGTGCTGGAAAAGCTGCAATCATTAGCATGACCAAAGTTCTCGCGCTGGAATGGGCCCGTTACAATATTCAAACTAACGCGATCTCGCCGACCGTGGTTTTAACTGAGCTCGGCCGCAAAGCTTGGGCGGGTGAAGTTGGCGAAGCCATGAAAAAGAAAATTCCCAACGGCCGCTTCGCCTACCCGGAAGAGATCGCTGCGTGCGCTTTGTTTCTAGCCAGCAACGCTGCAGCCATGGTCAACGGCGAGAATCTGGTGATCGACGGGGGGTATACTATTCAGTGAGACGTGAGACGTGAGAGGCGCTCCACGATTGGCACGATTGATTTCAGCTGCATTCAACCGCGGTTGACGTATTTTACCTTTTCACGTTCACATGAATTGTTTTATTTTTTGCGTTCCTTGCTCTCTCTCGCGGCTAATAAGTTTTTCGACCTTTCACCCCTCACTTTTCACCTTTCGCCGTCTTGTCTTTGCGCCCCCGGGGTGGACGTAGGTAGAAGGGGAGATGGGTCGATTTGTCGGGCATAGTCCCGCGTCCGCGGGACGACGGAGGAAGTCGGAAGCACGGCTGGAGGCGCGGGGCGGAAGCGTTCTAGAAAGCTGAGCGGTTCGATTCGCTCGATTCGCCGGCGAATGGCCCTAGGTCGTTTCTATGCGCCGTTAAACGCTTAGGACGCTATTTTAATAAAATAGCTGGGAATATTTCACGGCGACGCGAGTCTTACTAGACAGGAGGAAGTCAAATTTGCGTGAGATTTTGTTTCTGCCTGTGGGTGAGCTTTCACTCTCTGAATTCGGCCGTTTTACGCGACCGTCTTTAGCTCATTCGGAGCCGCATAAATAAAAGATCCTTGCGCTTTGACCCTTGATCGGCAACGGTTCCATCGAGGCTCAGACCGCATCCGCGGCTTCTGAGCCTTGCTTTAACTAAGGATAAGTACAAATGATAAGGACTGCTAAAAGTAAAACCCTCATTGCCTCGGCTGTGATCGCATTTTTCGGACAAACCGCGATCACGTTGGCCGGACCAACTGAGCCCAGCTCAAAAGAAGTTGTTCCGCCAGCTGCACCGCCGCCAACCTCGTTCTTCCGGGCGAACGAGTTGGACATCGGCATATTCGCAAGTTACGATAAGGGGGTGGGAGATGTATCGAACCTGGGGATCGGTGAACACGGCTGGGGAGGCGGTCTCGATGTCGCCTATTTCCCCTGGCTATATGGGGGCTTCAGATTTCAAGGATCAGCTCTTAATATCAGTCGTGCAGATCAAACCGCCGGCATCGTCAATTACGACGCGGTTCTGCGATATCCGTTAGACCTAGTGATCCCTAACTTCCACCTGGCGCCGTATGGATTCGCCGGAGTAGGTGGGCTACTCGGTGGTCTCGACGGAACCAATCGAAATGGCAACCTGCGAACCGACAGTAAGGTTCTAGGTAATTTCGGTGGCGGACTCGAGTACCGTCTCACTCCACATCTCGGACTCTTTACCGAAGCTGCTTACGATCTCATTGACGGCCCGAGTAACAACGCCGTCCAGGTCAACTGGGGTGCCCGCTTCGCGTTCTAACCGGCAAGGGAGTTAAAAAAGTAACATTTACGGGGAGAGTGCAAACGGTGCTCTCCCTGTAACTCCGCGAAGCGGTTGGAGAGGGGCGTCGCGAGTTTGCAACCAGCGCTGAAGGCGCGAGAGAATTGGGAATCTGATTCCATCGCTCGATCGTTTCGTGGGTGCAGCCGTTCACAACCTTTTCTTACGCCCATTCAGGGCTAAATTCTTTTTGTGACGTACCCAGGGCTCGAGGACTCGCCCTGGGCTACAAATATTTCGCCGCTACGCGGCTGGTTCGGCCTCGCGGCGCTCCACCGATCACCAATCAGCCTTCGACGCGCTCGACAGTTGCTTAGGGCAGGTTTTTCATCTTTCACTTTTCACGTTCTGCTGCGCCGCCGCTAACGACGCGCGAACGCCTTCCTCATACGACGTCTTACTGAGCGGACCGAGTAGATTTGTTAATGCACCATCATCCAAGAAGAGCGGTTGAGTGATCAGATAATGCATTTCCGCGACCTCTCTTAGAAGGGGATTGAACAAACCTAGGAGTTGCAGCATGCGTTTACCGACAACGAATTTCCGCACTGGTTTGCCGGTGATCGATTCGACTAACTTGACCACTTCAGCCAACGTTATTTTACCGGAGCCGGCCAAGTTCCAGGTATGACCATAAGCTCCAGCTTCTTGGATCAGGCGGAATAAGATCTGTGCAGCATCCGGGATATAGGCAAATTCATGCGGGGTATTAAGGGGTCCGATCAGCTGCGCTGTTTTCTCTTGAGCAGCCGCCTGAAACAGGCTGGAGAGATAACTCCGGTCAACGTTCGGGCCATAGAAATCGGGTAACCGAAGAATCGTTCCGTGAATACGTCCCGCACTATCGGCAGCGAGCAGGATATCTTCTTGCTGTTTTCGCATCTGACCTTTGAAGGTGTGCGGGTTCCGGGGATGATCTTCGCGCACCAAAGACATTTGAGCGAGTCCGAACGGATACACCGTTCCTACTAGCACACAGCGCTCAACTCCCTGCTTAATGGCTGCGGTCAACACTTGTTCAAAAAGGACCGGATGCAGTCGGAAGTCCGTGTACGGCACGCCAACCAGATAAACGAGGGTGCGAATCCCTTCCAAAGCAGCAGCGGTTGTCTCGGGTTTTGCGGGATCCCAAACGGCGAAATCTGCAGCTGAGTAGGCCGCGAAAGCGAAGCGGAGCTGGGTTAAGGAGCGACCGACCACCCGAAAAGGTTGAGGGCCGAAGCGAGGAGCTAGGGCTTGTCCGAGGGTACCGGAGCCGCCGAACAAAGCAATCGAGGGGTTATCATTCAGAATAGACATAAGCAAAGATCGATAAAATGAACAATAATCAAAGATTGAACATAGTTTACTAAACAGTGTTCATTTTGCACTGGATTTTGAAGCGGTCAACCCTAATTTATCATCACGTGTCCACCATTGATCCACGCACTCGGCGTAAACAGGTGCTTCGTCAGAAGATCTTAGACGTATCCCGCGAAATCTTGCTTTCCCAGGGATTCGCCGCGCTCACCATGCGACGGGTGGCGGAAGCGATCGATTATTCACCCGCAGCGATCTACCTGCATTTTCAAAGTCGGGAGCAAATTGCTCAGGAACTCTGTTTCGCCGGGCTGCGCCGGCTTTATGAGCGGCTTCAGAGTGTCACCGCGAAAAACCCAGCAATCCGGTTATCCGGTTATGCGCGCGCTTATCTGGAGTACTCCCAGAGCGATCCCGAGACCTATCGACTTATCTTTATGGCGGATTCGCAACTCACCAAAGCCGTTTTCGCCCATCGCGATTCCGGTGGTGGCGAAGCTGCTCTGAGGCTGATCGTGACCGCGTTCACCGAGCTCCACACCGGCTCAAAAAAAACATGCGGCAAAGCCTCTGAGCTCGCCGAGCTCTTCTGGGCTAGTCTGCATGGACTGGCCAGCCTGCGCATCGCTTGCTCCCAGGCTTTAACCGGAGACGAATTCCGGTTAGCCCAGCTGATAACGGAAAAAATCACCGGGACAGAAGAAAAATCTCACGCAAAGACGCAAAGGCGCTAAGAAAAGACGAAATCCGGAATAGCCGCAAAAAGGCACAAAAGGCACAAAAGGGAGAAAGACGCAGAATAGCCGCAAGAGAACGCAAGCAACGCAAAAAGGGACCCCGATCCCGATCAAAACCTTTCAAATTTCACAGCAAGACCACGAAGGCCACAAAGATAGAACCTTCATGTTAAGGTTTTGTCTTTGTGGCCTTCGTGGCCTTGCTGTGAACAATTTTGGTATTTGGCTTTACCTTTGCGCCGGTTGCGTCCTCTGCGCGAGTCTGTCAGTTCTTTTCCTTTGCGTGAGAATTTTCAGTCTCTATTCGCGGCTATTCGTGTGCATTCGCGGTCGTCTTCTCTTTATCAACCGTAATCGGGGTCCCGGCTTCGCCCGCATAGAAGACGATGAGCTCGACTGGTTGATCGGTAGTGAATCCGCGATGAATTGAGCCGACGGTTTCACACAAAGCCTGACCTGCGTGGATCGTTATATGCTCGTTTGTTCCTTGTTTCTCTACGGTTAACTCGCCGGACACAACATAACCCGCGCTGATCACTGGGTGTAAATGCCAATGCAAAGCGGTGTGTGCTGGAATCTTGATCCGGAGCACGGTCACCTGCGGTTGCCCCTTCGGATAGCCTTGGTAGGCGGCGCCGTCCCAGGCTTGGGTTGTTTGCAGAACTTGTTGTACTTCGGTTTGGGGCTCACGGGCCTTTACCAAGGTCGGACTTAACACCGAAATCAAACTCAAGGGGACAAACAAAAGCTTTAATCGAGAATTCATGGATAGGAAGGAAGTCAAAATCTCACGCAAAGACGCAAAGACGCAAAGAGAGAACCGTGAATGGACACTAATAAGGGTAAAGGCGGATCAACCGAGTGGCGACCCGTGGAGCGATGCTTCGCTTATGAGGCCGAAAGGGTGCGCCACCCTGCGCTTTTAAGTGCGCCACGACATCTAGCACGGATAGAAATGGTTCAGGACCGCGGTTCGATTTTATTCGTGTCGATTCGCGGTCCCTTTTCGCGTTCATTCGCGGTACGTCTTCGAGTTCTTTTGCGGCTTCGGTCAGGCCGTCGCTTCGATCACGACCATGGGAGGACGGATTGGTCTTACTTTGGAGAAGTGGAACCCGGCCTTCTCAATCAATCGTCGGTATTCGTCCAGAGTCCGTTCCCGGCCCCCGCACTGGATCATCATGTTCAGATCCATCAGCGGTCCCAGCGATGGTTCACCCATTTCGCCCAGCAATATCTCGACTACAGCGATCTTGCCACCGGGCAGGATTGATTCCCGGCATCGCTTCAAGATCGAGACCGCCTCGTCGTCACTCCAATCATGGAGAATATGTTTGAGCAGATAAAGATCGGCAGCGGGGACGTGCTCGAAGAAGTTCGACGGAACAGCGGCGCTCCGGTTGCTCAACCCTAGCTCACGAGCTGCTGTTTCAGCACTCCCGACCGTTTCGGGTAAATCGACCACGATGCCGTGGAGATTCGGATTCGCTGCCATCAAGCCGTAAAGCAAGGTGCCGCTGGCTCCTCCGATGTCGGCAGCCAGTTTTACATTCGATGTGTCGACGACCTGGACAACATCTTTGACGAGACCGGAAGTAAACCCGTGCATTGCATGAGTGAAGGCAGCGCCTTCCTCCGGTTGTTGCTTATAGTAATCCCATACGCTACCGCCAAGAGTAGGAAACGTCTGGGGCGCATTAGTCTGTAATGCTGCGGAAAATTGGCCCCAAGGTAGCCAATGTCCTGGTGCAGCCAAGGCGGCGGCAAGACTGTGCAATGAACCGGGAACCTCTTTCTGCAAGGTGGAAAGCAACGGAGTCGCCGTAAACCGGGTTCCCTCGTAGGTGACTAGCCCGAGCGAAGCACAAGCCCGCAGTAACCGGAAAGTCGCCTCTGGATTAATCCCTTCCCATTCCGCGATCTCATCCGCAGTAGCGGGTCCTTTCGCCAGATGATCTGCGATAGAATAATTAGCGATAGCGCCGGCTATCTGGGTTTGGAAGAAACCCATGATAAACCCCATCATCTGACCAAAATCTTTCTCG
>DASUWQ010000161.1:0-8276 GCA_036378375.1 Chthoniobacterales bacterium
GATCGCAGCGATTTCGATATCATCATCAACACCGAGAAACTGACCGCCGAACAAGTCTCCAGCCTGATCGTTGCTGCCGCCCAATGGGCCAGCCAAAATCAGTTGGATCGGAAGAATCTGCACCTCGAACGGATCCGCCACCTCATTTCCGACAGCCTCAACATTGATCCAGCAGTCTTGATCGATCCTGCCCTCTCAGTTGACCTGAGGGCAATCTATAAAGGCGAAGGCGGGTAAGCCGGTAGAGACGAGCTCCCGCTCGTTCGCGTTAGTTCACGCCCAGCGCTCCGATTGAGTCCCGACGAGCAGGAGCTCAGCCCACGCCCTCGCTACCCCAACGCAATCGGCGCCCCGAGACACTGATCCGGAATCCCGAAGGCATCCACTAGTGCCACCGCATCCTGCCGGACCTCTTGGCACAGCCGGGTTACTTGGCTGGTTATCGCTATTGCTCTCCTTCCTCCCATAAACCCGTTCTCTAGGAACCAGGCTTTATGTTTTTCCAAGTGATACAGAGCGAAAAGATCGGCTAATTTTCGCAACGGCCGCTGCAAGGTCTGCTCGGGCACGTAGGCTACGGCTTCGAGGAAGCTCTCCAGTACCTGCCGTTCTGCGTAAGCCTCTGCCAGCTCTAGGAGTTCGGGCTGCAGATGTATAAAGGCTGAATAAGCGTCCATTGCCTTGTGCCGGGTTAGGCGCCGAAACCTGCCCGCGGCTCGCAACAACAACGTCGATTCCCGAAACCGGAAATAAGCCAGCTGCTGCTCAGGGTTTTGCAATGATGCGTTGGCCGCGGTCATGCCCATGAATTTTTTCTTTAGCGCCTTCAGCCGTTGATCCACGAAGAACCGCGCGATCCGGCCAGGATTCATGTCCTTAAGCTGGTCTTTCAATTCCCCAAGCAGGTTCTTCGCAACGAGCTGCATCAGGACGGTATTGTCGCCTTCAAACGTCGTAAAAATATCGGCATCCGCCTTTAATGCGGCGAACCGGTTTACAAACATATAGCCTTCGCCGCCGCAGCTCTCCCGGCAGACCTGGATCGTATGCATAGCGGTCCAAGTGGAGAACGCTTTGATTCCGGCGGCCAAACTCTCAATTGAACGTGCGCCGGTCCCGCCGCCACGGGATTGTTCGCGGATTCGAACGATACGTTTCACGGCAAAGTCGAAAGCATAAGCGTTGGCCAATAAGGGCATCAGCCTCCGTTGAGTTGCCGGGTAATCTAATATGAGAGTTTCGTGGAGACCGGTTCCAAATTGCCGCCTACGCGCTGCGTATCGAATCGCGATAGTCAGCGCCGATTTCGCCATCCCGTTCGCGGCCAGCGCCATCGTGATGCGACCGTTCACTAACGTGCCGATCATGGTGAAGAATCGGCTATTGTTGCTCTTGATGTCACTCCGGTATCGGCCGTCATCCGTGACTTCGGCGAACCGATTCAATAGCTCCGTCTTAGGCAGCCGGACGTTCTGGAACCAGATACGACCGTTGTCGACGCCGTTGAGACCGAGTTTGAGCCCATTGTCTTCGATGTTAACGCCCGGCAGCGGCTGGCCATTTTCATCCCGAATCGGAACTACGAAAGCGTGTACTCCATGATCAGCAGCCCCGACGTGCAACTGAGCAAACACAACCATGAATTGGCCGTCAACGGCCGCATTGCCGATAAAAGTCTTTCCTGAACTGTACGATGGACTGTTGATGATGAAGTCCCGACGCTCGGGATCATAGACCGCGGTTGTCTCGAGAGCTTGTACGTTCGAGCCGTGACCGATCTCGGTCATCGCGAAACCGCCAAGCAACTGACATGCAGCCGCCTTAGGTAAGTACTTTCGATGATGATATTCGGTTCCCAATTGCTGAATGCATCCTCCGAAGAGCCCAAATTGCACTCCAAGTTTGATCAGGAGGCTCCCGTCATGGAAGCTGAGGACCTCACACACGGTCAGCAATTTTCTTAAGTTGGCCTGGCCCCCGAGCTCTGGAGGCAAAAACCATCGACCCAAGCAGGCATCCGAAATCGTTCGTAGCCAGACGAGGACCTGTCTTCGGTACTCGTGCCGGTCGTGGCCTTCAAAATGCCGGAACTCTGGCCGGGTAATAATGCTCTTTACCAGGTTGTGGGTCTCGACGAGTTCCCCATCGAGATAGGCTTGCAGAGCTGCGGGTTCGAACCCGGTGAACGGTCGTTCAATAGGTGGATAACTACGGTCAAACGTCAGTTTATCGCTTTGCATCGAAAAACGTGACTCCGCGATTGACCATTTCATCGAGAAGAGCGCACGGTTTAAAATGTTCTCCGAATTTGTCTGCCAGGTGATTCAGCCGGCTGACGACAGTGGAGATCCCGACACTGTCTGCGTACTTTAGAGGACCCCCGCGGAATGGCGCCCAGCCGGTGCCCATGATCATGCCGAAGTCTACATCTGCCGGGTCGGTTACCACCTGTTCTTCCAATACCCGGGCGGCTTCATTGACCATGATAAAAATCAATCGGTCAGTGACTTGATCGGCGTTGGTCGGTTCGATCGATGGCTGGAACTCCTTCAGCTCCGGGTTGGGCGTTTCTGACTGATCTCGATAAACGTAAAAGCCGGCTCCAGATTTTTTTCCGAGCCAGCCCTTCTGGATCATTCGAGACAACACATCATTGAGCGGTGGAAGATGCGAAACGCGCGCTGCTAAATCACTACCCACATGCTGCGACACGTCGAGCCCGACCTCATCATTGAGGCGTAGGGGGCCCATCGGCATCCCGAACCCTAATATTGCCCGGTCGATCGCTTCAACGCTGTGTCCCTCGGAAAAAATTCTGATCGCCTCAACCAGATACGGTAGCAGTATCCGATTCACCAAAAAGCCGGGACTGTCCCTAACCAATACCGGCAATTTTCCGATCGATTTGACAAATTGAATGGCCATCGCCAAAACCGCTTCGCTAGTATGTGACCCGCGAACGACCTCGACTAATTGCATGCGATGAACCGGATTGAAAAAGTGGACTCCAACGACTTTCTCGGGATGAGCCAATCCCTCCGAAATCGCATCAATCGAAAGCCCGGATGTGTTCGACGCGATCAATAAAGTGTTCGGGATCTTCGGCTCGAGCTGGGAAAAAACCTGTTTCTTCAAATCGAGCTTTTCGACGGCGGCTTCAATGGCGAAGTCGACGTTCGTTAACGGTACCTCCTCGTAGATCGGCAAAATTCGATCAAACCCGGCGCGCGCATCGACCTCGCTTAAAATCCTCCGTTTGACGGCGTCACGATAAACTCGGTCGATGGACTGCAGACCTTTTCCGAGAGGCTCAAGACCGATATCCTTCAGAACCACGTTGAGTCCGCGCGCGCTCAACCACTGCGCGATTCCCGAACCCATCAGCCCTGCGCCAACCACGAGAACTCGTTTCGGTTTAACCACCGGATTCAACCCGCCAACCGTCAGTTTTTTGGCGCGTTCCTGCAGGAAGAAAACTCGAATCAAGTTCTGGGCGACATCACCCTTGGTGAGTTCGATGAAAGCTTTCTTTTCGTTCTCCAGCGAAGCCGCCGTCGAGCTCTTGAGTCCGCTGACGACGACTTCCAGGGCTTTCAAAGGAGCAGGGTAATGACCGCGTGTCTTTTCGATCGTTTTCTTCTTCGCCCGGTCCGCGATGATCGTCGCGAGCGGTGAGATGTGGGAAAAGTGAGTCCTGATCACTCGCTTCCGTCCCTGGCTATCAACAATCTTTTTCGTAGCCAGCGCTTCCAAGCGTTCCCGGTAAGTCAAATCGTCGACCAAACCAAGCTTTTGCGCTTGCCGGGCGGGAATTTGTTTCCCGGCAAGGATCACCTCCAAGGCGGCGGGCAAGCCCACTAAACGGGGAAGACGCGTGCAACCTCCCCAAGCGGGGATGATACCAAGAGTTGTTTCCGGCAGCCCTAGTTTGGTGGCCGAATCGAGCGAGGCGATTCGGTAGTCGCAAGCCAGTGCAATCTCAAGGCCGCCGCCGAGCGCCACCCCGTGGATCGCTGCGACCGTAGGGAATTTCAAATTAGCAATTCGGTCAAAAGTGCGTTGCCCTAGATCGATTATCTTGGCCAGGTCCTCCGGGCTCGGGTCCTTGGAGAATCCCGTGAGATCGGCTCCCGCAATGAAGATTTTTGGTTTAGCACTGACAAGAACCAGACCCCGGACAGAAGAGTCGTTTTCAACTTGATCCAGCAAACCATTCAGCTGTTCGAAGGTCGCCTGATCGAAAATATTGGCTGCCGATCCGGGGCGATCGAAGGTAAAAAAGGCGATTCCTTGTCCCCGAACTTCGCATGTGATGGTTCGATCCACGTTCGTCTCCTAGTCAATATCCGCAGATTACACAGATTACGCAGATTCCGCCATGATGTTACGGTAGGCGCCAGGGTAAACAACCTGCGCATGCGAAGACTGTTCTCGAATGCCGCTGGTGCGCTTAACCTTTTCGGCAACATTCGTACGCAAGACGAAATCTGCGTAATCTAAAAATCTCGGATTCAATTTCGACTCAGCCAAAGCGCCCCTCCCTGGCCGCCTCCAACGCAAAGAGCGACCAGCGCTTTGTCGGCTTGCCTGCGATGGAGTTCCTTTAGTGCTGTGAGCACTAAGCGAGACCCAGTGACACCGACCGGGTGGCCCAGTGCGATCGCTCCTCCGTTCACGTTCAAAATCTCATCCGGAATCTCTCCCAGAGCCGAATCTCTTCCGAGATTCTTCTTACAATATTCCGCCGAGACAGACGCTTTTTGGCAGGCCAGCACTTGGGCCGCAAAAGCCTCGTTGATTTCGATGATGGAGGCATCCCGCAAACCTAAGCCGGCTCGTTGCTCCACCCGGTGAATTGCGTAGACCGGTCCTAGGCCCATTCTGGCAGGATCCAGCCCAACATAGTCATATCCAAGCAGCCGGCCCAAAGGCGTTAAACCGGATTCCTTTAAGCCCTTCTCGGTCATCAAAAGAAGTGCAACCGCACCATCCGTGATTTGAGACGAGTTACCTGCCGTCACCGTACCGGTGTTCCGTTCGAAGACCGGCTTAAGCTTCGCTAGAGCCTCCATCGTTTGGTTTTCTCTAGGCCCGTTGTCTTGTTGCAGGTAGACCTTACCGTTCTTGGATCTGGGCAGATAGACCGGCGTGATCTCGGCGTCCAGATTCGCTCGGCCTGCAACGGCGCGATGATGTGAGCGCATGGCAAAGCTGTCCTGTTCTTCCCGCGAAATATTGAAATCACGACTCACATTCTCTGCGGTTTCGCCCATGCTGAGGCCGCAAACTGGATCGGAAAGACCGAGTTGTAACGCAATCTCCGGTTTGAGGTCGCTAAAACGGAACTGGGAGGCCGCTTGAAACTTGTGGGCGACGTCTTTTGCCCGGGCAAACGCGCCAAATTTCTTGGCGGTTTCATAGGAGTAGAGCAAGGGCATCTGCGACATACTTTCCGCCCCTCCCACCAGAAAGACATCGCCTCGGCCCGCGATCATTTTCTCGGCGGCTTGGGTCACAGCTTCGAAACCGGAGGCGCAGTTCCGATGGACAGTAACCGCGGGCACGTTTTCAGGAACTCCGGCGCGCAGGGCGATGACACGCGCGATGTTAGGGGCTTCCGCTGGTTGGCCCACACAACCCAAGATGACTTCCTCGATTTTCTCAGGAGCGAGGCCCGTCTTCGCCAACAGCAGGCTAACGGCGGTCTTACCCAGGTCCATCGCCGTGGCGTCCGCCAAAATAGTACCCGCCTTCGCGAAGGGGGTGCGGATTCCGTCAACGATATAAATTGCTTCCTTCATAGCTCAATAACTCAGTAATGCTTATCCCCGGGTTCGTCTGAAATCGACCTGTAAGGCTCCAGCTCATTCTCGATAGCAAGTTATTGACCATGAAATGGTCTGACAGAACAGCCCAGAGCTTCAGCCCTGGGTACGCGCGGACAACATGCGCCCTGAAAGTGGCGCCCGACGTGTTCGTTCCCGATATTCGCATTTTGATTGGCGCAAGTCGTGCCCAACCTCGGGTGCCGCTTTCAGGGCACTCCCCACGACCATCAGACCCAGGGTTAAAACCCTGGGCTATTCTGTCAAACCATTTCATGGTCAATTCCCATAACCGAATCGCGCTGCTCAGTAGGTGCTCGCCGCCAGCTCCTCTTTCTCGTACAGAGCCGCAATCTCACTGGCGTGTTTCTTCAAGATTTGTTTGCGCTTCAGTTTCAACGTCGGAGTTAGTTCCCCGCTGGCGATGGTCCATTCCTCATCTAAGAGAGCAAATTTCTTAACCTGGCTGTAACGGCCAAAAAGCGAATTAATTTGATCAACTTCGTTCTGAATCAGCTCGATCACTTTCGGATGCTTGCACATTTCTCTAACAGCCTCGATCGATTCGCCCTCTGCGGCTAGCCAGGACCGCACCGCTTCAAACTGCGGAACGATCAAGGCAGCTGGGAACTTGTGATTCTCACCCACCACCATGCACTGCGCGATAAAACGCGATGCTTTCAGCTGATTCTCCACCTGTTGAGGAGCAATGTATTTTCCACCCGAAGTCTTAAAGATCTCTTTCTTCCGGTCAGTGATTTTAAGGAAAGGGCCATCCATCTCTCCCACGTCACCGGTGTGCAGCCAGCCTTCAGAATCGATCGTTTCCTTGGTCAGGTCCGGACGTTTGTAGTAACCCATCATCACGTTCGGACCCCGATAGAGAATTTCGCCGTCCTCGGCGATCTTGACTTCGCCGCCCGGAATCACGGGTCCAACCGTTCCCAGCTTGTTTAACGTGGTTTTAGGACGATTGACCGAGATTACCGGCGCTGCTTCTGTCGGCCCGTAGCCTTCCCAAACCGTAATCCCAGCTGCCCAGAACACGCGCGCCAACCGCGGTTGGAGGGCGGCGGACCCTGAAACAATACCGCTGATTCTTCCCCCGACTGCCTCTCGCCACTTCCGGAAAACTAGTAAATCTGCGACGGCCAATTGTAGGCGTTTGAACCATGGGCAAGGACTGTCCGGATCAAAGTTCAACCCGAGATTAACGGCCCAAAAAAAGATTCTCCGTTTCAGACCGGTTAACTCTTCGCCGCGAGCGAGAATCCTTTCGTAAATCTTTTCCAGTAGTCTGGGAACGGTGGTGAACGTATCGGGTCGAACTTCCCTTAGATTTTGCCCGACAGAGTCCAGGTTTTCTGCGTAATAGATCGAGGTACCAACATAGGCGTACATGTTGACTACGGTTCGCTCGTAAATGTGGCACAACGGCAGGAAAGAAAGCGCACGCTCATGGCCGCATGGCCGTAGAATCTCGGCAGCCGCTAGCGCATTGCTCACTAGATTGGCGTGCGAAAGCATGACCCCTTTTGGTTGGCCGGTGGTACCGGAAGTGTAAATCAGAGTGGCCAAGTCTTCCGGTTTAACGGCGGCCCGCGCTTCCGCTAACTTTTGCCGTACCACGCCATCGAGCAGCGCCGCTTTTCCAGCTTCAGCAAGTTTCTTCCAGGAATCTGCACCCGCTATCTCATCGTAGGTGTAGATATTGCGGACATCCGAAACTTCAGCCGCTAACGGACGAATTCGCTCTAACAGACGTTGATTGGAAACAAAAACGAGGTGGGGGTGAGCATCGGATAAAATAAATCGATAATCATCGACTGAGGCGTTGGGGTAGATCGGGACATGAACGCCGCCGAGAGTCATAATGGCGAGATCGACGAAGTTCCACTCGGGCCGATTGTTATCGGTGACGTTAATGATTTTGTCCCCAGCCCGAATACCGGCCAAGTGTAGTCCGCAAGCCAGTTGTTCAACAATCGAAAGCACCTCGGCCGTGCTAAATTTGACCCAGGTGCCGTTTACTTTGTAAGCCAGCGAATCGCTCTTCGGAAAATGTGCCTGTTGATACGCTAACAGGTCAAAAACGCGAGTGGGAGTGGTCGATAACGGACTACTCATGTAAGACCCGGGAGGCAGCGGTTCGGCCATCTGGTTCGGCCATCTGTCATAAACTGAGACAACCTGTACAACTCTTATTTCCAACTGCTTAAGCGCCTTTCCGGTAACCTAAGCGCGGTTTCTAAACTTATCTTGCGGTGCCTTTCCGGCACCCCCGTCCCGCTAAATCTAATGTCATTCTGAAGGCCGACTTTGCAAGCATATTTGCCGCCGTCCGAGAGAATTGGCTTGTAACTGCCGTCACGAAAGGCGCATAATTTTTTACTGTTGTAGTTACTGCTTCCCCCAAACAACACTTCGTTTTGTACCCCCTTTATGAAATCT
>DASUWQ010000162.1:0-4101 GCA_036378375.1 Chthoniobacterales bacterium
GTGACAACAAGCGCAGCGCGAGCAAGCCAGCGATGAAGCTCGCGACCATCCCGATGACCCCCGGTAAGGCCCTCGATACCAGACTGGAAACCTTGGTGGCCTCTGGATGGGTTTTCATTAAGCGCAAGAGTTCTCGGGCAATAGCCGGAGGCGTAATAACCACGGCTAAAGCAAAGCTAAACACTTCCATCCGCATTCTACCGATAGCGGCAAGCAATCCGGTAGAAATCGTCGTTCCGGAACGCGAAAGTCCCCGGAAAGGGATACAGACGCCCTGCACTGCACCCACCAGGCAAGCGGTAGAGTTTGAAATATCATTGCCCTGCCCAGGTCCAGGTTCGCGGATACCGGACACAATGATTAAGATCCCGGTTATCAGCAGAGCCGTTCCCAATAGCGGTAATTGAGCGAACAACGTCTCCATATCGCCGCCCTTCAGAAAAACCTTTTCGATCAAAAGTTCTAAGGCGAACCCGACAATGGCGGTACAGATCGTTGCCAAAACCACGTGCCGCACGGTCGTAATGAACGCGGCACCGCTGGAAAAGTAGCTCTTACGCCAGGCATTCCAGAAATAGACGATGACGGCGAACATCGTCCCCGTATGCAACATCACGAGTATAAAGGTCCATTCCGGACTGGATGGATCCAATCCCAGCAACTTCTCGACAACAATAACGTGAGCAGAGCTAGATACCG
This sequence comes from Chthoniobacterales bacterium, assembly GCA_036378375.1. Lineage (GTDB taxonomy): Bacteria > Verrucomicrobiota > Verrucomicrobiia > Chthoniobacterales > JAFAMB01 > JAFAVN01. Next base: position 700 of record DASUWQ010000162.1, read on the forward strand.
GCAGCAATTCGGCGGCGCCCTGTACCAGTCCCAACAGCAGGATTTGCAGCAAATGTTCCAGCATGAATTTGTGTCCTGAAGAATCGCTCGCTCCTTCGATGTTTTGGCCTGTGGTTGCAACCGATTTTTGTTTTCTCGGCAGAATTTAAAAATTCAGAACTGAAACAGTTTTCCTTTCCGCCTACGCTAGAGCGCATTTTTGTGCTGAAAAAAGAACACAGCAAAGTTTGCTTATCCGCAGTGCGCCCGAGACGTCCAGCGGCTGGAGGGGAGCCGCTTTATGACTAGGCAGCTCTGTAATATCGCAGCAAGCGGCTCCCGAGAACGGCCCCAGAACAATGCAGGTCTACCGGGCAGCGTGATCGCTCAGCTTGGAAAAAGGGCGCGTACCTTCGTCACGCGCCCTTCACTCAAAGTCTGCCAGCAGATTCGCCTAAACTAGAACTCCAAGATCACATCGAGACCTAAGGTCCATTGATCTTGAGAGCTGTGCTGAGCAAACGGTTCGCTGTTATTCAACGCCCGGTCATAGCGAACTTCCGGCCGGATCAATAGAGCGGCTAACGGTTTGGGCACGGGAGGTTTGATGGTAACACCAAAGGTCGTTTCGAAATACGTCGTGTTACCACCACTGTAGTCACTCGGGTCAGGCGGAATGGGATCTCCTCGCTCCAGATGGATGAAATCGTTGTTATCGGCAAACTCGGCCACGAAAAAGCCTTTCTCATCCCGCCAGATCTCAGCTCTGAGCCCAACGGTTAGCCAATCGTTAAGTGCGTAGGTAAAATATTGGGCAGCACCGCCAGCCCAGGCATTCACCGATGCCTCGTAGACGAAGTTAATATCCGTGATCCAGGTGAAGGCTTTCGTTACCTTCCAGGTGGTCGTTATATCGTTAAAATAACGATAGTCATGATTGTTTCCGGGGTTTTCTGGACCAATATGAGTCAACGCGACAGTAGCCAAATTCCCATCGAGCAGGTTCAATCCGAAACCTCCTTCAAAGGCAAGGGAACTATTATTGTCTTTGAAAGTGGCGTTAACACCTCGATTGAGTCCGCCATACAGGTCGAGATATTTGTTGACGTGGAAAACACCGAGGAACCCAAAGTCATTGAGTGGCACCCCGAAGTTGAAGATGTAACTGTGTGAATAGAACACATTGTTCCTCGGATCGATGGTCTCCGCGCTCATCGGGTCGGCATATTTGCCCACTTTGAGGTCGAGTCCTCCCGTCGTGCCGATTGGGATGTGCGCACTGACATAAACTTCAGGAAAATCCGGCTGTATCCGAGAATCAGTCGCCAGGTCCAGAAGTCCCATCGACTTGGTAAAACGAGCGTCGCTGCCTTCCATGAACCAAGCTTTGAAGCCCCAATCAAAGCCGGTCGCGTTCGGATCTAAAGCGCGTTCCCCAACGATTGAGACTTGGTTCAAAAGCGGTTCATTCGCCCGGTCCGTAAACAAATGCCCAAAGTTATGGTTGTCGATGGGTGAGTCCGGGTTTCCCGTAATTCCTCCCTCGATCCAGCCATATAGTTTAAAGCGTGGTTCTGGCGGCTTAGGTGTTGGGACAATCTTCTTTACTTCTTTACCATCAGGCGCCGGGGTCGGGCTGGTCGATACAGCCTGACCAAACGCCGGCGGAGAATCGCTTAAACTGCAGACCAGCAGCCCGAAGGCAGCCGCCGTAACGCATCGTTGTGCGCCCCTCATGAAATGATTTCTTTCCAAAGGTGTGGAATCGGCCGAGCTAGAGAACTCAAGCCGCTCTCGATAAGTGGTTAAGGTTTATAACGAGCGAACACTAACAAGTCGTGTACGCCCGAAGGCCGATAGCTAGCAGGAAGCTTACCAGCTGGACGAAAACCCAATAAAACCCGGGGATTATAGGTAGATAATTGCCTCGTGATCTGGGTGTTATCGTTCGGCCCCTCCGTTAGGCCGAAGATACAGATGCCCCGCTGTTTTCCTTCATGCTCGTCAGTTTCTACTCGCTCTCTGCGAGCTCTTGCGGAACCAGATTCGCACTTTGTTGATCTGCGCAAAAAAAGCCCCGAAAGCTGTGCCGCGGGAAGCTTTCGGGGCATCGGACTAGCTAATCTAACCTGATCTCCTAACTGGTAGCGCTAACTCTTCTACGCGCGAGACGGGACTAGAACCGGCTTATCCTTCTTCTTGCTGCTCCCGAGAAAGTAGAATGCTCCATAAATGCCCCATATTGCGGCGATACCGAGCGCGATAAAGGGCTCTTTGTAACTCATCCCAGCGACCGAAAACGGCCCAATCAAATAGAAGAGCATACAGAGCAGATTGGCCAATAACCCGAACACGGGAACCACCACGTGCTTGAAGCCGTGGAAGCTATGATGTTCTCGGAACGCGATGATCGCGATGATGCAGGTCATCATGTAGAGCAAGAACGTGCCAAAGTTGCTGGCTAAAGTTATCACCAGCAGGCTCTGCGGCATATTGACCGCCGCATCGTGCGGGTAGATACCGAAACTGTACCAGATGTTCTTCGGAAGCGCGTTGATCGCATCTGTAGTTTGCGCCGCCCCACCGCAGAAATAGAACGCTACCCCGAACATGCCGATGATGATCGAGATGATGGCGAGGGTCCAAATTGCTCGATGCGGGGTTAGATTTTTCGAGTGGAGCACGCCAAGGTTACCGGCAAGCTCCTCATCGCGACCCATCGCGTAAGTCACACGAGCACCTGTGTTCATGCAGGCCAGCGTCGTACCAATCAAGGCCAGAAATACCGTGCAGGCCTGAATCATCATAAACCACCAACCAGCGCTGGCGCTACCGAAAACCCAGGTGCCGACAATCTGCATCATATCTCCGATTGGCGCCGGAGAAGCAGAAGCCGTCGTCGCGGTATAGCCGCTATTCAGGAAAAAGTTCGCTCCGAAATATTCAAAGAGATAACAAAATGCGCCCTGAATCACGAGAGACAGTAATACTGCCCTTGGGATATCTCGCTTCGCGTTCTTCGCTTCTTCACCCATCGAGGTGACTGATTCGAACCCGACGAGAATCAGAATGGCAATGCACGCCTGAACCAGCATGAAGCTGAATCCGTGCGGTGAGACCACCGACAAAGCGTCGGAATGAAACTCAAAAGTATTCGTCGGATTTTTGGGATCTGCTCCTTTGTCGATCGCGTGGTCCGGCGCATAAGTCAGCGTGTAATCCTTGTCGGTACCATCAGCATTCTTCTCAAAAACAAAATTTCCATCTTTGTCTTTTACCGGAGCAGTGGTCTCGACGCCCTTGTCATCCTTCGTTGTCGCGGTCGCAATCACCTTTGTCACCGGTGTTCCATTCGGGTCCAATGTGATTCCTTTCGAGCCTTCGACATGATTTATCCGGTAGGCGATCGCGATCACCGTAAAT
>DASUWQ010000163.1:0-3749 GCA_036378375.1 Chthoniobacterales bacterium
GAATGAAAATCCATGTCGAGAGACAAATCACAGTCGCTCTTGCGAATCAGCCCGGCCAGCTCGCAGCGATCTGCAAGCTGCTGAGCACTCAAGCGGTCAATATTGAGGCTCTGTCGCTGATCGACAGTCTCGAACAAGGGGTCGTGCGACTCCTAACCAGTGACCCTGAAGCCTGCAAAAAGGTCCTTCAATCCAGCGGTTTTTATGTAATCGAGGGTGAAGTCCTGGTGTTGGATCTGTTTGATCGTGTGGGAAAGCTATCCGAAATCACCGCCGCTTTGGCTGAGGCCAAAGTAAACGTCGATTACGTCTACGGCAGCGTAGAACATCCCGGTGCTCCCATACGACTGGTGTTGAAAGCGAGTGACGCAACGCGCGCGCATACCTTGTTGAGCGCGCTGGCGGATGTATAAGCAGCGCCAAGAACGCCGGGAACGCAATGCTCGGTGCTCAAATCGATTCCTTGGCCAGAAGCACCGGTTGCCAGCCACAAGCAGGCATAACGAGCGCACTCCGTTCCCGCGCGATCACGGCGTTCCCGGCGTTAAAAAGTCGAGGCTAGTTGGATGTTAACCCAACCAGCCTCGTTTTGTGGCGTAAGCCGAATTCTGTCTAGACGATCTCTCCTAAAAGAAACCGCCCGGATGACCATTTGTCTCACCTTATATATAAGGCGTCCCGTCTTCCGGGATGCGACTATTACCCGAGAGCCCTCGGCCAAGCCGAGTAGGAAGGCGTCTGACTCTCTGTTCTGTCTTGCACTGCAAGGGGTTTTTCAAGCGTTGCTCCTTACGGAAACAACCGGTGGGCTCTTACCCCGCCTTTTCACCCTTATCCGGCCAAGGCCAGACGGTATATTTTCTGTGACACTATCCGTCAACCGGAGCTTTCGCTGTCGGTTGCCCGCGCTTTCGCACGGCATGCTGCCTTCATGTGTTCGGACTTTCCTCTGATCCCGCAGTCGCGGGACCAGCGGTCATCGACCACGCCGCAATAATAGTAGAATAGGATCTGCAAAGCAACGGCTGGCTCGGAGAGACGAAAGGGTGAGTGGGCGAAACGGCGATGGGGCGAGACACGACAAGACTGGTAGGGCGAAAAACTCGGTGCGGTTAGGACGTGATTAGTTTTATCGTATCGCCGCGTCGCCGTTTCGCACACTCGCCCCTTTTCGGGGTCCTTAGGCGGCGCCAGCAACCTGACCAAAAACCTGGTCCAGTTTTCTGGCCAGCATGAAGTCGGCCGATGTCAGGCCACCAGCGGAATGAGTCGACAGCGCCAGGCGCACGTTCTTCCATCGAATATCGATATCCGGGTGATGTTTGGCTTTTTCCGCTTCATCGGCCACTTTATTTACAAAGGCGATAGCCAGCGAAAAATTGGCTAATTCGAAGGTCCGAGAAATCGTGTTTTCTTCGAGCTTCCACTCGGGGACCTCTTGTAACAGTGTTTGAACGGCTTCCGGCTCAAGTAAGGCTGGCATAATCTCTTCTTTAGCTGCGGCTTTTTAGCTATCCTCTGACTTACTGACTTGAACGATGCGGCGCTTCGTGTATCTAGACATCCCACCTCTCCCCAGGTAAACAATACCGTAATATGCGAACTTCAGGCAGACTTTACGACAATATCGTTGAGACCGTCGGCGGTACACCACTGGTTAAGCTCAATCGTATCACTGCCGGAATTCAAGCTACCATCGCAATCAAATGCGAATACTTCAACGCGCTGGGAAGCGTTAAAGACCGTATCGGAAAGTCGATGATCGAAGCCGCCGAGCGCGAAGGTATTATTAATAAGGACACCACGGTTGTCGAGCCGACGAGCGGAAACACCGGAATCGCGCTCGCCTTTGTGTGCGCGGCGAAGGGCTACAATCTTATTTTAACCATGCCGGAAACCATGAGCATGGAACGCCGAACTCTGCTGGCAATGCTCGGCGCTAAATTAATCCTGACCCCAGGCTCCGGTGGGATGAAGGGAGCCATAGCTAAGGCGGAAGAAATCCTCAAGTGCACCCCGAATTCCTGGATGCCCCAGCAGTTTAACAATCCGGCTAACCCAGAGGTTCATCGGCTGACCACGGCCGAAGAAATCTGGAACGATACCAACGGCGAAGTCGATATTCTGGTTTCAGCGGTCGGCACCGGCGGTACGATCACCGGAGTGTCCGAAGTGATCAAAAAGCGCAAACCATCCTTTAAAGCGATCGCTGTGGAACCCAAAGATTCGCAAGTGATCACGCAGACCATTAACGGGGAACCATTGAAGCCTGGACCGCACAAAATCCAAGGTACCGGCGCCGGTTTTGTGCCCACGAATTTGCACATGGATATCGTCGATGAAGTGATTACGGTATCCAACGAGGACTCGATTGCGATGGCGCGCAGACTGGCTAAAGAAGAGGGCATTTTGGCCGGGATCAGCTCGGGCGCGAATGTCTGGGCGTCTTTGCAGGTCGCGCAACGCCCAGAGAATCAGGGTAAACTCATCGTCACCGTGGCGTGTTCCACCGGTGAGCGGTACCTTAGCACCGCTCTGGCCGATGAAGCGCGCGGCGAAATCGGTGGCTAGGAAACGTTTTAGAATTTTGCATGTCTAGTGATCAGCAGATATCGGTGCCGAGCTTAACGGCCGTTCAGGTCGAGCTTTTTTGGTCGCGGCACGGAAAAAAAGTTTTGTTGGGAAGCGCCTTGGTCCTTTTGATTTTGGTCGGGGTTGGCGCCTACTTCGGTTACCAAGCAGTCCGTAACTCCAGGGCGGCAAAGGCATTTGTGGGGGCTCATGATATCAAAGGTTGGGAAAAGGTGATGACCCGCTACCCTGGGACGATCGCAGCCGGGAACGCTGGTCTGCAGATCGCTGGCGCCGAGGCTGGCAGTGGTCAGTACGGCGAATCGAACAAATCGTATCAGGCCTTCATTAAGGACTACTCCGGACACCCCCTTTTCGTTAATGCGCTTTTCGGTTTGGCCTCAAACGCAGAAGCCGAGGGTAAAACCGACGATGCTCTCAAGTACTATTCAGATGTTTCCAGCGGTTACAACTCGAGCTATCTCGCGCCGATGGCTTTGTATTATCACGGGAGGCTCACCGAAAAGAGCGGCAAGCAAAAGGAAGCCCTACAAGATTTCGAAGAGGTGGTCAGACGTTATCCCCAAAGTGCTATGGCGGCGTGGGCACGAAGGGATGCGGATCGGCTAACCGCTAAACTCGGGCTTAAGGTGCAGGCCAAACCAAGCCCGAGCGCTTCCTGGGCATCCGCCACGCCTCAAGCCTCGCCAAGCGGATCCGCCAGCGCACAAGGATCCCCCAATGCGCAGGGTTCTCCAAGCGCACAGGGTTCGGTTACGCCAATGCCGACAACAACAAATGCAACGCCGCAGGCGACGGCAAGTCCGAGATCAACCCTCGAACCGTAAGCCCGTCGGGTCGTGGTTTTGCTAATGAGCTATAAAGATTACGCTCCTACGAAGCTTAGCTTCCGGCCTTTAAGCTCAAGAAACTAAACAGGCGCGAGTGTAAAATCTGTCCCGGCGTCCGAATCATGATCATGATCATGATCAGACGGGTGGTGATCCGGGGCCGCTTTCAACAGGTCGCCTTGTACCATCGTCGGTTGACCGATGGTCAATTCACCGGAGAACTCACCTCCGCGATCTACCAAAAAACTTTTGGCGTTAACCGTCCCACGCAGCACGCCTCCTTTTTTCACTACTACTTTGCCGCTGGAAAGAATCCGACCGGACATC
>DASUWQ010000164.1:0-6389 GCA_036378375.1 Chthoniobacterales bacterium
CCATCCAACAGATGTGGCGGCAAGACTTGAATATCTCCGTCGGCATCGAGAACCAGGAGTGGAAGGTGTACATCGATTCGATGAATCGTACTCATTATTCGATTCTCAGAGGCGCCTGGGGATCGGGTATCGCCGATCCGATCGGTTTTTTGCAAATTTGGACGACTGGCAACCCAAACAATCGCACAAACTGGGGTAGTCCGGCTTACGATGAATTGATCAATCAGGCCGCGGCGACCGCAGATCCTGTCCAGCGCCTTGGTCTTTTGCGACAAGCAGAAACCATCTTGCTTGAAGCTGCGCCGATCATCCCGATCTATTGGTATACAAGGACCTATCTTTTGGATCCTAGCGTACAAAACTGGCACCCGGTATTACTCGACAGCCATCCGCCAAAATTTCTTGATCTGGAGACACCTCAAACCGGCATGACGAGATAGCAACAGGCAGCGCCAGAGCTGGCACTCGACCCCTAACTTAATTACTGTACCCAGTCTACAGATTCGGCTCTATTTTCTGTTTTTTACGCAATGAATCCTGGCGCTCTCCTTCAGCAGGAAATTGAACACACTGGTCGCGAGATCTTCGCCTTAATCGACCAATCCCAGCGAGAAAACTCCGGGTTTCGCCGGCACGATTTTTACAGCCGGCTCATGGATTGGTGCATGCGGGATGAGAGCTTCAAAACTCAGATGTTCCGATTCGTCGATGTTCTTCCCACCCTCACCTCAGCAGATGACGTGGTCAGGCATCTTTCGGAATATCTGCGGGATTCGAAAGCCACCGCCTCGGGACTGCTGCGAGGCGCGTTGAGCGTTGGGACGGTTTTACCAGCGGTGCCGGCGACGGTGATCCGGAAAAACGTGGCTGCGATGGCGAACATTTTTATCACTGGCAAGGATGGGCCGTCCGCCCTACGAAACCTTCGCCAGACTTGGAAAGAGCATGCCAGATTCACTGTCGATATTTTGGGGGAGACCGTGGTGAGTGAACGCGAGGCCGAACAATATGCGCAGCGCTATCACCAATTGCTTGAATTCCTGGCGGGCGCCACGGCCGATTGGCGCGTTGAGGGCCCGTTAGCCGCTACCGAACCGCCACTGGTCAATGTATCGGTAAAAATTTCGGCCCTCTGCGCGCGGATCCAAGCAACCGATCCGGAAAACAGCATCGAGATGATCCTGGCCCGGCTCCGTCCGATCGTCGCTCAGGCCAAGCGGTTAGGCGCTTTTATCAACCTGGACATGGAACACTATGGGTTGAAACAGCTGACGATCGATCTCTTTAAGAAGCTGCGCACAGACCCGGAATTTGCTGATTACCCTCACCTTGGACTCGTCATCCAATGCTATCTCAGGGATTCTTTTGCGGATACCGAAGAACTGCTCTCCTGGAATTCAAGTTTACGGAGACGTTTCACGATCCGTCTCGTAAAAGGGGCCTACTGGGATTACGAAAAGGTAATTGCGGCTCAACGGACTTGGGAGGTACCGGTCTTTGTTTCGAAAGCGGAGACCGACTCCAATTACGAAAAAGTTTCCCGGCTTCTTTTAGAAAATCGCGACCTCGTTTACCCGGCATTCGCTTCGCACAACGTCCGGAGTATCGCCCACGCCATCGTCTACGCGGGCAAGGTTGGGCTCAAGCCAGGTGATTATGAATTTCAGATGCTGTACGGCATGGCCAAACCGATTCGCCGCGCATTGGTTAAGCTTGGTCATCGGGTACGCGAATATTGTCCGGTCGGCGAACTCGTTCCCGGTATGGCCTACCTTGTCCGCCGTTTGCTCGAGAACACTTCGAATGAGGGGTTTCTACGAGCAAAATTCAGCTCGAACGCTTCTATCTCCGCTTTGCTTGCAGACCCAAGTTCACTGATTGGGGATAACCAGGCTAACGGTCACACTCAGCCTAGTTTAGCGGAACCCGAGTTCGTGAATGAGCCACCGGCCGATTTTGCGATCGACGATGCTCGCCGAAAAATGGATCTCGCGCTGCAGCAAGTGCAGAGTCAACTCGGCAAAAGTTACCCTCTGGTAATCAATGGCAAGCAGGTCACCGCGGATGAAGGAATCCCTTCGGTGAATCCGGCTCGCCCGGAGCAGATCGTCGGCTATGGCGCCGCTGGAAATTCCGTCAACGTGATGGACGCGGTAGGGGCCGCTCGGGGAACGTTCTCACGCTGGAGCCAAACGTCTTTTGAGGAACGCGCTCGCATTATCCAAAGGGTTGCCGGCCGGCTTCGCCAACGCCGGTACGAGCTGGCTGCCTGGGAAGTCTTCGAGGTCGGTAAAACCTGGATGGAAGCTGACGCGGATGTGGTTGAGGCGATTGATTTCTGTGAGTTCTACGCCGAGGAGGCACGCCGGTTAGGACCAGGCAGGTTGACTCAAGATATCCCCGGCGAAGTCAGCATTGAAACTTACATCCCTAGAGGTGTGGGCGCCATTATTGCCCCGTGGAACTTCCCGCTCGCAATTCTTTGTGGGATGACGGTTGCCGCCTTGGTAACCGGCAACACCGTCGTTATCAAACCCGCCGAACAATCAACGGTCGTGGGCGCGCTTTTCATGCAGGCGTTGCAAGAGGCCGGCGTACCTCCAGGCGTGGCTAATTTGGTCAGCGGTACCGGGGAAGCAGTTGGTTCTTACCTGGTTGTTCATCCGGAGGTCGATTTCGTCGCTTTTACCGGGTCGCGTGAGGTCGGCACCTCTATCTGGCAACTCGCCGGCGTCACTCATCCCGGACAAAGAAACCTGAAAAAAGTGATCTGCGAGATGGGCGGGAAAAACGCGCTCATTGTGGATACCGATGCCGATCTGGATGAAGCCGTTCTCGGCATCATCCATTCCGCGTTCGGCTTTCAAGGCCAGAAATGCTCTGCGCTTTCCCGGCTGATTCTAGTTGGAGAGGTTGGAGACCGGCTGTTACCTCGCCTCACTGAAGCTGCCGCAGCGTTGAAGGTCGGTTATCCTGAAGATCCTTCCACCGATGTCGGCCCGGTGGTCGACAAAGACGCCCAAGCAAAGATCGATCGTTACCGGACCATCGGTAAGCAGAAACACAAAACCGCATTTGAAGCGACTCTGCCGGCCCATTTGAAAGGCTACTTCGTTCCTCCCACCATCTTCGTTGATGTGCCCATCGATGCGCAAATCGCTCAGGAAGAAATTTTCGGACCGGTTCTGTCAGTCCATCAGGCCAGCGATCTGACTCAAGCGGTCGAGATGGCGAATTCGACCCCGTTTGCTTTGACCGGCGGGCTCTATTCCCGAAGTCCGGATAATATTGCGAAGGTGCGGAACAGTTTCCAAGTCGGGAACCTTTATATTAACCGATCCATCACCGGCGCCATCGTTGGCCGCCATCCGTTCGGCGGCTTTCATATGTCCGGCGGCGGCACCAAAGCCGGTGGCCGCGATTATCTGCTGCATTTCACGTTCCCACGCGTGGTAACCGAAAACACTCTCCGCCGCGGCTTTGCGCCGGACACTTCAGAAGTGAGAAGTGATTAGTGATTGGCTTGGGATGAGGGGTAGCACAAGCAGTAAGCAGTAAGCAGTAAGCAGTATGCGGTAAGATCCGAGGATCTTGGAACCAGAAATGACAAATGACAGATCGCGATGGGGCTCGCCAAACGCCTGGAGGGGAGCCGCTTTTGACCATAGCCAGACCCCTGGCATGATCGCGCGAAAAAACATGGCACCGCTCGACATCGGATAGCAGGCGGCTCCCGGAAACGTCTCTACGCGTGAATTACCTGGGACGTGTTTAGCCGCTGGGAACAGACGAAAAACGCTACAGGCTGTGGCACATCAGGAGCCGTTTGCGGGAGCCGCCCGCAAACACACGCCGATTACCAGCAACCAACGTTTCAAAAAAAAGTGCGTTCGACTTAGGACGGTCAAAAGCGGCTCCCCTCCAAGCGTTGAGCGGGCGTTTCCCTCAATCTGCAATCTGTCAGTTTCTGGTTCCGAGATCCTCGGATCTTACCGCTTACTGCTTACAGCTTACCGTTTACTTTTCGCCCTACCAGTCATCGCTCACGCTGCAAAGTGACGATCCCATACCGCATCGCGCCTACCCGATAGGCGAGCCACAGCCGTACTACCGTGAGCGCGAAAATGCGATTACGTCGCCGCGGGTCTCGGAGGAAGGCGCGATAACGACGATCCGTTAGCAAGCTGCCGATCATCCGCTTGAAGATAATGCCCCAGGTACGGCGGACTGCGTGCGTGCAGTCTTGGGAGTTAACTACTTCAAATCCGGCAGCTCTCGCTGATGCGACCAGTTCGTTGAGGGACGGCAGATACGGAACCCTGCCTTCGTCGCAGATTGGTCGGAGCAACCAGGTAATCTCCATCGATGATGGAGCTTCACTGCTTAGCCAGGCGCACACCACAAAGCGTCCTCCCGCTGCCAATACTTTGTACGCTCTTCGAAAAAATTCGTCCCGATCTGGCATGTGTTCGGAGCTTTCGATCGCGATCGCTGCGTCAAAGCTTCGGGGGAAATCGGCAGTTAGCCAATCCGCTATCAAATAAACCGGATTTGTGCCAGCAGTGACACTCTGGGCATAAGCATGTTGAGCCGAAGAAAGGGTGATAGCGGTCACTTCGGCGCCGTAGTGCTGAGCCACTTGCCGGGCTGCCGCACCGTAACCACACCCGATATCGATCACATGATCGCCGGATTTGATCTGCGCTTCCTTAGCCACGACATCCACCAGATGCCGTACCGCGACCTCCGGGCTTTCCTGACCATTGACCCAAAGCCCGTGATGCACGTGTTCACCCCAAAGCTCTCGATAGAAAACGTCTAACTCGTTGTAATGATCCGCGACAATCGCTGGATCGAATTGGGACGCTGCCGAGATCAAGGGTGTGATCGGTTAGAATTGCGGAACCTTCATTTCAGCGGCCGCGGGGCCGGGCCACGTTCGAGTCCGGACGATCCCGTAATCGACGACAAGCTCCGTAGGAGCGAAATATTTATAGCTGCGCCATATCAAAACCCGCGCAGCTCCGTAGGAGCGGCATCTAATTGATGAACGCAGGGCAGAAACGCTAGGAGCCAGCATAATATCCCGTCGATAAGCATCTTACCGCAATTTGAATCAGGAGAGCGATTAAAATTTAATCGCTAAGGGAGGAGAAAAGACAAAAATTTTCACAACAAGGCCACAAAGGCCGTTAAGACTCGAGTCAAAAGCTGCGCGCTAAGCCACACCTCGCTTCTTCTTTCCAAGAGCGGTTCTTACCATGAGCAATTCGCTGACGTTCTCCGGTGTAAATAGACCAACCAATCGGCCGGTATTATCCAGAACTGGCAACGCCGCAACCCCAGCCTGTCTGACGAAATCAAGAGCCCGGTCTAGACTGGTTTGGGGAAGAACGGTCGGTAAACCTTTCACCATGACATCGGTAACGGGAGTATCGGCGCCGCTGTTGCGCAGGGCGACGAGCAGATCATGCTTGGTGAGTAATCCGGCGAAACCACCATTGTCGTCCAATACAGGAAACTCATGTTGAGATGTTCCCAGGAGCACGTCGATCGCTTGGTTTAAAGTCGACCGATGATCCAGCGTATCGAACCGAGTTACCATCGCGCTCGAAACCGGTAAACCCGCCGTTACTGACCGCATCTGCACAACCGCCGCTTCACTTTCAGCCGCCATGTAAATAAAGATGGCGATGAGAATCAGAAGGATCTGGCCGGTGAAGGCGGCGAAAATGCCTAGCGCCAGGGCTAAGCCTTGCCCAATTCCGGCCGCGACCCTAGTCGCCTGGGCATATTCCATCCGCGTCGCTAGAAGCGCGCGCAGTACCCGTCCTCCATCCAGAGGAAAAGCGGGGACCAAGTTGAAGATCACCATCACAATGTTCGTCCAAAACAAAATTTGGAGGAGATTAGGATCAGTAACGATCGCGGTTAGATCTAGACCTCCGGTGGCGAAAAGCACCGCACCCAGGACGATAATGATCACCACGTTGACCAACGGTCCGGCGATGGCTACTACTAGTTCTTGCACCGGTTTCTCCGGCATTCTTTCCATGCGGGCAACGCCGCCGATCGGGTATAAAGTAATATCGACCGTCGGAATCCCGTACGCTTTAGCAGCGAGAGCGTGCCCTAGTTCGTGCAGCAGTACGCAAAGGAAAACCAGGAGCCAAATCAAAACCGCGTTCAATCCCCAACTCGCCCCTGCTCTATGACCGGCAAAGTACGCCACAAAGCCCAGGAGTAAGAAAAAGGTAGCGTGAATCCGGACATCGATCCCTGCGATGCGCGCAATTTTAAACGACCATCTCATAGTTAGTTAGGTTGTAACCTTAACTTCTCCTATAAGTTGCTATAATGCTAATCCGACTCAAGGTCCGCGTCACCCC
>DASUWQ010000165.1:0-3143 GCA_036378375.1 Chthoniobacterales bacterium
TTGAATGAACGCGCCTGGTCCGCTGCCCGATCTTCAGACCGCCGAGTCAATTTGTCTTTTGGCTGTTCCTCCATAGCGCGAAACGGCGAACCATAGGAGAAGGAGGTTAGGAGTTCAAGGATGGGTCGTGCGTCAGTGGTGGGACGCCTTGGATTGACACCCCTGCTCCCGACGGCTACACTTTTTCTGATTCCCCTCGTTCTTAGGACTCGTCCTCTCATGGAAAATGCAAACGCGATGGCCCAGGCTGGAAGATGCCTATTCACTTTGGCGCATGTCGCTTTGGTCGTGCTTTCTTTGACTACACTAACAGGGTTTGCACAAGTACCGGTCAATAACTCTCCGAGTGCGAACGCCGGTCTTCCGAAAAATCAAATCGTTGCCACTATCCCTCTGGGATCAGAGCCGAATTCAATGGTGGTGAGCCCGGATAGCAAGTTTGTCTATGTTACGAGCACTATTCGAGGCTCTGCTCCAACCAGCCAAACCGGAATAACACAGGTAATAGATACGGCTACCAACACGATTACTTTCACGATCAATGTCGGTAATAATACGTTTCCCTATAACTTAGCTATCACGCCAAACGGAGACACCCTGTATGTAACCGATTTTGATAGCCCAACCGTCTGGGTCATTGACACGGTCACCCACACGGTAACTAAGACGTTGAATGTTCTCACCGCCCACGGATTGGCGGTAAGCCCTAACGGCAAAGAGCTTTATGTGTGCAATAGTGGCAACAATACTGTCACAGTCATCGATACTGCCACTAATCAGATCTCAAATTTGATCGGAATTGGCCACCGTGCTTGGGACGTCGCTTTCACGCCGGACAGCAGTAAAGCTTATATCACTGTGAGCCGTGGTAAAAATCCGCCGAATGGCAAAAGTCATCGGTATCTATCGGTGGTTGATACGGCCACGCAAGGTGTGGTTTCTACCCTCCAGCGGAAGTACCCCCGTGTCCCTCCCGACAACGGCCCCACAGATGTGATGGATCCGAACGGTGAGCAACTCTTCGTCAGCTCGGAGAGATTGGTTACGGTCATCAGTACTTCGAAAGATCGGCCAATCCGATGGATTAGACAGACCTTTCGCCATGGTCCTGCGGTAATAACCCCCGATGGACAGTTCCTATATATGATTCGGGAGGAAGGCAACTTCGCATCGAACGTGGTTGAGATGGTCGAAATCGCCTCTGGTCAGGTCGTTGGACAACCGATTGGACCTCTTCCTTACCCTGAGACGGTAGCTATGGCGCCCAACGGCAAATTTGCGTACGTCATCGCAAATTTCTCAAGCGGGATTGGCTTATATGTCGTTGATATCAGCCCCTCGTAACGTCCTGTCCCATAAATCGCATGGCTTTCGCCTATTCTTGAACTCTTCAGCCCTCTGGTCGATGCTGCCTGCCGCTAATGGAAGTAACCGTTCAGGTCCCGGCATCGACAACCAATCTCGGTCCTGGGTTTGATTGCCTTGGTGTGGCCTTACAATTATGGAACCAGACCCGGGTCAGCCGCGTCAATGGTTCAGGCACGTCAGCGAGCCCCCACCCCAAGATGGTCGATGAAGCCGCCCACGCCTTTTTCTCGAATTCGACAATGTCTCCTTTCGAATTTGATTGGAACCTGCAAGGGGACGTGCCTCCAGCGCGGGGTCTGGGCAGCAGTGTTACTTTGCGGTTAGGCGTACTCTTGGGACTTAACCGGCTAGCCGGCAATGTTTATTCGACATCGGAGATCAAGCAACTCTGTGACCATCTGGAAGGTCACCCCGACAACACCGCGGCCGCACTGCACGGCGGGTTCACCGTGGTCAATGCTCGCAGAAATGTCGTCCAACGTTTTGATGTATCGGCAGACCTCCATTTTGTGTTATTCATTCCGGACTTCGAAGTAGCGACTTCGGAGGCCAGGAAAGTATTGCCCGTAACCTATCCCAGGACCGATATCGTGGAGAATCTCGCTAATGTCGCGCTGATCGCCGCTGCATTTGCCAGTCAGGATTACGAATCTCTCCGCGATGCGTTTTACGACCGCTTGCACGAACCGTACCGTGAGCCGTTGGTCCCGATATTGCGCGACTTGGTGCGCGCCGGTCAAAAGGCGGGCGCGCTCGGCGGTTTCTTGAGCGGCTCCGGTTCGACCATCGCCTGTTTGACCACCCAAGATCCAAAGCCTGTTGCCGATGCCATGCGAGTTGCGGCCGGAAAAGCCCAAGGCACACTCAGCATCGTGCAGGCCGACAACTCCGGCGCTAGGATCTTAGAGAAGGAGACTCAGGATGCCAGGTAGATTGGATGAACTCGAACAATACGCAATCGATGTCATCCTTGAACGACGCCATGGAGTTCGACCGACCCTTCTTAGAACCACTTTGCGACTGCTGTCGCATTTGTATCTCGGGATCGTCCAACTGCGCATTTATCTCTATCGGATGCGCATTCTCAAGGAACGCCAGCTGGGTTGTCTCGTAATCAGCATCGGGAACCTGACCGTCGGTGGGACCGGAAAGACGCCGGTGGTAGAGAAATTTGCTCGCGCTTTGCAAAAGGGCGGCCGCCGAGTCGCTATCCTCAGCCGGGGCTATAAGAGCGTTGATACGCGGAAAAAGAAGAGCTGGCTCCAAAAGCTTCTGCGCAAAGGGGGGGAGACGCCGCCTCGGGTTGTATCGGATGGACGCCGCATTCTGCTGGATTCAGCCAGCGCCGGAGACGAACCGTACATGCTTGCTTCGAATCTCAAAGGCGTCGCGGTTGTGGTCGACAAGGACCGGGTTAAAGGCGGCCTGCATGCCATAAAAGCGCTGCGCGCGGACACGCTACTGCTTGATGATGGTCTTCAATATTTACACCTCAAACATCGCCTCGATATCGTACTGATCGATCGCCAAGCACCTTTTGGAAACGAGTATCTTTTGCCGCGCGGTACGCTACGTGAGCCACCCAAAAATCTGCAACGGGCTAACTATATCTTCATTACCAAGTGCAATGGGGAACCGAACGACGACCTGATCTCGCGGATTCGAAAATACAATCGGACGGCCGAGATCATTGAATGCGCCCATAAACCCCTTTATTTGCGGCACCTTTACAAGGATGAGCGCCTTCCGTTGGACTATCTTCAAGGTCTCTACAT
>DASUWQ010000166.1:0-3849 GCA_036378375.1 Chthoniobacterales bacterium
GGCTTCCCCCATTTATTCCGTTTGCTCGCTTGACCTTCGCTCCGCCTTCTGCAGACGAGGTTAACTGTAACTTTTTCTTTCGAAAAAGTGTTTCTTTTTCTGGTTTATAACAAGACTCGTATTGACGAGGACTCTGATATCCTAACGCACTGTGAATACGTTGGTTATTGTAGTATACCTCGATGTATTCGAAGATAGTACTACGGGCTTGGACCTTGGATTGAAAACAGTTCGACAGCGGAAAGCATTCGCTTTTTAAGGTGCTGAAGAACGCTTCTGCTTTGGCGTTATCATAGCAGTTGCCCAACGCGCTCATACTGCTAAAAGCCCCGATTACCTCCAGAGGTTTGCGCACTAGGTGACTGGAATACTGACACCCCCGATCGGAATGGAAGTAGAGACCCGCTTTTGGCTGACGTACAATCAGGGCGTTTTGGAGCGTCTGGTGCACAAGGCTGGCATCGAGGCGATCTTCTAGTTTCCAACCCACCACTCGGCGGCTAAAGAGGTCTAAAATCACCGCCAGATAGAGCCAGCCTTCAGCGGTGGACACATAGGTAATGTCGCTAACCCAGATCTGATCCGGGCCGCTTGGGACCAGCTCTTTGATCAGATTAGGTGCTGCTGCTTGGCCAGCAAGAGTCGTTCGGGGTCGGAATGCCCGCTTACGCCGAGCGGCCAGTTTGTTCTCACGCATCAGGCGTGCTACGCGATTCTTACCACAGCGCAGCCCCTCTTGCCGAAGCGCTGCGGTAATGCGCGGACTACCGTACCGGCCTTTATGGTCAGTGTAGAGGCATTGGATTTGTTTTAAAAGCTCTCCATTAGCCTGGGTTGTTAAAGACCGCTCAGCGGCCGCCCACCGGTAATAGCCACTGCGCGATACCCTCAGAGCCATACAACACTCCTTGATCGGAAACTGAACCGAGAGCTTTTCAATCATCGCATACCGTTGGTCGGTTCTTCCCCCAGTATGCTCATGGCTTTTTTTAAGATCTCCCGTTGCCGTTTGAGATACTCAATCTCTTTATGTTGCTCCCGGATGATCTTGGCCATCTCTTCCGGACTCTTCATCTCCCCCTCGATCTCAGCCGGCTTCTGCTGGCCCAGATAGGCCTTCTTCCAAAGGCTTAACGTCGGTTCGCTGATATCCAATTCCCGCGCTACCTGCCGGTGAGTTTTACCACTGTGTAGCAAAAGCTCCACCGCTTCGCGCTTGAACTCCTCCCCGTACCTTCGGGCCATTTTGCTGTTCTTCACGGTTGCACTCATCTTACTTTGTGTTCCCGTGTCCGCAAAATCAGGGGAGGTTCAGGAGACGTCTAGACTGAGATTTACGCCATACCTTCGTTACCTTCGTTGCCTTCTGTAAGAAATCCTTCTGTCTTTGTAACCTCTGTGATCTTCCCTATTGCGCGAACTTTTTACTTCTCAAGGCACAACGCGTTTACCCATTCGCGCTATCTGTTGGATTCCGTCTTCGGCTGATTCTTGGCTGTTAAGTACTTTGCTTACGTTTTCAAATACGGCCTGAGAGAGCTGATTATAGGATCCGCCGGTGACAGTCGAAGGGCGGGCAACCGTATTAGCCAGAATCTCTGACGCATTCTTAAACCACGGGATTTTTTGTTGTAGATCGGGGTCGTTATACAGGTCAGGCAGCGTCGGAAGGAGACCTAACTCGATCGCATGTTTCTTCTGTATCTCTGCTGAAGTAAGATAGCGAACCAGATCGGCGGAGGCGTTCGGCACCTTTGAATACGTGGAAATCATTAATTGCCAGCCGCCCAGACAGGCAGCGTTCTTGCCATCGTCGCCACCTTTCGGTAACGCGGTCACATCGAATTTTCCAGAAATCGGGCTCTTCGGATTCTCGCCCAACGGGTAGGCGTACGGCCAATTGCGCATAAAGGCGGCATTACCTGACTGCCAGATATTCCGAGCTTCTTCTTCGCCATAGGTAGCGACAGTTGTCGGAGAAATTGTTCCCACCCAGCTTTTCGCGGTTTGCAGCGCCTTGATCGCATTCGGGTTATTGATGGTCACGCTCTTGTCCGGGCCAATAATCGTTCCACCACCGTAGCTGTAGATCCATTCGACCGCGTTGCAGGTCAGGCTTTCACTCGGTTTTCCTTCAAAAACAAAACCCTGAAAAGCCAGGTTCCCAGTAGCACGTTCGCCGTCCTGGATCTTTTTTGCCATTTCGGCCAGCTCTTCCCAGGTCTTCGGCGGACCGCTGTACCCGTACTTCTCTAGCAGATCGGTCCGATAATAGAGGAGTCCCGCGTCGATAAACCAGGGCATCGAGACCAGGCGGCCGTTCACCGTATTGTTCTCGATGCTGTGCGGGAAAAACTCTGAGATGATATCGCTTTTGATGAACTTCTTGAGATCGACAGCAAACGGAGCCGCTATTCCTTGCCAGATAACGTCGATCAGAAACACGTCCACATCCGCACTTTTTGATCCCCAATACTGGAGATACAGCTGAAGCGTCGCGGTAGCATCAGCAGGTCTACTAATGTATTCGACCGTGTTGTTGGTTTTCTCAGCCCATTCCTCCGCGACTGCTCTTGTCCAACGTCCATTGTCACCGACGAGATCAGAATCGCCGGCGAACCGGATGGTTTCAGCCGGAACAAAATGAAGCACGGTCAGTTGGGAAACGATGACGAAACCACCAAAAAGTCGGACGGCAATTCGTCCGAAAGAATTATTCAGACGGTTCATTGGGGGTACTCCTTTCGCACCGCCAATAAACACTCGAAGTGGCTGCGAGTAAGTCCTTTTTTGTGACCGGATTATGCGTCAGCATCTTCGCCGGGCATTTTCCTACTTAGTGTCGTTGAAAGTCGCAACCAAATCGTCCTCGTGCTCGTGCTCGATTTGGAGACGCGCTGCTGATCTAGAACTTTGAGTTAATGGACGCGGCTGATCGTGAGCTCGTGCTAGGGTCTCCCAATACCAAGCATTCATTCGAGCACGAGGACGAGGACGAGCACGAGGAGGAAAGAAATTCACGCAAAGCCACAAAGGTTTAAGACAAAGATTTAGGCGAGGCGGTTACGCTGGATGCACAGCTAGAGACACTAACACGTCACATGCAGAATCGCATTGGTGTCTTCTGGGCATTCTTTCAATACCTGAATGGCTTCCTCGGTCGGTAGAATAATCAGTTCGATCTCACGCCGGTGTGCTTCTTGTTTTACCTGCTTCATAACCGGCAAAGCGCCACCGCCAGTCCCAACGATGAGCCTGTGGCATTTCCAAGGAATCTCTTCCTCGATGGACAACGGGGTGTGACCAAAATCGTCACGAAATTTCTTGGATGGTTTTTTATCGCGTTTGCGAATTTCTCCCCGATCGATGACGACGTCGTGCTCGTATGACATACCGTCGATGCAGATCGAGCCAAAAGAAAATCTGTCGAAAACCATCGGTTCATCCGAGCCCTTGGATCGTTTGTGATGACGATGATGTTTGCTCATAACAAAAGTGTCGGACTCTGCCGGAGCGAATCAAGGGATGACTAATGGCGCTCTCTTCCTGATCAAACAACGATTGTCAAAAGCAGGTACATCCGTCTACGCAAACATGGACCCAATGACGGCTTAACCTTGTTAGCTGATGAGTTGTTACCCAATGGTATCGCCGCGATCGAACCTGAAGCTCCCCTGATTTCTTCCCGCCCCTAAAAGCTCAAATCACAATACGTAAAGGACACAAAGACAGAGAAATCTCACGCAAAGCCGCAAAGTAGAGCTTTCGCTGGATTACGCGAGCCAGAGGCAGCAGTTCGGCAAGCCCATCGGCGCCTTCCAGATGGTGCAGTCCATGCTGGCCGACATG
>DASUWQ010000167.1:0-13880 GCA_036378375.1 Chthoniobacterales bacterium
TTCTGGGTTTAGCGTGGGATTGTAACGGCCGGACGTTTGATAGCCATGAAATGGCATAACAGAATAGCCCAGGTCTTTAGGCCTGGGTAAGGCGCCCCCACAAATTCGCCCTGAAAGGGCGACCGACCTGGTGCCATTCAGGGAGGGCGCGCTGCCTGTCCGACATAGCCTTAAGCGAAAGAGCTCGGTC
The DNA here is from genome assembly GCA_036378375.1 of Chthoniobacterales bacterium. Taxonomy (GTDB): domain Bacteria; phylum Verrucomicrobiota; class Verrucomicrobiia; order Chthoniobacterales; family JAFAMB01; genus JAFAVN01. Next base: position 191 of record DASUWQ010000167.1, read on the forward strand.
TCAGATATTGTGGCGAAGTCGGATCCTCGCGCGCCTTGAACCGCGTGTCCGAACTCCAGACATATTCTCACCCGGTGATTGATAATAGCGTGATGGTGCTTCGGTCACGATCCCGCCGCCACGGGACGAGGAAACGATCCGTCCCCGACGGGGCCTCACGAGCACCGGCCTTAGGGTGTACTGCGCTCTGTTTGCGTCGGACAACTCTTCGGACGCCCCTTCAGGGCGAGCGCCTAATGTGGACCGAACCCAGGCCTGAAGACCTGGGCTGTTCTGTTGTGCCATTTCATGGCGGTCAAAGATCCTGCTAACGATCCCACACCAGACCCGCAAGAACCATCAGTAACCAGTAACCAGCAACAGCAACAGCAACAGCAACAGCAACAGCAACAGCGACCAGCGACCAGCGACCAGCAACCAGCAACCAGCAACCAGCAACCGGTGATCAGTTAAATTCAACACTATGTGCTCACCGCTGACGGAGTTGCAGCCAAGATCATCTACGTGAATTCGTGTCCATTCGCGGTACCTATTTGCGGTTTTTGCGGCTGGCTTTGTTCACGGTGTCGCGATTTGCATTGACCAATTTTTAATCAAAATTCGTTTGGGGAGTCTGCTTATTCGTTTAGATTTCTGGTCCTCTGCTCTCTGAGAGCAAAAATATGAGAACATCGTATTTGAACGATTGGAACGCCGATCTTTTGGACGAATATCATCAACGTTGGAAAAAAGATCCGGCATCGGTCGACGCGACGTGGTCCGCTTTCTTCGAAGGATTTGAACTCGGAAATTCACCGGCTCGTAACGGACATAAGACACTTACCGCTCCTTATGTTTCGCCGGCCGAGGCTGACCTGCAGAACCGAGTTGACGCGCTGGTCACTAATTATCGGATTTTGGGCCACACCCAGGCGAAGTTGGACCCACTGAATGATGCAGACCCGGTTCAACCGGCTCTGACTCTTCAAGCGCTCGGTTTGGCTGACGTGGCCGGTTCGACTGTGGTCGCCTCCCGCTACTTTCAGAATGGCAGGTCGCTCAAGTTGAGTGATTTGGTCAGCACGCTGAATGCGATCTACTCCGGAACGGTCGGGGTAGAGTTCATGCATATTCAGAATGAGCAAGTACGGGAATGGGTCCGGGAGAGAATTGAAGGCCGCCTTGATTCGTTCCGGCCGGATGCGAATCAACAGAAGCAGCTTCTTCGTTGGTTGATGGAAGCCGAGACCTTCGAACAATTCGTTCACACGAAATTCATCGGTCAAAAACGCTTTTCATTGCAGGGCGGAGAAAGCTTGATGGTAATCCTTGAAACCATTTTGAGCGCGTGTGGCGGAGCCAATGTTTCGGATATTATCATGGGGATGGCTCATCGTGGACGGCTGACCGTTTTAGCCAACTTTTTGAAGAAGTCTTACCCAACGATTTTCAAAGAATTTTCGGAAAACTATATCCCCGACTTGGTCGCCGGTGATGGAGACGTTAAGTATCACCTCGGATACGAGAGCGCCCGGATTTTGGAGGCTGGGTCGGAGATTGGGATCCATTTGGCTGCAAATCCGAGCCATCTGGAAATTGTAAATCCTGTCGTGGAAGGAAAAGCGCGGGCGCGCCAACGGATCGTCGGCGATACCGAGCATCGGATCAAAGTACTTCCGCTATTGATTCACGGAGACGCCGCCTTTGCGGGGCAAGGTGTGGTGGCGGAAGTGTTGAATTTATCGCAGCTGCCCGGGTATGAAACCGGAGGCACCGTCCACATCATCGTTAACAACCAAATCGGTTTTACGACCTTACCGGCGGACGCTCGCTCGAGCGCGTATTGCACCGACGTGGCCAAAATGATCGAGGCCCCTATCTTCCATGTGAATGGCGATGACCCGGTCGCAGTCGCGTTTGCGGCAAAGACGGCCTTCGAATTTCGCCAGCAATTCGGGCGCGACGTCGTCATCGATATGTACTGCTACCGGCGTTACGGACACAACGAGACGGATGAGCCCAGTTTTACTCAACCCCGGTTGTACAAGACGATCCAAACGCATCCAGCGGTAACCAAGATTTTTGAACAGAAGCTGCTGGCTTCCGGCGTGATGACCGAAGAGGATGCGGACAACCTGGAGAGAGAGTTTAGGCGTTTGCTGGAACGAGCTCTTAATGAAGTGCAAACCAGCGAAATTACGTCTCGCAAAGATCTTCACCGTAGCTTCGAGGAATCGACCGCGGTTTTTCAACCTGAGTATACCCATCGCGAACCCGCGACGGAGATTTCTAAGGAGCTTTTCGACTTGATCGTGGATGGCATCACGAAGGTGCCCGAAGGCTTTCGAATTCAGCCCCAGATTCGAAAGATGCTCCTCGACCGGCGTCGCGCTCAACACGCGAGTGGTGGCCCTTATGATTGGGCTTACGGTGAAGCACTCGCTTTCGGATCGTTATTAGTAGAGGGAACCCCGGTTCGGTTGTCCGGGCAAGACAGTCGCAGAGGCACTTTTAGCCAGCGTCATTCGGTCCTATACGATCTCGAGACTCGCGAGCGCTATATTCCGTTGGCAAATCTGACCCCAGACCAAGCGCGTTTCTGCGTTTACAACAGTATGCTTTCAGAAGCGGCTGTGCTTGGGTTCGATTACGGCTACTCGCTGGATTTTCCGCAGATGCTTTGTCTGTGGGAAGCGCAATTCGGTGACTTTGCCAATGGTGCTCAAGTGGTGATCGACCAGTTTATCGCGAGCTCAGAGTCCAAGTGGCAGCGGGCCAGCGGCATCGTTCTGTTATTACCGCACGGGTTCGAAGGGCAAGGTCCGGAGCATTCCAGTGCGCGGTTGGAACGATTCCTTCAGCTCTGCGCGGAGGACAACATGGAGGTCTGTTATCTGACCACACCGGCCCAGTATTTCCATGTACTCCGGCGGCAAATGAAGCGAGATTTCCGGAAGCCGCTTATCCTGATGACGCCGAAGTCGTTGCTGCGAAACGAGCGCGCGGTTTCTCGTCTCGAAGATTTCACTGCTTCCTCTTTTCAGCAGATTCTCGGCCCCACTCTCTTCGATAAGCCCGGGAAAGTGACGCGCGTTGTTTTCTGCTCCGGCAAGGTATACTACGACCTGTTAAAGCAGGCCGAGACCAGTAAGGTCAAGGATGTCGCCCTGGTTCGGGTCGAGCAGCTTTATCCGCTCAATACGGAGCGTTTAGAAGAGATCATCGAACCCCTGAGCAAGGCCGAAAAATGGGTCTGGTGCCAGGAAGAGCCGAAGAATATGGGCGGCTGGACTTACATTTCGCCTTTGTTAGGGAGTCTAACTCCACGGCCGCTTCTTTATGCAGGCCGGCCGCGGGCCGCTAGTCCGGCAGTGGGGTCTAAGGCTTGGCACGACCGTCAGCAGAAAGAGTTGGTAGAGCAGGCTTTTTCCCTTTAGCCGAGCCATTAAACATGAGTACCGAAGTCAAAATTCCGGCCGTCGGCGAATCGATTACCTCCGGTATCTTATCTGGATGGCTCAAACAAAATGGCGATGCAGTGCAAGACGGCGAGCCGATCTTTTCTCTGGAGACCGACAAGATTTCTACTGAGGTCCCATCTCCTGCGTCCGGGACGCTGCAAATCATGGTTGCGGCGGGCGAAGAGGTAAAGATCGGCCAGATCGTCGCGATGATCGATGCGGTCGGTAGCACGAGTAAATCAGAACCAGAAGAGGCCGCTCCTGAGGCAACGGTAATATCTTCACCCAAAAACGAAAAGGAAGCCCAGCAAGAACCTACTCTCACTCCGGCAGTTCGTCGTTTGGTGGCGGAAGAGAAAATTCCATTGGCCGAAGTGACCGGGACTGGAAAACACGGTCAGGTTACGAAGGAAGACCTAGTCAACTATTTAGAGAGACCAGCGCAAAAAGAGACCGAGGGCTTGTCCTCCGACTTGTCCGACGAAGCCTTGGCGAAGTCGGAAGCTTCGGCGAAGGGGGAGCCGAAACCCGCGTTAAAGACGGTTCCGGTGTCGGAGCGCAAGGCGGCGGACGCATCAGCACCGGTGTCTACCGATGGGCGCAGCGTCCGCCGAAAAATGTCGCCGCTTCGGAAAAAAATTGCCGCTCAGCTAGTCATGGCCCAGCAGAATGCCGCCATGCTGACGACGTTTAACGAATGCGACATGTCGGCGGTGATGCATCTCCGATCGAGTTATCAGGAGGCCTTCCAGAAAAGGCACGGAACGAAACTCGGCTTCATGTCTTTCTTCATCAAGGCCGTGGTTGACGCCCTCCACCTGGTGACAGCCATGAACGCCAGGATCGATGGAGACGATTTAGTTGAGAACCATTATTACGATATCGGAGTCGCGGTCGGTACCGAGCGCGGACTCGTCGTACCGGTGGTTCGCGATGCCGACAAAAAGAGTTTTGCTGAATTAGAAAACTCCGTTGGGAGTTTTGCTGCCAAAGCGCGGGATGGCAAACTCCAGCTCGATGAGCTCACCGGCGGGGTGTTTACTATTACGAACGGCGGGATTTATGGGTCGCTTCTGAGCACTCCGATTTTGAATCCACCACAGAGCGGTATTCTTGGGATGCACAAGATCCAAGAACGTCCGGTGGCGATCGGTGGTAAGATCGAGATCCGCCCGATGATGTATCTGGCCCTGAGCTATGATCATCGGGTGGTCGATGGCAAGGAAGCCGTGACTTTCCTGGTTCGGGTGAAGGAGTGCATTGAGGACCCGACGCGGCTGCTTTTGCAGGGGTAGGGGGTGTCGCCGGAGTCGTTCTCGTACTCGTCGCCGTCCTCGTTCTCGAAGATTTTGTTGGTCGACGGGGCGTATATATACCCAGCGCCATAAGGGGAGCCGCTTTTAAACGTTCTAAGTTCAAAGCCCGTCTTCGAAACATTGGGTTTGCCGGTAGTAAGAGTGTGTTGGCAGGCGGCTCCCGCGACCGACCCCTGACGTCGCAAATACCAGCAGTGTCTTTGCTTGATCGGAACGATCGAATAGCGCTTCGGCAATTCACGCGCAGAGACGTTCCCGGGAGCCGCCTGCCAATATGTTTTGTTGGCGTAAGACAACATAGCTCACTGTCGAGGACGTCGTCGACATACAACGGTTGAAAGCGGCTCCCCTCCAGGGCGCTGGGCGTTTATACACTCGGCGGACCAAGAAAACCTTCGAGTAAGAGGACGATTAAAAGCCTAGCAGCCTTACCGCAGACGATGCGCGACGTGGCTAACAACATACGCTAGCGCACGGATTATCCGGGTCCGGATGCCGAAGTTCTTCCTGGGAGTCCGTTTGAAACCTACGGGCCTCATCAAGTACCCAAGCACAAAGCGAATCGCGAGGATGGTCAGCGCGACAATAATGAGCCCGGGGAGAAGCGCGGTGAACATTTAACGTTCCAGGCCTTCTTAATCGAAAGCTGCCGGTTTAGGCTCGTTCAACCCGGCCTCAAAACAAAATCGGATCTGCTCACTCGTGATCCGGGATAGGGACAAAGGAGGTAAGGCCTCCAGTGCAAAAAATTCGACGCTGGCTGTCTCGATCGACGGAGTAGCCTCTCCGCTCTCGATCTCGCACAGGAAAAACATTTTATAAATGTGAAATGGGAAAGGCGGGTCATGCGGATGTTTGGCTCGGTCGAAAACGGCGAGCAGACGCTCTGTCCGTACCTTGAAACCGCTCTCTTGCACGACCTCCTTCTCGACAGCTTCCGACGGAGAATCGTTTACGTCAGCCCATCCTCCCGGCAGCGTCCAGTGGTTGTCCGATCGCTCTTGGACGAGCAGGATTTTCCGGTCCCGAAAAACTGCTGCCCGTACATCTACCTTTGGCGTGGCGTATCCAGACTGGGCCGAAAAAATAGTCCGGATCTCGGACCCTTCAACATCGCCCTGCTGGGCAAAGATCTCGGCCGCGATTTCGGAGATGCGTTGGTAGCGTTCGCGGTCGTATTCGGAGGTAGCAAAATGGCTACCGGTCTGAGCGAGCGCCTGCAATTCCCGCGCCCATTTTAACCATTGTGGTTCGAGAGTCACTCTAGTGAAAAAGCGAGCTGACCTCCGCAGGCGGTTTGGTCAGGTCCTCGTAAGACGTAACCAGCGCGTCGAACGCCGGTAGTGCATCGCGAAAAGCTTTCGAGCTCCGTGCCGAAAGCGTAATGAAATGGATCGATCCCTTGGCTTGGATATAGGCGGTCGCCTCATTGTTCCCAAATTGGTCTCCCGAATAGTAATAAATCTTGGCTTTGCTGGCGTCTTGGGTTGTTAAGGTCTTCATGAACTTCGCCTCAGCTTTTGGATTCCCGTTATCGCGCAAAGCTTTGACGGTATCTTTCACTTGTTCCTCGATGTTGTTCACGTGGGTGTCCAAGGTGCGGACCCTGGCGAAACAGACCGCGTCGCTCTTATCCCAGCTGGCGTGTTCCGGATAAAAAACGACGTTTATTCCCTGGTCGTTGGCGACCTTGTCGTCTAAGACCCATCCAAGAGGCGCCTTCAGCTCAAAAGCATAGCCGTCGCCTTTTAAGACGGTAAAGCCTTCCAGGATTTGATCTGCTCGCACGTTTACGATGCCGCACGCGACAAGACAAGGGACTAAGAATCTAGAGAGCAACATACGCGCTCTATCTTATCCGAGCCTGTCTCAGCTACAAAGACTTTGCTCCGGACGGAGCGCAATCTAGAGCTTAAAACCTAAAACCGATAACCTGGACTTGATCGCCTTCAAAGAGCCGGCCTCGCTCGCAAACGCCCGTGTATTTGCGTGAGAGGCGGGCTCAGCAGCCCCGACTACGTCTCGGGGCTGGCCTATAAGCCCGCGATGTGCGTTTCTTCGCTCAGGTTTTGTGACAATCGCGGCGCCGGGCCGAAGCTCCCGGAACTCGTTACACCGTTGCGGTAGCTGGTCTGCCAGCAAATGCCTCGCGGCTGCGCTGAGGCTGCTGATCATCGCGCGTGACTTTCGACAGTTGCGCAAAATCAATCGCCGGTAATTCCGGCTCAGCCTGCGGCCGATTTTCCGTTCCATCGTTATTTATGACGAACGGATTTCTGAGACTGCGAGCAATCAGAAGTGGTAAAATGTCCATATTCCCTCCCATTTATTTCTCGATTTCGGTTCTTCTCCACGTTCCGGGGGGAGGGTTTAGTCGCTTGCACGGAGTTATACTTCTGCGTCTTCCGTTAGCGAGCGATGCTCTGCTTCGTCGAAAACAACCTGCAAACGCGTATTAAGCGCCAACAGTGCGACGAACAGACCGAGGATCATGCAAACTCCCAGGAACCCGATTAACGGGTGGGAGTAATCGTGAATCTGTATTCCAGCGATCCCTCGGATGACAGCGGCTATAACACTCACGATCGCGCTGACCCCGGCGATTACCGTAAGTACCCGCTTTGTCCCGACTACCTCTTTACCTATTGTTTTGTGCTCCATAAGGGTTTCACCTTTCACTTGTGCTCACCCTAAAGCTTTCGCTCTGGGTGAAACCCTCATCAGCAACACTTAACGTGAACTACTTGCTATGAATGAAGGGAGAAGTCAATGCGATTGTGAAATTTTTCACTTGATGAGCCGTCAACGTACTGGCGGGCAACGGATTGTGCCCAAGAAAGTGGACGGGGTGAACTCAGTGGACGGAGTGGACCAACTAATCCGTCGCCGCCTCCACTAAGTCGACTGTGTCTACTAGGTCCACTCTGTCCACTGTTCGTCGCAGGGTGGACGCCTTGCAGGAGTAGAGAGACTTCCGCTTCCGCGCGCCCTTTCAGGTCTGCGCCAATTTTACCAGAAACAGCCGCGGCCCGAGCTCGTTCTCGGCGTCGCCAGTCAATTCTCGCACTTCGAGACCCGGTGTTTGCTCTAAGAACCCTCGAATTGCTGCATACTCTTTGGGGCCTTCCGGGTGACCTCGGTACGCCAGAATCGTGATTCTTCCATTCGGCGCCAACCGCTCGATCAGTGCGGTGATGGCGGGAATAGTGGTGGAGGGCCTGGTTACAATTCGACGATCGCCACGGGGCAAGTAGCCGAGATTAAACATGGCGGCGTCGACCCGTGGGTAGCCGATTAACGCTCGCCCCAATCCGGAGTGACACCCCAGGACCAGTCGAACCCGATCGAGGGTTCCGGCGAATCGAATAATCTCCGAGGCATTGTTCAGCGCCATTTTCTGGACATCGAAGCCCAGGACTCTTCCGCTTTTACCGACGCGATCAGCTAAGAACAGGGTGTCATACCCGTTACCCACCGTCGCATCTACTGCGAACCCTCCTTCGGGGAGGGCGGTGGTTATCCAGTTGGCGGCGACCCTGGTCAACCTGACTTGGCTTACTTCCAAAGGGATGGACGACATACAGCTATTTCGGAATGAAGATACTCGTTCTGTTCCAAATTCTCTAGCAGCTGTCGGGCCGAGAACGGGACCTGCAGGGCGCCCTTAGAGCCGAAGCCATTGAGAATGGCGAGCCTTGGCCAGTTTGGATGGACTCCAACAATTGGCCTGTTGTCAGCCTTTGTCACGGCCCTGACACCCGCCCGGTGATCTGTTACCGCGAAGTCGAATTTACAAAAGCTTTGCATCCCTCTCCGGATCTGGTCTCTGGCTTCGCCGGTTGCATTCTCGTCCAATTGATCCCAGGAATACGTGGTGCCGGCGAGGATTTCTCCCGACAGGCTGCGGAAGATCCATTTACCACACTGAACGATTCGTGGATCGCTGAAATCCGGCGCCTCTAATGTAAGGACTTCGCCTTTGGCCGGATTGAGCCGGATCGCATTAAAGTACGGATTTTCAGTCATGCGATAACCTTCACAGAAAATGACGTACTGGGCGCGGATATCGCACCATTCCACTGCAACCGGAGAAATCCGGAGCAGATCGTAACGAAATGGCGCCTCTAGCAATCGGTCTTGCGCTTTCAAAAGAGAGCGGAATCCGGTGATGAATTGGCGAATGTCGAGTTGACCAGCAACGGTGATTTCGAACGCACCGTGCGCGCTGGTCAAATTGGCCGGGATCTCGGGAGACACTGGGCTTACATATTGTTCGTACTCCGGGAGTCGGCGTTTCGCTTCCCAGCGTCGCTGTTCGACACCGTCCATAAATAGCCGGAGCACATTACGCCGGGTAAAGAGCGGAGCCCCCACAAGCCGCTCAATCACCGGATAGGTCGAAAAGGCCTCGTGCAGTAACTCGCCGATCAAGCTCGGACGATTCAAACGCTTTCCGGTAATCGGGTTGATAATACCACCAGCTGCTTTCGAAGCGGCAGTCCGATGATCATCGTCCACCACCACAAACGAGCGACCACGCTCCAAGAGCAGGGCCGCGAAGACACTTCCAGCCAGCCCCTGGCCCACGATCAAGTAGTCAACCGCTCGCATCGTTCGAACTCGCCCTAGGCTCGTTCTATGACAAATGACAGATGACAAATGACAAATTGCTTCCTTTTCAATCCAAGTGGCAGCAGCGCCGTATCTGTCATTTGGGATCTGTCATCTGTCATCCCTACGGGCCTAAGGCGAGTAGATGTTCTCCTTCATCTCGAATGCGCCTCTGATCAGGCGGATTTGCTGTGTTGGCTGCGCTATGACCTCGACAATGTCGAAACGAAATGGGACGTCAGGGAGATCGAGCAAGCGCAGCCATTCCTTAGCGGCGCGAATGATGCTGGCTCGCTTCCGCCAATTAACCGCTTCATGAGGGGTCCTGAAAAGCTCGTTTGTACGGGTTTTAACTTCGACAAAGACCAAGACCTGTTCCTTGCGATCGCGGCAGACGAGGTCGATCTCGCCACCGCTGCGCGCCCTGAAATTCCGATAAAGGATTTTAAAGGATTGTTTCTTTAAAAATCGTTCTGCCTGCGCTTCGCCTTGTTTCCCTAGTTTAAGATGCGGAGCTAATGGCGCTCCCAACTGAAACGGTCTAGGCAAACGGGAAATAAGTCTGCGCCACCGGCTCAAACGACCTCCGATGAAGCGGGCAGGGGCCGTGTGTGCGAAGCGATGCCAGATGCTCGGGTGTACCGTATCCTTTGTTGTCGCAGAATTGGTAAACCGGAAATTCCTCATGCCACGTTTTCATCATACGATCGCGGGTCACTTTAGCAATGACACTGGCGGCCGCGATGCTGAGCGATCTCATGTCGCCTCCCACAATGGCTGTCTGTGGCAGGGAGAAGACAGGGACTCGCAGCCCATCAATCAATAGATGTCCTGGAGCTAATTTTAGCGATGAAATCGCTCGTTCCATCGCCAGATAGGACGCACGTAAGATGTTCAGCCGATCGATTTCTTCGACCGATGCGATGCCGACTCCGAACTCGATCTTCGCACTGGTTGTGAGATGCAGATAAAATTCTTCGCGTATTAGCGGCGAGAGCTGTTTTGAATCGTTTAGTCCGGGGAGAGAAAACTTCCGCGGGAGAATGACGGCGGCGGCAACCACGGGGCCGGCCAACGGTCCGCGACCGGCTTCATCGATACCGGCGATTCGTTCGGCGCCTTCCCGATAAAGCGCTTTCTCAAAACGAAGGGTACACCTCGGCATGGCAGGGCTAGTCGCTTTAGGCTCCTAGAATAGCAAATATCAGATAGCAAATAGCAAAGATTTTCGTTCGTCCTAGCGGTCATGCTCGTCCTTGCTCGATTCCTCGGGGCGCTGGTCCGGATGGGACTTATGGGACAGATGGGACTAATGAGACGCACATAAGTCCTATTGGTCCTATGAGTCCCATCCGTGGTTGCTGGACGCGCGGTCGTAGCACGCCGGCGCGACAACCACGAGGACGGTTGCTTACGCTGCCTCAACTGCGTCGACCGCTAACTCCACTTCCTCGCTCTGAGTTAGGTGCCAGTCGCGGATCTGTTCCAGTTCCGCGATTCTTGTCACCCGTTGCAATTCGCTACGGAGTTGCCGGCCGTTTCGCATGCCTTTGGAATAGGCCATCAGCCGGCCTCGCATGCTGGCCATGGTAAATTCCTCTTCTTGATTCTCGGTGACGGCCAACCGGCAATGGCGCAGGATGTGGTCCCACTTCTCTTCAACACTGACGTCAGGAAGAACAGTGGCCGATCGCAGGAATGCTCTCGCCTGGCGGAAAATCCAAGGATTGTTCATCGCGGCTCGGCCAATCATCAAGCCGCGCACTCCGGTCTCCCGAATGCGGCGGGCGATATCGGTGACCGACCGCAGGTCGCCATTGCCGATTACCGGAACTGAAACGGTGTTCGCGACCAGCGCGATTTGATCCCAGTCTGCGTCGCCTGAATACCCTTGGTCCTTGGTCCGTCCATGGATCGCGATCGTCTGAACGCCCGCATCTTCCAAAATCTTAGCGGTCTGAAGCGCATTGATGGAGGCTTGATCCCAGCCCAACCGAATCTTAGCGGTTACTGGGAAAGGGTGAAGCTTTCGGACGACCGTGGTAGCAACCTTTTCCAACAACGGACAATCGCGCAGCAAGGCAGAGCCGCCATGTTTGCTGACCACTTTGTTAACTGGGCAGCCAAAATTGAGGTCGATGAAATCCGGTTCGACCCATTCTACGACGGCTTGTGCGGCGGCAGCCATTCGTTCCGGATCAGCGCCGAATAGCTGGATGCCGACCGGCCTCTCAGCCGGTTGGAAATAGATCATCTCGCGAGTTCGCTCGTTCCGATGGAGGATTCCATCAGCAGAAACGAACTCCGAGACCATGACGTCAGCACCCTGTTCTTTGCATAGGCGGCGGAAAACCGAGTCCGTGACCCCGGCCATAGGAGCCAGGTAGAGAGGACAAAAAGGGCTGTTGAACCAGGGAAGCATGAACTCCAAGACCGATAAAGAAAACCGCTTATTGCTGGTGGTGAACACTCACTGCCGCCAGCGCCGATTGGGAGTCGTCAAAAATTTTGAAGACTTTGTCTAATTTCGAGATCTGGAATACGAGTTTGACGTTGTCTTGTAGACCGGCCAAGGCCAGCCTGCCCCCATACTGATGCACTCTTTGTAATGCATCGATAAAGATGGCTAGCCCGGAACTATCTACGTAAGGAACATGCGAAAGATCGATCACGATACCAGTGATCTGACGTTCGATCAGAGGCTCAAGCTGAGCTGCGACTTTCGGTTTCTCGTTGAGATCGATGTCGCCCCTTAATTCCAGGACTTCGGCAGACATTGGCGCTACGTAAATACCATTCTTTCCCAGGGGCGGCAACAGCAAGGAGCGTCGACGCCCGAGGCTACCTCAATCCAAACCGAAACAACAGGTCTTTTGTATCTGCAAGATCCCGGCACAGATGGTCCGGTTGATGTTCGCCCAAGTTAGCCAGCGAATATCTCCCGGTCGCGACGGCGACTGCAACCGCGCCGAGGGCTCGGGCGCAGGCGATATCTTTCGGGGTGTCACCGATTACAAAAATGTCCTGCTCAGAGAATTTCGTACTAAGGGCGGCCTCCGCGCGTCGCTTGGCAATCGGACCGAGGTGATTTCGATCGGAGTCATCGTCTCCAAAAGCGCCAAAACCGAATCGGTCCCAAATACCATGAGCTGTCAGTTTGATCTCAGCACCTCGACGGACGTTGCCGGTCAGCAACCCGATGGCTTGCCCATCCTGTGCCAGCACATCGAGAAGCGAGATCACGCCAGGCAAAATTGCTCCTGACAAAGAGGCTAAATGTTGTTTAAGCCGCACCAAGTAGCCGCCCAAATAGCGATTTATATTCGCTGTCGATACTTCCAGAGAATGATGCTGGAGGACCTCCTGCACAATCGCGGTATCTGTGCTTCCCGATACGCTAATCGTCCGTAGATCCTCCTCGAATCCGAACAAGTCATTTCCCGCGGATTTCAGAGCTGCGCGACCGGCCCCATCCGTGGTCAAGAGTGTGCCATCAATATCAAACAGAAAGAGTTTCATTCCTCCGAATCGTCATCATCGTCCGGCTCGGGAGGAAGCTCTTCCGTGGGAGGCGCAAACCGTCTCTTTCTTTTATTGGCTGGCAGCGGCGAGATCGTCATCCCTATGCTTTTACCCATCAGTTTCGGCTCCATTTCAGCCTGTCCCATTGAGGAAAGGTCCTCTTTGAGACGCTGCATTAACTGGAAGCCAAGTTCTTTATGACTTAACTCGCGGCCCCGGAACTGGAGGTGGACTTTGACTTTGTTTCCCTTATCCAGAAATTCCTCGGCGTGCCGCACCTTAATCATATAATCATGCGGGTCGATATTAACGCGGAACTTGATCTCCTTTAGCTTTGAGCCGGTGCCCTTTCGGTCCTTATCTTGCTTGGAAAGATCGTAGCGATACTTCCCGAAGTCGACAATCTTGCAAACCGGCGGGTTTGCGTTGGGCGCGACTTCTACCAAGTCCAGCCCGAGTGCTTGCGCGCGACGCAAAGCATCCTGGAGTTTCATTATCCCCAACTGTTCGTTGGACGCGCTCAATATGACTCGCACTTCGCGAGCGCGAATTCGGCCGTTTACTCGAATCTGCTGTTGCTGAATACCTTATCTCCTGCGGAGCGGGCCTGGGAGCTGGAAAGCTCGCTCACTCAAGTTTTTTTTCCTTAATTTCTCTCTGAACCCTTTCCACGAATTGTAGCGCACTGACAACTCCCTCGTCGCCGCGGGAACGGCTTCTGACCGCTACATTAGCGGCCTGTTCTTCTCGTGCGCCGAGCACCAACATATAAGGAACCTTGTCAAGCTGAGCAAGGCGAAT
>DASUWQ010000168.1:0-20233 GCA_036378375.1 Chthoniobacterales bacterium
TGGATCCACCGGCCGAACCGGGCTTCAGGCCAGGTCAACGGATTCGGAACCGGTATGTGATTGTGAGCGAATACCGTTCCGATAGAACGGCTTTTGCAGCGCAGGATCTCCAGACCAATCGAATGGTGGCTTTACGGCCCTTGTCGCTCGCCGGCAGCTACGAGATGCAGCAGCTCAGCGAGCTGCGCGAAGAAATCTCGTTGCTCCACGAGCTCAGCCACCCGAACCTCGCGGCTCTGATCGCTTTGGAATCCGCAGATTGCGGTTTATTCATCGTGTCGGAATTGATCAATGGATTCTCGTTGCAAGAGATGCTGCGCGCACGGCGTCATCCTCTTGTCTGGTCGGAGGCGGTCCAGCTAGCGAATCCACTCGCGACAGTCCTCGATTTCATCGCTGAACGGCGACTGCTCATGCGCGAATTGGCTCTGAGTGATATTTTTGTCGATCTTCCTGCGAGCTCCAAAGAATGGACGGAAGTTCAACGCAGTCCGGTTTCATGCTGGCCGCCGTTTGTATTGAGGTTAGAGGCCGTCAACCTGGGTCCGATTCTGGGCGCCACAGAGGATGCCGATGATTTCAGGAGCTCAGGGGATCACGGCCCGTCCGGTGAGCTTCGGCAGCCCGGGTTCGAGCACGAGCACGAAGCGGGTGCTGAGACCCATCCCGTGCGGGAAGCAGCGCAGTTAATTTACGAGCTGCTCAGAGGCGGGCGAGCTTCGGATCATCCGGATAGTTTGGAGGAACTATCCGTTCTTTCAGAGAGCGGAAATGCATTGCTCCAGCTTGGAATCATTGAGCCGGGCCTGTTCGCTACGGCAAAAGAGTTCCTGCTCAAGCTCGAAGAAGCAGAATCAGCGCCAGCCTCGCGTCCCTCGACATCCGGGGATACGAAACGACCGGCATCGCGCAGGTTCGCTGTGACCTTAGGAAAGGAGGATCGGCCTGCTGTAGCCGCGATGTCGAAGGGGACTGCAACGTCTCCCGAAATCAGATCCGTGAATCAGGCAATCGGAGCTGCGCGGCGAGTGCTCTCGATCGCTTCGCAAGGCCGTTTGTTCGCGCTCCTTGCCGCAATCGTTTTCTGTGCGGTGACAGCTCTTTTGGCGATTAAGCTTCTGGGTATCAGAATACCGGCAGGGGCCAATCCGGATTTTGTCCAGAGCACAACCGTATCTAGCAAGGCTTCCCCTGCATCGCCCACTGCTACTCCTGCTCCAGTATCTGCCGTTGGTCGCCTCCAGATGAATTCCGATCCGCCAGGATTGCCTGTTGAGATCATTGACGGCGACCGGCAAGTGAGCCGTGGTGTTACGCCGATGGTGTTGGATGCGTTACCGGCGGGAAAATACTTGGTGAAAATGAACCGGGCCGGGTGGCCTGATTATCAACAGGAAGTTAGTCTTGAGGCGGATGGCTCGGTCACCGTGTCGCATGCGTTCCATGAGGTGAGTGTTACCCTCACAAGCGATCCGTCTGGCGCCACCATCTCAAAGGCAGGCGCAGAAATTGGGAAGACGCCTCTTACGATAAAGCTTCCACCGATCCCAGTAGAGTTAGTATCTAAGTTCGACACCCTCGCTCCTGTTACACAGCAGGTTGTTCCCAAGTTAGACGGCTCAACGGTGGCCGAATTCAAGCATGACTACGGAGTACTGGCGGTGAATAGTAACCGGCCGGATGCACACGTGCTGGTTGGCGGCACAGACCTTGGCAAAGCGCCGACTGAACAGGATCTCCCGCCGGGACCGCAGGTGGTTGTTGTCAAAGCGCCGGGGCTACCGGATCAGATGCAACGAACCGAGATTCAAAACGGTCAACGGGTTGTTTTGTGGTTCAATTTTGTTACTCCTTCGGAAACGGCGACTCCGGTTGCGTCGCCGAGTCCCTCGGCTCCACAGCCTTCCCGCAATGTTTCCGCTGCAGCGGATGCTGGTGGAGAGCCTCGCCCTCCAGTGCAGGAGCGTCGGGATGTCCAGTGGGAACCGCCGCCAACCGAGCTACCAACAGGCCGGCAGTTACCCGAGACTAACCCGGGGGCAACACCGGCAGAAGAGCAACCGCAAAACGAAAGCACCGGTACGGAGACGCAGCAACCCGAGACGACCACTAGGAAGAAGCAACACAGGAAAACCGAACATGCATCGTTGATTCCACCTGGTGAGACTTATGATCAGGCAAGGCGAGAAGCGTTTAGCCGGTTAGGTACGCATTGGGATGCAAAGAAGCGTGATCTGAAGGCTCGCAAAGACTATGCGGACTATCAGGTCAAACATTCCACTGGATCGATCCAACAAAGGTATCAGCGGCAGCTAGACCAGATTAAGAGGGAGCTCTCCCAATATAACTCGGAACGTCACAGCGCCGAGGACGCTTTGAAGAAGACTTGGGATAATGCGGCTAGGCACGGAGGGCATTGAGGCGCGTCGCCAAGTAGGAAATAGCAAACTCTTAGCGGAGTGATGGCGGGGGGCGAAGAGGTGATTCGTGATTGGTGATTGGTGGGTTCGGTGCGAAGCGCTGATGATACTTTAGTTAGTTGAAGCGAAGCCAGGACAACCGTGCAACAGGCCTATCGCTGAAAGCGCGACGGTGTTGGCCTACTGCGCTTTGTTGAACCCAAAAACCGAATTTGAAATCCGCAGACTACGCAGATTAACATATCCGAACGAGCAAAACGTATCGGCGCCAAACTCCAAATTGACAGCCAGCCAGATCATGGGACCGAGATCACGTTAGAGCTTCCCCTGCAGAGCAGTGGAAACGCACGGAAGCGCCGGGATCGCGCGGGAACGCAGCGCGGCTAGCCGCAACAAGTCGAACTGGGCGACCTATGCAACCAAACGAGTCGATGAAATGTGATAGGTGATTGCTGAGAAATCCTCGCGGCGCGAGGAACGACCAATCACCTCTTCTCACTTCTCACTTTTCACCTCTCACACCGACGCCCTACCGCCAGGGACTCCAAGGCGGGTAATCGCCGCAGTAGAACTTATTTTTTGCGCTCGTGTGGCGTTTATTACGTTCGCTGACCGTCGCCACTATTCCACCGCTTACACGCCCTGTTTCTTGCTTTGTTCCCCTAAGACCCAGCCAAACAAAAGAGCGAGTGGGGTCCCGCCAATCGCTTGAACCATTTGCGTCCACTTTGACTAGGGTTAGCCAGGCCGGCCAGATCCGGTTCTCCCAGACACTGAACAATTGTTGCGAAACGCTTTTTACTTCTTTGTCACTTTCTCCGTTCATGACGTCCTGTTTTGTCATGATTTACAAATTCCACCCAAAAGCCATTTTTCTGTTCTTTACCTCTGCGTCCTTTGCGACCTCTGCGCGAGGCTTCGTCTTCGTGTGGTTGCGTCTCTGCCGAGCTCTATATTTTCCCCAGCTTTCCTAGCGGCCTCTGTCAGTCCGGCAGTACCGACACTCGGTTTCGGATTCACATTTAAAGCAGACTGCAGGCGGTAATATATCGGGTTCGTTAACCAGAATCCCACAGCTCGCACAGAAGAAGGTATAAGCGACCTCTCCTCCACATTCTTTTGAGACACGATCCGCTTCCTGCTTACAATCCTGACAAATCATTGTAATTGCTGTCCTTGCACAAATAGTTTCGTCTTGAAATAATTTTCTCCAATCATTAACCGAAATAATTAACTCCACAACACAAAAGGGCAGGAACGCCGGGATCGCCAATCGGTCAAAACCGATCTGGAACAGGTTTTATCAAAGGCTGCGCCCTGGGTGTCGACCTTCTTTCGTTGTTCCCCTCTCTAGAATGCCCGCTGCCTTGGTTGCTGCGATGGCTCGAAGAGGTACGTACTCGCCCCGTATCTTTCGAAAAACGCGCCAGAGCACGTTGGATTCCAGGAGAGAAACTCGCAAGGTGCGGTAAAGTTTGTCTTCTCTCGTAAGATAATCTCTATTCTCGGGGTTGAGAATCAACCATTTGGGTCTGCCGCGGAGGTTTAAATCCGGCACAGGATTGAATGCAAAATAGGATTGCTCTCCGGCACGGTTCATACACTTGAAGACGAGCTTTTCCGAACTTCCTGATTCGTTTGACCTTGCCTCGAGTGACGCTTCTTGATCCCAGTCAATGTAGTGACCAAAGCCAGACTGCTCCTTTATCAGATCGCTCAGCCTTTTCAGCAATCCTGGCGAATCGACCGGAGCCGATAAGGGACATTGGGAATCCACAGACCTGAAGTCAGTCAATGCTTCGACCACTCTCGTAATTGGCTCCCACGTTCGTCGTAGCGCTTCAATGTCGCGCACATACTTCTCTATTCTTCCATCCAATGCTCGATAACTCCAGAGTACTCCGGACCGATGCAAGAGGAGGCCCATGTCTCCCGAGAATCGCCAGTATGTCACGGGAGAGTTGGGTAGCGTCTCCTTCCATTGCCTTATCTCGGCATCAATGCCGTCACACTTTTCTCTGACGATTCGCCGAGCCTTTGCATCCAAGGCCCCCAATTGCTTTTCGGCTCGTTCGCAAAGGTCATTAAATATCCTCTCCTGCGCCTGAGACGGACGATAATTCGAGAGACGCATGCCTTTAACGTCCGCCTCGAACCTTTCGATCCTAAGTTTCAGCTCGTCCCTCGTGCGCCAGTACTCGCTTAGGTTGGTACGCTCAACTAGACCGTCCAGAAATGCCGACAAACGTTGGCTCTCAGCGTCGAATGCAGGATTCATGAAAGTAATTAAGTTCCCACGCTTTGTTTATTGAAAAGGAGGAAACAGAGGCAACCGAGGGTGGAAGGTTTTTAAAACGGCAGAAGTTACGGACTAGCTAACAAATTTTCTCCGTTTGCTCCTGTGAAAAAAAAGCGCTGAGCGCGTGCCGCGGGTAACGGCTACCGCACCTACAAATAAACACGAATAACCAGATCCATCCGTGTCCATTCGTGTTCATTCGCGTTTGTTCTTCTGTCTGGCTACGACTTTTCCGCGTTGTGAACGGCTATTCAGAGACTTCGCCCGACGGCCTCCGCAACATCACGGATCCGCCGAACCAGATCAGCAAACTCGTCTGGGAGAAGCGATTGTTCGCCGTCGCATTTTGCGCGCTCGGGTTCGTGGTGCACCTCCATCATGATCGCATCGGCGCCAGCGGCAACTGCCGCCAGCGCCATTGCCGGGATAAATCGCCGAACTCCCACGCCATGCGTTGGATCAACCACGACAGGAAGATGGGTTTCAGCTTGCAAAACCGGGACAGCGCTCAAATCGAGTGTGTTTCTGGTCATGCTCTCGAAGGTACGAATACCGCGTTCACAGAGGAGGACGTTAAAGTTGCCTTCGTTCAGGATGTATTCAGCGCTCATCAGGAGGTCCTTGATACTGGCTGACATCCCCCGTTTTAGCATCACGGGTACTTTGCTGCGACCAACCTCGCGTAATAAAGAAAAATTCTGCATGTTTCGCGCGCCGATCTGGAGGCAATCCGCATAATTCTCCACCAGCTCGAGGTCTTTGGTGTCCATGACCTCGGTGATAATCGGTAGCCCGGCCTGTTTACGGGCTTCAGCTAAAAGATGCAGGCCGATCTTGCCCAACCCCTGAAAACTATAAGGGGAAGTTCGCGGCTTGAACGCGCCACCTCTCAAAACCTTCGCGCCCGCCTCGCGCACCAGTTGCGCGATCTTAACGATCTGTTCTTCGTCTTCGACGGCGCACGGCCCTGCCATGACCACGACAGGGCCGGCGCCTATGGCCACTTGACCGACCCGCACAACGGATCGCTGCCCGCGAAATTCGTAAGAGACCAGCTTATACGGTTTCAGTACCGGCATCACCGATTCGACGCCGGGCATAGCTCCAATTGGCCTTTCCCTGATTCGATCTTCCGGCCCAATGACACCGATCACCGTTCGCATCTTACCGCGGCTGACTTCGGCCTTTAATCCCCAGACTCGGATCTGCGATAGCAAGTGGTCGATTTGTTCCTCAGTAACATCAGGACGGGTGACGATAATCATAACGGTTGGTGGTTTGCGGTTGATTCTGTTGAAAAACCCGGAAGGAAGGGAGCGGCATCATTGGTAGCGATAGGATCGATCGCGATTGTGTTCGCTTCGAGAGCGCTCCATTCAGTCGGTGTTGCTTCCATGGTGGAGGGTATCCTGCTCGGGTAAATCGACCCTGGTGCGATAACGAACGGGACTTCTAGATTGTTTAACGATAAATATTTTTATTTTATTGCCAGATAAATTTATTCCTCCTATTCAAAAGAAGGGATCCCGCCGATCATCTGCATGAAATTACCGCCAGGATTATCTGCCCCGGCGTCTGGACGTTTTTGGCTGAAGCGCTCAGCCGCGAACCCGCTGCACAGCTTTCCAAGTTTTTAGGCCTCGGAATCAATTAATCCACCGACATTCCCCCTGAAAGCATCTCCAATCCGCCATGGCGGATGCAATTCGGGCAGAGAACATAGATCAATTTCAGCCGAAATAGCAGCTAACAAACCCTTTCGAGGACGAGAACGATGTGCCTCGCGAGCGCGACCGACTCGATGGCCTGTTGTTCGATTTTGATCGAGATTCTTTCTCACACACAGGCACGACGACACAAAGAAAAACTCATCGCGCTGAGGTTTCTTAGCGGTTATCGCCGCGCATGCGTTCGACCCGAAATTTCCGCAACGGAACATTCGTCCTTACTTGAGTAGCGGTTTGATCGGGCGTGCATGAGACAGTTTTCCGACGTTTGCGTCAACAACACGGTCTATTGCGTCCAGTATTCGATTTCCGGCTCTTGTAAGATTTTTATTGGCATCGGTTACCGTTGAATTGTGATCCCCTCACCTGCATCCGCGATTCGAAATGGTTTAGACATGGCGTGGTTTATCTGCGTAGGCAGCGCCTCTTCTGTCGTCGTGAGACGTGCCTCTACCTCTTCCCGCTCTTAAAACCTCAAACTACAATACGGAAAGACCGCAGAGGCCACAAAGACAGAAGAATCGACCGTTCGACAGATTAGGAAAGGAAGATTGATCGCACACTTCTGGATCTTCTTACGACTCTGCGCTCGTCCTTCAGAATGTATAAGCTGGTCGCTTTTGTGGTCTTTGTGCTCTTTCCGTATTTTGCAAATCGAATTGGGCGACAGGCTCTCGTGAATATGACCGAGCCTAGCGGTGGGGTGAATACAAGGGCCGGGGTGGATTTGGATGGACTAATGATGCGATGGGATTCTGGCAATCCGTCTCAGAAGTCAGCTACATTCAATCCAAGCGCACGGGCTGCGTTAGCTTGTTGTTGATCGAAGGTCACAGCTAACGAAGGTCACGAAGAGGTGTTCAGTTCTACTTAGATGATAATGCTCTGAGATGTGGCTCCCCCCGTCGGCACACGCGAAGGGTTGCGGCCGTGGACTCACCGAGTTTCTTGGTCTGGGGGAGCTATCGCCCTCAAACGGTTCAATCTCGATCTTCGCGGCGAATACGATTCTTGCTGACGGATTGACAGCATCAATGTCCTTTTTAGGCGGTGCTAACATCTGGCGGATTTCGTTAAACGAGAGAGCGCTCGAGGTATGCCAGTGCGTTAGCGCCCAGAATTGGTATCCAGATTCGACCAATACGACTATGAGCCAACCAGACCCTCCGTCTTCCCCGGAAATAATTGCTGCAACCATCGCTGCACATGCTGTTCTGGAGGCCGCCGATGCCCTATTTCGAAGACGGTTTCCCGACTCCGGTAGCCTGTTTGGGTATTATCAGATACAACCCCGCCTTCCAGGAGATCCAGCCGATGTGGAGAGCTTTATTCGGGTCTTGTTAGACCACGTACAAGGCGCGAGAACAGAATGGCTTTCCCAACTTCGCGAGTGGAAACGCACCCTTGGAATTAGAGTTGATGAAGGACGGTGGGATGAAACCCGTCAAACACAAGGGACTGCTATCGGAACAGTCACACCCGTGTTTAGTGCGCCCTCCGACCAGGAATTTGTGCGGCGCGCCCGCTTGAATCGTCCGGCTATTACCGAAATGGAGAAGGTCGAAAGCGAACTTAACAACGTTTTAAACAATCTGGGCGCCCTATTGTCTAATCTGCATTCTCAAAGGGTCAGAGTGACCGGTCCATCTGAATCCTCCCAAGAAAGAAGAGGCGGAGTAGCCTGGTACCTTAAGAGCAAGGGCCGGTTACACAGCGCAGTCGATAAGGTCCGGGATTTCGTCCAGCATCGGAGACACAGAGGACCGAAGCTTTGATCTGGAGTAGCAGGATGTTCCGTCCTTCTGGCAGTGCGAACCCCCGATAGCCAGAACTTCCGGGCGACCGCGGACCAGATACGCCTTTTCGGGCGACGCTCAATCGCGAACGACTAGCTAGTGTCAAACAAAAATAGCGCGTCGCGGGCAGAGAATCGGCCCGCTCATTCCGTTTAAAGATTAAAAAAAGGATCGGAATGGCAATAGCAACCCACACAGGAGACTCTCCCTCCAGGACGAGGAGGCAACACTACACGTTGTCGGTTCTGCCAAGCGAATCTGAAATAGCGGACTTGTGTCTCGAGATCCATCTGGAGCTGATGGAGATCTGGACAGAAACGGAGCTGGCTGAAAACCGCGCGTTCGATGCTATGTCCAACCGCAGAGTGAGTGAACTAGATCTGCAGAGGCGGATACTGGAGAAGCTTTCCCTGCGGTGCGCGGATCAGTATAACCGGTTTTATTCTGCGATCGCTAACTGGTTTGGCCGAGCCGGGATTGATCGCGCCAGCAATGAGGTTATCCGCCTTAGCGGTTTCGCTTTTGGACAGGAGCTCTACGAATTCAAAAACCGATGCGTGCTTTCTCCACTTATCCTTGACATTATGAAAGGGCTCCGCACCGAGCTGGAAGCTCTACACCACCATGTGATCCCGAATTTGGCGGCGCTTCTCGAGGAGCGCTTTCCGTATGCTGTCGCCGCGGCGGTGTAAAAAACTCGGCTCGCAAAGAAACTAAATCTCACGCAAAGCCGCAAAGGCGCAAAGGTAAAACGGAGAACAGGTTTTAAGACCTCTGGCTTTGGAACTCAGTGTTCTCTGTGTCTCTGTGGTGGGATTCAAACCCATCTTGGTTTCATCTCCTCTTTGCGTCTTTGCGGCTCTGCGTGAGTTTTTCTCCGTGCGAATCCTCGCGAACATAGGGTAAATTCTCTTATTGCGCTCAAGGAAACGCAAAAAAAGCTAAATGTGGTTTCCACCGCGGGGTCGCTGCGCTCCTAAAGTCGACTGCCGCGGGGAACTTAGTTTGGCCTCCGCGCTACGCACGGAGCCAGCCATTTTTCGTCCAAGGGTCTCGCACCTCTGTACCGTTTCGGAGAGAAAATTGGATATATCAGGGTTGAGCTTAGGGGCTAAAAGAGAATGGAGATCTAACAGGTTGGCAGAATCGCGATTTTGTTCTTGCATCGCTCTAATACCAAGCTGGCTTCCCCATGCTATCATGTTGCGGCGAAGGCAGTTGATCGCGGATTCACGCTCCCTACTAAGCGAGCGCACTACCCCCGCTTGAGTAATAGACATTTGATCAATGTTTGGAGAGTCCGGCAGCTGCAATAGAATACGCCTCCCATCTATGCTTTCCATGCTTGCGTGCAATTGCCAACACGTTGCTGCCATATAATCTGCCAGTGTCTGTGAGTCTAAGGGAGGAGGAGAGCCAGCCATTAGGTTAACTTATGAACTGCAATCAACTGACAGTTTTGTGCCATAGCGGTGCTACAAGAAGCCGGAATCTCAGCAGGAGCTAACGAAGAAAACAAAGGTATTGACCGGTATGAGCATGGCATCGAAGGACGGTTACCTTCGTTAGCTTCGGTATCTTCTGTAAATGTCTTTTCAGGGGAGCCATCGGGTTGGATCTTTTACCGCTAGAGTTTATTGGCTGGCCGGTGCGAACCCGCTCCTGCTAGCCCGCAAATCTGGACCAAGTTCCATCGAGGCCATTACAATTTGCGGGCTAGCTTGTCACCCAACCACCGGGACAGTTTCAGGGAAAAATTGCCTGTTCATGAATCGTTGATTGTCGTTGTCATCGGTCCTTTTTAAGGTGAGCTGGTGTTAAACTGTTTTGCTAGGGCTCTGCGAAGGATTACGGCCCGGAGGGAGAACGGCTGCTCTTTGCGCAGCAGTATATTTACCAGTTGTTTGATCCCTTATGGGAACCTGTCCTACGCCGGCAAGAGTTCTCTCTTGGCCGCTGGCGACCCGCTCATGGCGCTCCTCTCCGGCATGCGTTCTAGCCGCAGCGACAGCTTCTCTTCCGAGCTGGCGCTGTCCCCGCTGATCAAATCCTTCTCGCTCTGCCCACGCCCGTGCACGTTCCTTTGCCCGTCGGGCCTCTCGGAATTCTCTCGCTTTCTCAAACAACGCTGAAATATTCGGCCGAGGCCGGAGCTTTCGTTGCGCGCTCCTGCTCCGGGTATCACATTTACCAATGGCTCTCCGCCTTCCTGCTGATTTTGTCCTGGCGTGCTCATGGGAATACGTTGTCGCGGCTCGTTTTTGAGAGATCCCGCCTGACAAAAGGAGCTTCTTCTCTCTCAGCTCTCTTCTCTTTAACGCATTAACTGTCGCTTTGACTCCAGTTATTCTGAATTCGCTTTCGTGTGTGCCTGGAGGAGTTCTGAGGACAGCTCCAGGATTCGTCGGTAACGGCCTATTTCGTACGCGGATCCAGCGAAATAGAGGCCTTCCCGGGCGATCGCCAACAGTTCCTTAGCTGCGCTGGTCCATCGTGGTTGATTGGCTATAAGCGGACCAAGTGAGTCTCGACCCTGCACGCCGTTAGGTGCGGTTCCCGTAGATTCTACTGCAACTGAAGCTGCGCCAGTCTGACCAAGTCCGCACGCTCTCATTTTACTTACTTCAACGAAGTACGACAGCAATTGCTTGGCAACTTCATTGCACCGCTAGCATAACCCGGTTTCGATTCTCCTGGAAAACAGCGCCGACTTTTCGTTCAAAAAAAGCGAGGTTAATCGCCGCAATGACGGCCGGAGACCATAAATCATCTTAAATGCAGAACAGACCGTGGCTGAGGACGACAAAGACGAACGGCTTAGAAAAATCGCCGAGGAAATAGCAGGGGCAAAGAACGAAAAGGGCCCAGATATCGCTAAGATAAATGAGTTGCTGGACCAGGCCGAAGAAGTAGAGCCAGGGGTTACCGAGAGCAAAGCAAATAAACGGGGCAGCAGTCGAGGCGGAAAGCCGAAACCAAAGAAATTCCACAATTTGCCGCTAGCAGCCTTGCGTACCGATTTCGAAAATCAATCCGGTTGCTCCAAAGAAAGAGGTGGGATTCGCAGCTCATTATGAACATCGATACAGACCAATAAATCACTCCTGTCCTATTCGGTCATTCTGTCTAGCCCAAAGTCGACTTTAGGTATCCAAAGATTTCTCGCCCGAAAGTCTTCGAGGATTTTTCGCACTTCTTTTTTTCGCGTCTTTGCGGCCCTAGTCAGCTAAAAAGGAGGAGATGGGGCCAGTTGTCCTTCATAGTTGTGAGGGTTGCTGACACCGGAGGAAGTCCGCTTTGCGTGAGATTTGTGTCTTTTGGTTGCTGTATGCCGCTCGTACTACAGCATCCATAAATTTTGTTACGACGCGAGGATTTCCACGGCTTGGACATAGCCCACACGCTGCACCGCGGCTCGGCAGCTTTTCGGCCTTTCTGGGTATACAGCGGGACAACGTCAGGCGCCTTGCTCGGACTTTGCGGAAGTTCCGGAGCCTCGCCCCACCAATTCCGGGTCCCCAGGCATCTTAGCGGTGCCAATCATTTTTGTACTTTTTGCGCCTTTTTGCGGCTATTCCGTTTGGTTGAGGCTACGCTGCGCTGTGTTCCTTCGCGACTATTCCCGAGTCCTATCAACAGATCAGCTGCTACCTTCCTCGCCGGATTTGCGCCTGCGTTCGATTTCGCTGCCCCCGCATCATGGAAGCTTCACCGAGCTCCATACTGACGGCCGTACCGATACCTGCAGCGATCCCCCCGCGATGCCCGAAAGCGTGGCAAGCCCGAAGCGGTTGCAGCGATAGTGCCCCGCAGCAGCTCCAGTACTACATGCTTCGATCGCGGCTACAACCGGGCCCGGACCAGATGCGACCTGGCTTTCTGGATTTGGCTTACCCGCATCCCACTGGACTTTCGCAGGGTATACCCCAGCAATGCTGCCTGCCGTTGGGTGAGCTCGACAACTTTGCCGCGAATCTTGCTGGTTCCCGGTTCACAACTGGATCGTCCAGTCCTCACTTCGAACGACCACCTGACGCGGTCCCGGTAGGTGCAAATTACATTACTAACTGAGGCACTATCACAACCGTGAAGGGTCGTTTGCCAGTTAGCTAATTCTCACTTTTGGTCCGCGTGTCGTTTCGCCGGTTCCGACCGCCACACTCGACAACCGGGGTTGAGGTGTCGGAGCAGTTGTCGGGCTGGGGCCGGGTGTAGAAGACGGGAGAATGCCGGCGGCCGTTGCATCGGAGCCTAGTTTTAACCCTGCCTTTGTTGCCTGATCTAAGGGGCCACCCGGCGCACCGGCAGTCTGGATCGTGGATAGATCACTGGGCGTCAGATTTGGGAAGGCTTGAGCATCCACCTGGATTGCGGTCACTTGGGCGTCAGCCAGCCCCGTGTATTCAAGGGCCGTTTTAACGCCCCGTCCGGCCTTACTCAAGTCAACTCGCATAGAACCGGTCGCGTCGATCAACTCCTGGCAACCGGCCGCGGCAGTCCATACATCACTTGCTGCATTCGCCTCAGCTAGTCGTGCATCACCCAGAACTGTTTGCTTGATAGGGTTCAGCACGACCGTCTTGCCGCCGTCGGTTTTCGCCAGTAAACCCGCTGCGTCCAAGAGATCCTGTTTCATGCTGTTGCAATCCGCAGTGACAGCGCTGAAACGGGTGGGGACAGATTGCGACGGACCAGAACAAGCTGCAACAACGCCGGCGGCCGTCGCAGCGGCGCTTACTCCAACACCAATTCCAACCCCGATTCTAACGCGGAGCGATGGCTGGTGTGACCTTGACCCGCCTCTCTTCTTACCGGATCTGTTGTTCTCGTGTTTTCTGGGCATATGGATAACTTTCCTGCTTTGCGCGTTTTCTTGGTTTAAGGATCAATCGGATAAGAGCTCTTCAGTTTCCGGCACACCTATGCTGCAGCGCGAGCTTCCGACATGATCGGATGATAGTAATCTCTTATTCTCCTGAGCCAGCGATACAGCGGCTGGCGCGAAGTCTCCCACTCGATTGGATCGAACAGATCGACGCATTCACGAGCGGTTTGCCGACACAGATCGTAGTCAATCAGTTTCCGCATCAGCATGGGTGGAGCGACACGCAAAATCGAGTCGAGCTCTCGCTCGAGATCCTGCACGGCCCTATACGCCGCATAAAGAACGGCACGTGTATACAGCCTGGCCGGCAAGATGTCCCAGGTTTTCACTTTGACTATCGAGCCGCTCTCTACCAATCGGACCGCCACCTCTCCGGCTGTATCGTCCAGGCCCGCAATTCGACCGGCAATGCCCAGTCCAACCGTCAGGTGATTTCCTACGACGTAAACATGGTCCCCGATTTTCATAACTTTCTCTGTCTCCTTAATTCGTTTAACGGAACATCTGCCCACTCCACTTCACAATGTGCTCGTTTGCGTCGGATAAACCATGCCGGACGCCCGCTCAGGACGAGCGCCTAATGTCGACCCAATCCAGGGCTAAAGGCGCTGGGCTGTTCTGTCGAGCCGCTGCGCGGCAAAACCCAACTGCCTCCTTTGATTGTTTTATTAGACCTTTTCATGACCACGCCCTATTGCCAAAGGGTCACACGTTAAGCTGGGAAGCGCCAAGATTAAACATCACTAAATACCGAGCATACATAAACATTCTTCTCCTGGTGACGTTTAAACTCTTGGTGATACGCAAACTTCTATTCGTCGAACGGCTGCTAATCTCTGGAGCTATCCTCGCATGTTTCTCCGTTGGTAATATGCGTGCCGACGAATGGCACGAACTCAGTCGAAGTCCGGAATTGACAATTTACACACGCGATCGCTCCGGGTCCGCCCTCCAGGAGATTCGCGCGGTGGGTCATTTTGATGCCCCGACTCGCATCTTAAAAGAGATTTTGGCGGACGTGGAGAAGTACGCGGAGTTCATGCCCTACATGAAAGAATCGCGTATACTGCCGCAGGATGACCAGCTCCACTATACGCTATTGGCTCCTCCCCTGCTCGCGCCTCGCGATTGTGTCATCCGGGTGCATCAATTGACGTCCACGGATGCGGATGGAAACACGCATTACTTTTCGACCTGGGAACCCGCGGCTAAAGAAGGTCCGCCGGTGCGATCCGGAGTCACAAGGGTAACTGTGAACGACGGATCCTGGCTGCTCGAACCGGTTGGAGCAGGGACCAGGGCTACTTGCACTTTTTACACGGATGATGGTGGCTTACCGGCGCCTCTTGCTAACATGATCAACCGGCAAGCTGCGATCCGCGTGTTCCACGCTTTGCGGATACGTGCAGATGATCGCGGTCACAGGAAGGACCATCCGCCAATTGCAGCTCTAACCCACTGAGCCGCGACGGTTGCTCGATCCAGCGCACGCCATTCTGAGGACACACCTTGAAGGGCTGGCCTCCATTCGATCTACACAATACGAAAAGATTGCAAAGGACAAAGGCACAAGCTCTTACACACGCCTTTCCACAGCAAGACCGCAAAGGCCACAAAGAGGGCGTTTACTGTCTCAAATCTTTGTGGCCTTGTTGTGAAATTTGTCCCTGTTGCCTTGCGTAGATTCCCAGTGTTTGGTTGCGGCTGAATCGCTTCGTGTTCTTTCCATACTGTGCGGATCGCAGAATTAGGCAACGCGTTCTTGATTCTCGGATGTTAGTCCGTGAATTAGTCGCGGTTATTAACTTTTTCAGGTTTTAATTATCATTCCTACTACTAACCGCGGTCTCGACTGTACGAAACCAATCACTAATGTCCTGAAATTTTTCTCTGGTCTACCGTTTAACCATGTGTGCGATCAATGAGAATTCCCGGATCAACAACTGACTGCGGGCCCCCATCACCTGCGCGAATCGTCGAGCTTACATGGGGATTTGCTCCTCTCTTAATTTTGAAAAGTGCACTCGACCACGGAGTCTTTGACTCTCTGGACAAAGCACCGAAAAACATGCAAGAACTCTGCGAAGAAACTGGCGCCTCCGGGCGCGGGCTTCGAGCGATCGTCAACAGCCTGGTCGGACTTCGATTCTTGAGCAAACAGGGTGAGGATCGGTTCTACCTGACTCCTGAAAGTGCTACTTTCCTAGTAAGCTCCAGACCGGAGTTCCACGGTGACATAATCGCACACGCCGTTGAAAACCGTCTACCCCGCTGGCTCGGAATCAGTGAAGTTGTCGCGAAAGGCTGCGTCCATTCCAACCGTGATGTGACTGAACCAGAAACAAAAGGTGACTATTTTGCGCAGTGGGTAGACGCGCTATTTCCAATCTCTTACGCGGGAGCACGTTCCTTAGCTGACGCTCTGAAACTGAGTATGTCGCAACATCCGATCACGGGTCTTGATATCGGTGCCGGTTCCGGAGTATGGGGAATCGGGTTAGCACAGGCTTCGTCGCAGGTTGAAATAACTGCGGTCGATCTGCCAGCGGTTATCGAAGTTACGCGACGCGTAGTGAATCGCCATGGTCTTACAAAGCAGTTTCGATTTGTGGAAGGAGATATACTTGCCGGAACAGATTTCGGCACAAGTCATCGTGTAGCCGTACTTGGTCACATTCTACATAGCTTCAATCAGCAACAGAATCGGCTTTTGCTCCGCCGCACATTCGATGCGCTGGCGTCTGGAGGAACTATTGCGATTGCTGAGTTTCTTGTGAATAAGGATCGTACCGGGCCGTTACACTCTTTGATTTTCGCCGTCAGTATGATGGTTCATTCTTCGGAGGGAGATACCTACTCGTTCGAAGAAATCGCCGAATGGCTAGAAGAAATCGGCTTCATGAATATCCGCTCCCTCGGAATTCCCAGGCACTCCCCGCTTATCTTGGCAACAAGGCCGCGCTAGGAGAGTATTTCAGGGCTTAAGGCATTCGGCTCCCAGACGATGTTAGGCCAGCGAGACCCGTTGAACCAAGGAGTTAAGGATAGCCGCAAAAGACACAAAGAGTCCAATAAGAAGGGGACACGTTTAAACCCGTTACCGCGAAGCGGTAAAAGAACGTAGCCAGGCATTCAGGTCTGGGTTCGGTGAACGAAAATGCCACTTTCACCGAGAATGCAATCGTTCGTTGGGTTTAAGATAACCGAAACAATATGAATCCCGAGTATCCTAAGTCCGCAACGGTCAATTCGGTATCGCAGAATTGGATATCGCCGCGACTCTAGAACCAAACAGGTAATTGGAGCCGTTATCAATTACAAACCGGAAACATTGCTCACAACCCAAGTGCGATTTAAGCGCAGAAAGATAGGCCAGGATCACTTGGATCATATCAGACGGATTCTCAGTACAGACAGATTTAGTGGCCGTCGTAGACCGCATTGGTACGCTCAGTCGCTAGCGATAAGGAGCTCTGATTACCGAAAATTTGGAGTCATCAGAGACCGGTGCCCCTAAATGCTCTGAAACTGGAAGAGGTGGCGGCAAAAATTCAAAGTGGACGGCTTCACCCCGATGACTATCTCCAAAGTATGTCGACACCGGGTTGGTGGCGTAGGCAATCACGCGACCACGTCCAGAGGAACAGACGCAGGAGGCTGAGACGTTAGCCAACGGGTACGGTGTGTCCTGGAATTGATGTAAAATGAGGTGTGGTTACCGCAGAAGAAGAACACCGACGCCTTTCGCCCGCTCGACTGCCGATAGGAGAAGAGTTCCTGAAATTTTACTGCCAACTTTCGGCGCACGCCAGACGGTGAACAAAAGCAGCTTCCTCAGATCCTGTCTCTCAGGCCCCCGACGTTCCTACCTTATCGGTGGATCCCGGCTAAGTGTAGGCCTTTCTCTGATCTTCGACGCGCTGTTGGTTGTCCGCGAGTAGGCCTCCAACATGCGCCACAAGTTCAAGCGGATGCTCGTGTATGAAAATCATGAAGTCCGGAAGCTGGTAGGTATCGGCGACCGCCGCGTTGATCTTCTTCAGCATCTTGCGCTTGGCATCAATATTGACACCCTGAGGGGCGTGTATCAGGAACACGGGCCTAACCGTTTCCAAGCCAAGGAGTCCATTTTGGCTCACGCTGTCGAGCGGCCACTCACGCAGGAAGATCCGATGGTCGTCAGGGAAAGGGTAAGCCTCGTGCAGAGCTTCGTAGATCGCTTTCACCAATCCTCTCTTCCTACTGAGATCAACGCCAGTAGGCACGTCCAGATATCCGATAGGCATGTCATTCTCCTCTAAGCTGAATCTAGAATTTACATCTACTTCACTGATCTGACGCAGGCAAGTAAAAACCTTTTTTATTGTGGGATAGTCGCCAATGTTTTATTGTGCGACGTTTTCCGACCCAAATGAAACATTTACTCAGCTTCGGAATCTGAAACTGCTACTTCACGCGGGCGGCGCCCGCCCCAAAATAAAACTCATTCTTATTCTTTAAGTTCGTCGCTATTCCGATCGCCCGGCACCTTGTTATAGTTCCCTTTCTGAGAATCAGACGATTCCCGGTTTTTTTGTCAGGACTGCGAATTAAAACCAGAACGAGCGAGTCATAAGCGCGAGCATACGCCGAAAGGCTTGATCCGAAGCTAATCACCCCCTTATGATGACAATGATTATTCTTTCCTTATATTTGTAGCAGAAGTTTTTATTGTGCGCACCTCTAGCTTGATTTGGCAACATGAAGATACCACTCGTTCTCTCCTTGTTTTTTTATCTGGATCATCCGATTGTCAGCCATCCAGCCTGAAACGCCAGATCAATCTATGGCTCCTTCCGGTCGCCTAACCAAACGTTCTATCTGATCCAAGAACGACTGCCAAATTTCCCCGTGAGCGACTTGCCAAAGACCGCTTCCAGCGGCCCAAAATTCGGAATTCTTTCGTCCAGAACCATGCGACACACTTGTCCCAACGGTGCGGCAGCCACATCGAGATCTTTGATGGTTCTAAGCCGAGCGGCGTCCTGACACTGTCCCAGCAGGGGCAACACGCTAGCCTGCAATACCTAGAGGGCATCGATGGATCGAGACCCTGGTTTGCAGGCTAGCAGGAAAGGGGCGACAACCGAGAATTCAGACCCTTCACTGCAGAGCCTCCGCGTTCGGATTTTTGAATAGCGATACCATGTCGTCGCTCATTGGGAGGGCCAGATTTAATCCACCGGGCGGAATTGGAGACAAGAACCATTTCCGATATAGCCTGCTCGCTTCGCCGAACACCTCGCTTCGTGCGATAGCGATATCGACTAACTCTTTGAATTCACTGTCCCCGCCCGGCAACAGTAATCGATAGCTCTCGGTTGCTAACGATGTTCCGACGATTGCCCAATCATCTGGATTAGAACTTTTCGCGCGGTCCACCGCTAAAGAAACATCGTCCGATATCAGCGCAGCTGCTTGCTCACTCTGCAGCGTACCAAAACCAGTTCCTGGATCCTTGGCGATAATAATCGTCATACCCATATTCTCCCTTTGATCTTTTTCCCCGATCAGTCGCGCCGCCGTGCCTGTCGTCACAATGACGCTTTTTCCTTTGAGATCCGGAAAATCGTGAATCCCGGAACCCTTCTTTACCAACAAACGGATCGTTTTAACGAATATAGTATTCGAGACGGCGAGGTGCTGCGCTTGCTTTACGTCATCTTCAGTTGATCCGGCTTCGAGGTCAATTGCGCCACTCTCCATCAACTGAATCCGAGTCTTCGCAGTGACAGGAATCAATCTCACACGTAAGTCGGTCCGGTCGAGTCGCACTCTGACCGCCTCAACGATTACTCCGACCAAGTCCTGGAAATAACCGATGAATTGGTTTTGGTCCGAAAGGAACGATAGTGGAATCCGCGACCCGTCATAGCCGATCGTAATCACTCCCGATTGATTGATTTTGTCCAGGGTTCCGCTCAACCCTGCATCAGCGGTGAAAGGAACGAGGCTAATACAGGCGACGATGCCGGCGATCATCTCTAATCTTGTTTGGTAGAACATAGGCTTCTGTGTTAAACGGAGAATCGCCCTGTTCTATTCTTCAAAAAGCAAGGCGGGTGCAGGCAGACGCGGGCAACCATGGATTATGTACGGCCGTGGACTTTGTTCGCTACTAGCCAATATGCGCAGATCCGAGGACAATCAGACCAGCTGCTAGGCTCTTAGCTCAGTCCGTGAGGTTCTATTGGAGCTTCAGCGATAAACGGAGCAAAGGAGATTTGCAGCAGCCTTGCGAGAGCCGTGGATTGGGCGTCCGACAGTTGAACGCAGCGATCCCGAAACACAATTGCGTCTGGCCTTTCCGGTGCTTTGAAAGTTACCCGAAAGCTTGCCGCCACCCCGCCTGCGCCCAATCGACCATATCGAAAAAGCAGCTTTCCCCGGAGTACCGCGGTGTCACCGCCGCCATATCCGGCTTGCGCTCCAAGCTGAGCCGCGGCCCAGTCGATCTTCAACGTTCCTGCGTCCTTAAGTTCGGCGCCGGCGATCGCCCTTATTACTTCCATTATACCGGCCTCCCTGAGTGTCTCTGAGAAAATAGACCTGCCAAGAACCGCAACGGGCATGTCTCCACCTCCCTGCGAAGAGCTAGCCTGTGTTGTGGCGGACGTCTCGCACTCTACCGGTTTGCCTGAGCTTTGATACACTTCGTCCATTTCCTCGTATCTATCCTCCCAACCTGGGTATCCCAGATCGGGATCAAACTTCTTTAACAAAGGTTGTGCCCCATCCGCTTACTCTCGCATTCGCCGTCAGCGGCTAACAAACCGCGCCTTGTATGATAATCCTTATCTTGCGAGCATACAGAATTGATTTAGACAGAACACGACACTCGCTTGGCCGCTATTCTCGCCGCGAATAGCCGGCAAGACAATCATTTTTTTCTTTCTTTATTTTACACAGTTTTTTTCTATCCGCCGAGAGCTTGTTGCGAATTGCATGTCATCCTAATCCTATAGCACAAAGGTCCCACGTCCTCGAAGTCTTGACTGACTCTCCCGGGCAGTTCCTAATTATACTGTTAGCGGCTCCTGAATCGGCGCATTTTCCACCCAGGATCT
>DASUWQ010000169.1:0-7207 GCA_036378375.1 Chthoniobacterales bacterium
CGCCGAAGCCTCAGTTGCAGCGATTTGGCTCAACGTGCACTGTAGCCGGATATGGCCGGCAAAATCGGTTTCGCCCTGGGATGTATCGGCTGTTTGGTCCTCGCAGCCTGTTCCACGGTCGATTCTCGGATCAAGGAAAAGCCTGCGGTTTATTCCTCCTTGTCGCCTCGCGACCAGGCGTTGGTTAAATCGGGAATGATTCGCGAAGGATTACCGGAGGGAGCAGTCTACATCGCCTGGGGTGCGCCCGCCCAAATCCGTTCAGGTTCCCGAAACGGTCATGCCTATGAAGCTTGGGTCTACACAACGCTTAAAACGATTGTTACCAACGACTATTTCTATCCCGAGTTCTACCGTTTCGGACTCTATCGTTACTCGGATTATTGGCGTTATCCATTCTTGGGACCGTATCCGTATGGGTACCCGAATGATTTTATCTCAATCGAGGTTCCCTATAAGACTGCCTTTTTCGAAGGGAACCGTTGTACCGGCTGGGAGTACATTCGGGATAACCGATAGCCAATAGCAGATGACAGATGATAAATGACAGATGACAAATCGGGAAAAGAGAAATGCTGAGGATGACTCGGCGATTTGTCATTTGTAATCTGTCATTGGTCATTCCTCCGCCTCATGTCCTACGATTCCTTTGCAGCATTTATCAAAAAGCTCGATCAAGCCGGAGAATTACTCCGAATCGCTCAGCCTGTCGCGACAGAGCTCGAGATCACCGAAATAGCAGATCGCCAAATGAAAACGAAAGGCGGTGGCAAGGCGCTGCTTTTCGAACAGCCCACAATCGATGGCCGGCCCTCTCAGTTTCCTGTCGCGATCAATACGATGGGATCGGATAAGCGGATCTCCCTGGCGTTAGGGATAGCCTCTGTCGATGAGCTTGCGCATCAGATGCAGGCGATTCTCAAGGCTAAGCCGCCCAACTCTTTGCAGGAGGGATTGGGCCTGCTCCGCCAAGGGATTGATCTGTTACATGCTCGGCCGCGCAAGGTTTCTTCCGGTCCGTGCAAAGAAGTGATTCATCGTTTAGCCGACTCGGAATTTTCTTTGGACGATCTGCCGGTGTTGCGTTGTTGGCCGAATGACGGAGGCCGCTTTATTACTTTACCGAATGTCTACACTGAGGACCCGGATAATGGGCAGCGCAATGTGGGCATGTATCGGATGCAGATCTTCGACAAGACGACGACCGGGATGCATTGGCAGGTTCATAAGGTCGGCGCCAGGCACGGAAAACGTTATTACGAACGCAACGAACCGATGCCGGTCGCGGTTTGTTTAGGAGGCGATCCCGCCTACACATTTGCGGCCACCGCTCCGCTTCCTGATGGTCTAGATGAAATCCTCTTTGCCGGTTTCGCTCGGAAAAAATCGGTCGACCTGGTCAAGTGCGAGACCAATGACCTTCGTGTTCCTGCCGATGTCGATTTTGTGATCGAGGGCTATGTGCAGCCCGGTGAACTTCGGGAAGAAGGTCCTTTTGGAGATCATACCGGTTTTTATACGTCAATTGATCCTTATCCGGTCTTTCATGTGACCGCGATTACGCATCGGAAGGGCGCTGTTTATCCGGCCACGATCGTCGGGATCCCTCCCATGGAGGATTTCTATCTAGGGGATGCCAGTGTCCGAATTTTTCTTCCGGTGTTTAAATTGAATTTCCCCGAGATCGTCGACATGGCGTTGCCGGCGGAAGGGGTCTTTCATAACCTGGTCTTTGTCAGCATCCGGAAACAGTATCCTTACCAGGCGTACAAGGTAATGCATGGGCTCTGGGGTATGGGCCAGATGATGTTTTCCAAGTATATCGTGGTGGTAGACGAGGACTGCGATGTGCATAACACGAGCGAGGTCCTCTTCCACCTGTGCGCTAACACTGATCCGCAACGCGACACTACCTTTATCAAGAATCCGTCCGATAGTCTCGATCATGCGCCGACTGTTCCGAATATCGGTTCGCACATGGGGTTTGACGCCACGCGTAAACTTCCGGGCGAAGGCTATCACCGCGGTTGGCCGACTTTGGTGCGCATGGACGAAGCGACTCGCGAGCGGGTTAGTCAGAAGTTGAAGGCGTGGGGAGTGGAATGAATCGTGAGAGGTGAGACGTGAGAAGTGAGAGGTGAGACGTCAATGCCGATTCGATGATCGGTAGGGCGAAAAACTCGGCGCGCCCAGGTTTTGGCTGCAATGCAGATGCTCCCGCGCCGGTTTTGAGCCGTTGGATGTTCTATCGACCACGCCGTGAATGTCTGGTCGTCATCGAACAAGATCCCGTTGAATTTAGGCTCTTGGCGGGTTACACGAATTGGCACTCCCCCAATCCTTGAACTTCTGCAACTCCTGAACTCCTCCCCCTATGCTTCTCAGTACCGGGCTGCGTAATGAATTTGAAGTCTACGACGAACGTTTTTTGTATCTGACCCTGCCGAATTGCTGGGTGGAGCGGCTTTACAACGGGTGCCTTTGGGCCGAGGGACCGGTTTATTTCGCTGACGGAGATTATCTTTTGTGGAGTGATATCCCAAACAACCGGATGCTCCGATTTGCCGGGGAGCAGGTCAGCGTTTTTAGGGCGCCTTCCCATAATAGCAACGGTAACACCCGCGATCGGCAAGGTCGCCTGATCACGTGTGAACATGGCGCCCGGCGGGTGACGCGGACTGAGCTGGACGGCACTGTCACGATTTTGGTGGACCGATTCGGCCAGCACCGCCTGAATTCGCCGAACGATGCGGTGGTCAAATCCGACGATTCGATCTGGTTTACCGATCCGCCATACGGCATTTTGAGCGATTACGAGGGGCATGCCGAAGAAAGCGAGTACGGCGCTGCCCATGTGTTTCGGCTCGATCCAAAGACCGGAGAGCTCACGGTTTTATCAAACGATTTTAATAAACCGAACGGCATCGCATTTTCCCCGGATGAGTCGCTGGTGTATATCGCGGACACCGGCATTTCGCACAAGATTGGCGGAGAACGGCACATCCGCGTCTTCCCGATAACGCCCGATGGCAAAGGATTGGGGGCAGGAAAGGTTTTCGCAGAAGTTTCACCGGGCTGCGCTGATGGACTACGAATCGACACCAAAGGGAACGTGTGGACCAGCGCTGGTGATGGCGTGCATTGTTTCGATCCCAACGGCGTGTTGCTAGGCAAAATCAAGGTGCCGGAGACGGTGTCAAATGTGGCCTTTGGAGGGCCGAAACGGAATCGATTGTTTATAACCGGGACGACATCGTTGTACGCGGTGTATGTAGGAGCTGTCGGTGTGCAAAGGCCCTGACGAGGAAACGAGCGGGCGAAATGGCGAATGGGCGAAAGGGCGACACGTCGCATACGCGAGCAAACAAATCCGGCGGATCCAAGCGCCTATAGATTTGAGCCTGAGCTGAAGACCCCAGGTCTGCCTTTGTAAAAGCGCGATAAGCGCTGCGCCCATTCGCCCATTCGCCGACACGCCGATTCGCTCCCTAATCGATCCGTGTTAGAGTCTTAAAGCTTATGAATGAAGAACCTCGGGTTATTCGCTTACACGCGGCCGATGACGTGGTCATCGCAATTAACCCAATCGAGTCCGGAACCTGGTTAGAAGGAGTTGGGATTAGAACGACCAATCCGATCCCCGCTGGACATAAGGTGGCGGTGCGAGCCATCGCGCCAGGAGAACCTGTCAAAAGGTACGATCAAGTGATTGGTTTTGCAGCTAAACCGATTGGAATCGGCGAGCATGTCCATGTCCACAATTTGGCTCTCCACGATTTTGCCAGGGATTACGCGTTTTGTGCCGATCGCAAGGCTTCAGTAGCGACTGAAAAAGAAGCTTCTTTTAAGGGGATCATCCGGGCGTCCGGCCGAGTCGCCACACGAAATTACGTTGGGATTATTTCTACAGTCAATTGTTCTGCTACTGTATCCAAAAAGATCGCAGAGATCGTGAACCATCAGTTTCTGTCGGCTTACCCAAATGTCGATGGCGCAGTTGCGATAACGCACACTACCGGCTGTGGAATGGCTGATGAAGGGGAAGGGATCACATTTCTACAGCGCACACTCGCTGGTTACGCACGCCACGTTAACTTTGGCGGGGTACTGATTATCGGTCTCGGTTGCGAAGTAAACCAAGTGGGCGCGTTGTTGCATGACCAAGGACTCGCACGCGGACCGCTGCTGGCCACGATGACGATTCAGGATAGTGGGGGAACCGTGAAAGCGGTTCAACGGGGAGTCGAGCTGATCAAAGCGATGTTGCCGGATATAAATCAGGTGGTGCGGGAACCAGTTTCAGCGCGTCATCTGATGGTTGCTTTGCAATGCGGAGGTTCAGACGGGTATTCAGGTATCAGCGCCAATCCCGCGCTTGGAGCTGCTGTTGATCTTTTAGTAGGGGCAGGAGGAACGGCGATTCTTTCGGAGACACCGGAGATTTATGGAGCGGAACATCTCCTGACCCGACGTGCGATTTCCCAAAAGGTCGGAGAAAAGCTTGTGGCCAGGATTAAGTGGTGGGAGGACTATACCGCTCGGAACCATGGGGAAATGAATAACAATCCTTCTCCTGGCAACAAGCTGGGCGGACTTTCCACGATCTTGGAGAAATCACTTGGGGCGGTCGCGAAGGGTGGCACCACCAATCTTGTCGACGTTTATGAGTACGCCGAGCCAGTGACTGCTCATGGTTTGGTGTTTATGGATACCCCCGGACATGATCCAGTGGCTGCAACGGGACAGGTTGCTGGCGGAGCAAATCTCATCTGTTTCACGACCGGACGCGGCTCCGTTTACGGATGTAAACCGACGCCGTCATTGAAATTGGCAACCAATACTTCCCTTTACTACCGGATGTCAGACGACATGGATATCAACTGTGGCGAGATTCTCGACGGAACGGCGTCACTCCAAGACATGGGCGACCGCATTTTCCGACGTATGCTGGAGATCGCCTCCGGTGAGAAATCGCACTCAGAGGAGCATGGATTTGGCGATGAAGAGTTTGCGCCCTGGATGCTCGGGGCGGTGATGTAAGAAGAATTCAGGAGCCAAGAGCCAGAATCCAGGAGGCTCTTGGGACGAACCGTGCCATCGCTACGGAATGAGCGCGTCGAAGTGATTTCCTCCTGGATTCTATCTCCTGGCTCCTGAATTCTATTTTATGAATTTGGTTCAATTCAAAGATACGCGCGGCGATCGCAGCGTCGGTATTCCCAATAAGGATGGAAGCGAGCTCCGAATACTGAATGGATTCAGCTCGATTTACGATTTGGTGTTCGCAGCGTTGAAGGCTGACCGCCCCTTGGCGGAGTTCGCTGAGGCTCAGCTCTCCGAAAAGACTGAATCGTATGACCAGGTTATCGGCGAGCGCCGGTTGCTGGTTCCGTTGGATCATCCCGATCCTAGTCGATGCTGGGTTTCGTTGACCGGTTTAACTCATCTCGGCAGCGCCAAATCTCGGGACTCGATGCACGCCAAGTTGGCTTCTGACCCGGATCAGTTGACGGATTCGATGAAGATGTTTCGCCTCGGCTATGAAGGCGGCAAGCCGGCTCCAGGACAGGTTGGTGTTGCACCCGAATGGGCGTTCAAAGGGGACGGCCAGTGTTTGGTCGCTCCGGAACAACCTATCTCTTCACCCGCTTTCGCCGGCGATGGTGGAGAAGAAGCCGAAATAGCGGGTCTCTACGTGATCGATCCGCAAGGCGCGCCGGTGCGCGTCGGGTTCGCGTTAGGAAACGAACTTTCCGATCACGTTACCGAGCGTCAGAACTATCTTTATCTGGCGCATTCGAAGTTGAGGGAATGTTCCGTGGGCCCAGAACTTCACTTGGGGGATCTGCCGGACGAGTTGTCAGGAACCGTACAAATTTTACGCAATGGTAAGCAGGTCTGGAGCGGCAATATCCTGAGTGGTGAAGCAAATATGTGTCACACCATTGGGAATCTCGAGCATCATCACTTCAAGTATAGAATGTTCCGAAGGCCGGGAGACGTTCATGTCCACTTCTTTGGAGCAAGCTTGCTCAGCTGTCAGGATGGCTTCAAACCTGAGCCGGACGATGTGGTGGAAATCGAGAGCAAACCCTTCGGTCGTCCTCTGCGTAATGCACTTACTTGGGCAAAAGAAGAAGGGCTGATTACCGTAAGAAGACTTTGAATAGCCACAAAAGGCGCAAAAAAAAGGGAGAAGGAAGAATCTGCTTAGAAATCGAGAGATTCCTGGCTGATGGTGTACTTCCGAATCTGAAATCTGTTCGAGCCGAAGTTCATTAACAGACCGTGTTCTCTTCTGGCGGACCGGAGGTAACCCAACATTTGCGCTACGTGTTCGCTAGCAAGCGTCCGGAAGGCCTTCAGTTCGACTATTAGAGTGTCTTCCACAATTAGATCTGCGAAGTACTCGCCGATGGGTGTTCCATCTTCATCGAAAACATTTATCGGGAATTGCTGTTGGACGTTGATCCCCGCCTTCCGCAGGCGATGCGCCAAAGCGTTTTCATAGACCTTCTCCAGGTGACCATGTTTGTGGTAACGATGAATCGCGAATGCGGTCTCTCGTAAAAAATCACACAGTTCATTGATGCTGATCATATTCGGCTCTTT
Source organism: Chthoniobacterales bacterium (assembly GCA_036378375.1). Classification (GTDB taxonomy): domain Bacteria; phylum Verrucomicrobiota; class Verrucomicrobiia; order Chthoniobacterales; family JAFAMB01; genus JAFAVN01. Next base: position 6,613 of record DASUWQ010000169.1, read on the forward strand.
TATCAACACATAATAATAGTGTGTTACTTACAATAATAAAACAACACAAAATAATGATAGTTACGCATTTCTGTGCAGCTTTGCTCACGATCTAGAGGACACGACCGTGTGTATTCGGGAGCAAATCGAGCAGTAATTTTTTTGCGCCTTTTGTGCTTTTTTGCGGCTATTCCTCTGTTCTCTGCGTTTTTGCGGGTGTCATCTTCTGGAGTACGTTAACGTTCTATGGACCAGAAAGCGATGAGGGCCGAATTGGAGACGCTATTAGCGGCGGCAAGGGGGTATCAAGCGCCTGCGGCGACGGAACGCGCGGCGTTTTTGAGAAAGATTGGCGAGGAGATTGACGCGCTGGGCGAGGAACTGTTGACGGTGTGTGCGGAGGAGACTGGGCTGGGCCGGGATCGCTGGGCCGGTGAACGCGCTCGTACCGTCAATCAGTTGCGCATGTTCGCAAATCTGATCGAAGAAGGTTCCTGGGTTGATGCCCGCATCGATACGGCTCAGCCAGATCGTAAACCGCTTCCTAGGCCGGATGTGCGCCGGATCTTAGAACCGCTTGGGCCGGTTGGTGTGTTTGCAGCTAGCAACTTTCCGC
>DASUWQ010000170.1:0-18195 GCA_036378375.1 Chthoniobacterales bacterium
AGAGAAACTGACGGCCCGGAAACTGAAACACGGCGAACACAAATCCAGCCAAGCCGTTAATAATCAGGCCTCCGAGAACGGTCATAGCGGCAACGAAGGCGCTGTTGAGCACAGCAACGCCAAACCCTCGCTCAGTAAAGATGGTGAAGTAAGCGCCGAAATCGAGATGATCGAGAAAGAGAGCTTTGAGGCTGAAAGGGGAGGTATATTTAAAAATCTCCTCCAGCGGCCGTAAAGAAGAGGTGAGTGACCACCAGAGCGGTAAGACAAAGAGCAAGCCAACGAAGATATAGACAAGATGGAGAGGTAACCGAGCTCCAAAGATCGTGTTCTTCATTTCAATTTGCTTCCTCCTGACTAAAAAGCCGGAACTGCATAGCGACTGTAGCGATCACTAACACGAGCAAAACCATGACCAGAGCCAGGGCTCGCCCCATATCTCCGTACACAAACCCAGATTTATAGGCCTCATACATCAAGACGTTCGTCGAATAAGAAGGGCCGCCGCGAGTCAGCAAAAACATCGGGACGAACAAAAGAAAATTGACTGCGGTATCGGTGATCAGCACGAACAGTAGCGGCCGGCGCAGCAAGGGAAACGTGATTCGAAAGAAACGGCTTATCCCGCCGGCGCCATCAATCCGGGCAGCTTCGTACAACTGTCTGGGAATATCTTGCAGACCAGCCCAGAGAAAGATCATCCAAAAACTTGCCCCTTTCCAGGTGGCGATGGCCACAATGCACCAGAGCGCTTGGTCTTTACTAATCAGAAAAGGTTGCGAAGGAATGCCGATCAGGTTGATCAGGGAGTTGGCTAAGCCGGAGTTCGGGTCGAGCATGATCCGCCACAGGATCGAAGCGATCGGTACCGAGACACCAAGGGGAATAAAAAAGAGCAACCGATAGAAACCGATCCCGCGAAACCTTTGATTTGCCATGATGGCCAAGAGCAAGGCGATGAAGACTTGCAGCGGATTGATTACCAGGTTCAACTTGATCGTGACCCAGAGCGATTCCCAAAAGATCGGGTCGCGGAACAATTGGGCGTAGTTATTCAAGCCGACAAAGACGTCCTTGCCGGCTTGCATAATCGACTGGCTGTAGAGACTACCTAGCAGCGTTGTGGCGATCGGCCATAAACGGAAGACAGCCAGACAAAGGAGTGCCGGCGAAAGAAGCAGATAGGCGATCCAGGCGGAACGGCGATAGGTCATCGCTTAAATTGGGCGAAGAACACATCAAGCCGTTGGGCTGCTCCGTCGAGAGCGTCTTTCGGATCGACGCCATTGCGAATGTCTTCGTAAGTCGAAGCAAAGATGTCTTCTAGCTGAAGATAGGCAGGGGTTAAGGGACGTGGTACCGCCGTGTGCTGGGCTTCGTAATCTCCCAGCAAATAAGCGTCATCCGGGAAGGTATGGAACTTTTGGTCAGCGGAAATCTTGCTCCACAGCGCGATCATGGCCGGGGATTGCCCTTGACCTTCGAACCAAACTGTTGCTCCGGCGTCGCTGGCACAGAGGAATTGAATAAATTTCGCGGCTTCGGCCTGATGTTGAGAGTTCTTGGAAATTCCTACGTGCCAACTGCCTGTGCCGCTGGCCGGCTTTCCTTCCTTGAAATAGGGAATCGGTGCGACCTCAAAGTCGACTCCAGCTTCCTTGAACCGTCCGACATTCCATTCACCACCTACAAAGATCGCGACTTTGCCTCCGGAGAATAAACTCGGCGATTCGTCGGGTGTCACATTCTTGGGACTGATCTTCCACTTGTTGAACAGGTCGCCGTACCATTGTGCGGCTTTCAACCAGCCAGCGGAATTGAAGTAGCCCTGAGCCGTCAATCCATCTGGACCAACTAACGTCGCGCCTAAAGAATCGCCCAGACATTGGAGTTGGTAGAGGCGGCTTACCTGGTCAAATTCGAATCCCCAAACCTCGGTTCTACCGCTCTCGGTTTTGGTCAGTTTCTTGGCCGCGTCGACAACCTGTTCCCACGTCCAGCGATCGTTGGTCGCAATTTGAGCCACCTGGTCGTAAGTCACGGTCTGATCGGCCGTCAATCCTTTCGGTGGTTCGATGCCCGCATCTCGGAAGAGTTTCCGATTGATGAACATGAACTGGGTCGAAGTGTTCTGCGGCGCGGCCATGAAATGGCCGTTGTACATGCCGGCGTGCCAGGAAGCCTTGATCCAGGTCTTTTCGATTTGGTCTTTGGAGAAATAAGCGTCAAGTGGCGCCAGATATCCGCGCACACTATAGGACGCAACCAGAGGCACATCGACGCTGATTAGATCCACGTCTTTGTCCTGCGCTTTCATCCGCACCTCGATCGTTTCGAATAGGTCGCGGAACGGGTAAGTATCAAGTTGGATCTTTATATCCGGGTTTTGGGCTTCGAAGGCAGCGATTACTTTTTTGACGTTAGCCGGCCAGGTGTTGTCGGAGAGGGTCATCCAATGGAGAACGGTGGCGGCATAAGCGGAGCCCAAGACACAACCGGAGAGGGTAGCGATCAGGCAAAAACATCGCCAGTAGGCCAGGCGGTGGGCAAAACGGTCAGCACTTGTGTTCATGATAGAAAGGGGGGATACTGTTACCGCTAACAATTGTTAGCGGTAACAGAGTCGGCTTCGCTTGCTTGTCAATCCGGTTTCACATAATAAATCCAATCCCTTTCCGATGCTTTAACGCTCCCTCCAGGCATTCATTCGCCAGCTGATGCACCAATCTCCCCAGCAGAAAAAAAGCTCTTTCGACCGAGTGACCCTTTATGAGGTTGCTGAAGCGGCTGGTGTTTCGCATCAAACGGTATCCCGGGTAGTAAATGCTAGCCCGTTGGTGGCTGAACGCACCCGGGCCCGCGTCCTAAAAGCGATCGCCAGGATGAACTATCGCCCAAACAGCGTAGCGCGGAACCTGGCTGCCCGCCGTTCGGCTCTAATCGGCGTCATTACCTTCGCTGTCGAATCCTACGGACCGTCACATCTGATCACGAGCCTCAGCGAGGCAGCCCGGAAATTGAGTTACCACATTGTCGTGGCCAGCGCCGAATATCCCGTGCTGGACGAGATTCGCCGTTGCGGCACCGAACTGCGCGGGCACGGAGTTGATGGCGTGATTGTGATCCTTCCCACCAGCTTACGGCTGAGAGCGCTGGAAGAAGTATTCGGTGATGCACCGGTGGTCGTTTTGGGTGCTCGGCGGCAACATCGTTATACCGCCATCGAGATCGATCATGAGCTCGGTTCGCGGCAAGCCACCGAGTACCTTGTCACGCAAGGCCATCGGGAGATTGCTTGCATTAGCGGGCCGCTAGATTGGGATTGTTCTAGCTTGAGGCGTTTGGGGTGGCGCCGGGCATTAGAAGCCCGAAAGCTACCACTGGGCCCGGCGGTCGAGAGTGAGTGGAGTGCGGAAGCAGGCTACGCGGCGACGCAACAGTTATTAGATTCCAGAGCGCCCTTTACCGCGTTGGTAGCAGGTAATGATCAGATCGCTCTCGGTGCTATGGAGGCTCTGTGGGAGAACGGGATAGAGATTCCCAGCCAAGTCTCGGTGATCGGTTTCGATAATATGCCGGAATCGAAGTTTTTCCGGCCGCCTCTGACTACAGTGAATCACGATTTCGATCTGCTCAGCACAACCAGCTTGCACTTGGTTACCCAAGCGATCAGCGATCCGCAAGCGCCGAGGTTACATCACAAAATCGTTCCCGATCTGATAATTCGTCAGAGCGTAGGACCGATGGTGAGGGAGATTGGGCGCGGCAGACGCCGGGCGGCTGCGAGGCGCCTGCCGGGCAGGCGCGGGAAGGCGGAATAGCGTTCCATTCGGCCGAACCGTCTGGAGGGGAGCCGCTTATGACCGTTGCCCGGAACCTGAGGAGATCACGCAAGTAGATGGTGTAGAGCCGAGGCGTTTATTTAGCGGGCGGCTCCCGGGAACGTCTCACGGCGTTGTTTTCACCTGATCGCTTGGAAACCGATAGGAAACATTGGATGGCGGTGAGTTGTAAAGGCGCCAGGAGCCGTTCGCGGGAGCCGCCTGCAAGGCACATGCCAACGCGGCGAACGCTGGGTCTCAGGAAATTGTGTGCAAACGGGGCTCGGGTAAGAGCGGCTCCCCTCCAGGCAGTCGGCTCGACAACAAAACAAGATTCGGCCGTCCTTTCAGGGCGGATGTATTCGGCAAGCAACCCAGGCCTAAAGACCTGGGCTATAGTCTTTAACCGCTTCGCGGCTACAGAATCAGCTTCTTCCTGACCTGAGTAAGCGCCAGCCAACCAAGGCCAAAAGTAAACGCGATCAGGGCTACAATATGGAAGACCACTTCGGCTGCATTCCATTCACCCCAGCTGCTCATCTGTAACAAGCGGACTCCGTGATAGAACGGCGAGAATTGGACAGCCACACCCAACCAGGAACTATTGCTAAGAGGGAAGAAAACTCCGGATAGATAATAGATCGGAGCGATGAGAAAAGAGTAGACGCTTTGGAATTGGTTAATATTTCTAACCCAAGCACAGGATAGCAGTCCGATCGCGCCGCAAGGCAGGGCCATGAGTGCGCCGATGACGGGAAAGAAAAAAGCGCCGAGTGGGTTAGGTACCAGTCCAATCACGAGTAGAACCACCGCGACTCCGGTAGCCATGAGGCCGGCCCGAATCGCCAGCCAGATGAACTCTCCGACTACGATGTCCAGCACACCGATGGAGGTAGTCAGCATCGCTTTGAAGACCGACTCGAACGTCATCCGAATATAAAATCCGTAGCTGCATTCAAAGAATGCGGTGAAAAGAGCCGTGGTTGCCACCATCCCCGGAGCAAGAAACGTTGCGTAATTGTGTCCAGCAATTTGTCCAATGAATGGCGAGAGCCCCATACCAAGTGTGGCTAAGACCAAGGCTGGATCCGCTAAAGTTGGAGAGATATTCGCAATGAAGTCTTTTCGGTAAACAACCCAATTACGAACCGACACATGCCAGGCAAGTCGAAGAGTGGTGGAGAGGGGCATTATTCAGGAGTTCAGGAGTTCAGGAGTTCAGGAGTTCAGGAGTTCAGCTTGGGACACGCCGCAAAATTGCAAGAGGAAGCGGCTTTTCTGATCCAAATATGAATGGATCTAGCGCTGTATGTCGCAGGCTCCTGAACTCCTGCAACTCCTTGAACTCCTGAACTACTTGCTTCATTCGTTTTCGTCCAGGCCGTGACCGGTCAATTTCAAATAAACATCTTCGAGGCTAGCAGGACGCAGTTGGACCGCGCTAATACCGGTTACCAGTTGTAGTTCAGTCAAATCTTCGAAGTTCGGTGTCCGAATGCAGAACTGGCGACCTTGTTCGAATGTTGTCCAATCCGAAGCGAGATGGGCGCGGAGCCGTCGCTCTGTTTCTAGCGGGAAATAGCCGACGAAACCAGGGGCATATTCATCGATCAATTCTCGAGGAGATCCCATCGAGATAACTCGGCCGTTATCGAGGATGACGATGCGATTACACAGCACCTCGGCCTCATGCATGTAGTGGGTAGTTACCAAAACGGTTTTACCCTCGTCGCGGTACCCGATTACCCGTTCCCAGATCAGGTGTCTGACCGTGGGGTCCAAGCCGGTGGTCGGTTCGTCGAGAATTAGCAGCTCTGGGTCCACCAAAAGCGCACGTACGAACGCTAAGCGTCGTTTCATTCCACCGGAGAGTGATTTGATAGTCGCATCGCGTTTATGCTCAAGCGCCATATGCGTGAGCAGTTCATCGATCCGCTGCGCCGCTGTCTTTCGGGCGACCCCGACGAACCGGGCGTAGAGTTGCATATTTTCAAAAACGGTTAACGCCTCGTCCAACGCATTCTCCTGTGGTACAATCCCGATTCGCGCCTTGATTGCGCGCGCATTCTTGGCCGGATCAAAGCCGAATACCGACAGTTCGCCGCCGGTTCTTTCAACTACCCCATAGAGACAACCGATAAACGTCGACTTACCCGCCCCGTTCGGCCCGAGTAAGCCGAGGCACTCACCCTCCTGGACCTCCAGATCGCAGCCGTGCAGCGCCACAACGTCGTCAAAACGCTTCGCGACTCCGCGCGCCTCGATGATCTTGGTCCCATCCGTTGTCATGGCCGCTTAAGCAGAACCGGGTTAGGGGGAGAGGCAAGTGATTAGTGCAGCAACTCGCCTTAGGCTCGTCGCGAGGACAGATGACAAATTACAAATGACAGATTGGTGTCGGTGGAAGCTTCCGACCGCCTAGGGAGGGCGAATCTGTCATCTGTTATTTGTCATTTGTCATAAAGCGACGAGCCTAAGGCGAGCTCGCTTTGCATATGAGGACATGGATGCTGACTTTTCTAGCTCTGGTTTGGGTTCACTCGGCTCTGGCGGCGGCCACGCTGCAAGTTTCCTATCAAGATAAAAAGGTGTCTCTCGATGCCAGCGAACTGGGGAAACTGCCGGTAACGGAAGTTGACGCTTCGGATCACCAGACCAAACATCGGTACTCCGGTGTGCTGGTTCGGGATATCCTGGGATTGGTAGGCGCTCCCTTAGGGGACGGGTTACGCGGCAAGGCACTCAGCCTGGTTGTGCGAATAACCGCGAACGACAATTATACTGTGGTTTTCGCTTTGGCTGAATTCGATTCCGGGTTTAGCAATCGCTCCATTATTCTTGCCGATCACCAGGACGGACAACCATTGCCCGACAACGCGGCACCGTTCAGAGTGGTAGTTCCCGGAGATAGCCATCCCGCGCGTTGGATACGGCAGGTAAAATCTATTGAGGTTATTCCGTTAAATCAGTGAAGCTCACACACGGATTGGGCAGATTTTCGCCTGTCTCTGTGGTGAAATTTGCCTTAGGACGATCACTTGGCTGAGATATCGACGAGTAGATGTCCGTTGCTACTGGTGCTCAATGGAAGAATGGGAAGATCGCGCTTGGCCGGTCCCTCTGTCACTTTGCCTTCCTCGGTAAAGGTTGAGCCATGGCACTTACACAAGAAGGTGTGGTCTTTTTGCGGGTTCACCTTGCAGATACGGTGAGTGCAATAAGAGGAAAGCGCTGTCAGCTTGCCATTCGCGCGGACTAAGAAAAATCCGAGATCGCGGAACTTGTCGTATATCCCGTCGCCTGCGTAAAGGTTGGCCGGCCCGGCATCGACCAAGTGACCTTTGGGTGAGGCTGCAGGCGATTCTTGAACCATCGCCAGTCCGGCGGTCACTAGGGCTAAGAAGCGCCTTCTGTCGATTTCGGGTTCATGATGACCTCGCTCTTCGTTCATCGTCCCTCAATATTCGAAGACCAAGCTCGTGACAATTCCCCAATGCAGATCTTGGTGAGTAGCATTCGTTATCGGGAACACGTATCCGACACCCAAGCGTGGTTGAATTCTACCGATAGGCTTGAGGTTGACGCGTACGGCCGCGTTCCCTTCAAGTGATGTCCGGCCGCCCTCGTCATGGTTGAGTGCGGTTTCTCCTATTAACTCAAAGACCGGTATGACCTGTAAGACGCCGGGAATCGGGAGCTGTTCATGCGGGATCGTGTATCCAAACACGAAGCCGTATTCGAACGTGGCCAGTCCGCCGTCGTCGCCCGGTCCCACTAAAGTAGAGTAGCCCACAATCGATTGCAGTGTGAAATGCTCACCCAGGCGCAAGTCATTGAAAACTTTGGGAACGAATTCTGCGTTTTTACTAAGTGTGGAATTAGTCGGAACTCCCGCCTCAAAAGCCACTCCGAATGTGGAATCGATAAAGCCGCTGGAGGACACATATTGGTAGACGGGAGTGCGGGCGCCCAAATCAATGTTATTGAAACCTTGTTGTCGTTGTCCGCCCAAGTGATCCCATTCATAAGGGACCTCGACTTCTAAGGTCAGTACGCCAAAACCCTTCTCGATCTCCGCAGTCATTAGATCAGAGTGCTGGCTGCCGATCTTGGTGTGCAGCATATCGAGGCGAGCTTCATTAACCTCGAGATCTGAGTCGTCGACGAGGAATGGTTCTGGAAAGACGCCTTGCCCATATTGGCTGCGGCTATCGAGCAGATCGAAAAGTCCATAACGAGTACTGGGGATCTGTTGGCTAGAATCGTCAGTGGCCGGCCCGGCGAAGGCCGGCTTCGGTTGCTGGAATAAGAAGTAAAGCGCTAGAGCTGGAAAGAGCCGCCAGATCGTTGAGGGCGCGGCCAATGGCTGATGAAATATCGAACGTCGTTTCTTGTATCCTTGGAGCAGGGCTTTGCGGCCGACTCCAAACGTTTGATTTGCGGATCGATTTGTCTGTGTGGTCATTTGAATTTCCTTCGACAGGCGTCGGTTAGACCGGTCGGCGCGAGAACAATGTTAGGGCCAGGGGAGAGAGGTCTGTGCGACCTCACATAAGTTGGCTGCTGTGCTATTCTGTGGGCTCACTAATTCTATTTTAGGACGCCTGCGAGTTTCTCTGTTTCGCGGTCCGCTCGGATTCGTCTTTTCCGTCGAAAGGCACGTCCGAGTAACACGTGCGCCGGTATCAAGAAAACCAGACCGAGTCCGATCCACGTGTGCGATTTGCTGATCAAACTCCGAAGCTGCTCGTCGCCCGAATAGTAAAGGCCGTATCCTGTTACGGCCAGGAAGAGAACGACTGCTAACAAGATCATCCCGGAAACTCGATTTTTCTTGGCGGTCCAGCCTCGACGGATGTGATTAAATAGCGCCCCGAGAAGAACCAACGCAGCCATGGCCGCTGCTCCGTGAATCTTCATCATCAGGCTCGGTACGGGATTATCCGGGCTGAGGTTGGATTGAGCCCACAGCCAAACGCCGGCTGTTAGCAGTAACGTCCCGAATACCAAATAAACGAGAAATTCGGCCGGCCGGCTAAGCCGCGGTTTGAAGCTTTTCATGCCAATTCGGGGTGGAAAACATTGCTCCCTCGAGCGTGTGAACCAGAGATTCAGCGGCAAATTGTTGTAAAAGCGCCAGCGAGCTTTCAGGATCGAGCATGACGACCTTTGTCAATGCATCGGCTACCAGTGTGTTCTTCGCCGCCACGCTGACAGAGGCCAAGGTGGACCGGAACCGGCCAAGGCGCGGATTAACAAACGGTCCGGCAGTGGCTCCCGGTCTGAGCCGGCTAGCAAAATAGTGAGCGGAAGTGGCCAAAGCCCGGTTCCTGATAACCAAACGCACAGAAATTCTGTCCGGCTGAACCGGGTCGCGAATTCCGACTGCGAATGGACGGGAGCCGAACGCGCGAAGATCGCCCCCTGCGTTCACTAATCCAGACATCATCCCTTTTCTCCGCAAAGCGGAAACCGCTTTATCAACTGCGAAGCCTTTCGCGATCCCCCCTAGATCGAGACGGATTCCCGGTTTTCGGAATCGCACTCGTTTGCCGGGAAGTAACTCGACGTCGTCGAAAGAAGCGCTTGGAGGCTGATCATTTGCGGATGACTTCGGCAAGAATCCTGCGTGTTCAAGATGCGCCGCGATCGTTGGATCAAAAAGCCCGTTCGACGCCTGGTTAAATAATTGCGCCATCCGAAGCACTCGGAACGTCGCATCGTCAGCGGGCACCGGCCTCGTAGCGGCTTCAGAATTGATGCGCGACAAGACGCTGCTCGAGTCATGGAAACTCATCTGGCGTTGGACGAGTGAAATGGCTGCGAATGCGTCCTCGAAAGCTTCTTCGCATCGCTCAGTGTCCGCTCCAAAAAGCGTGACCTCCACGATAGTTCCCAAAAGCGGGCGAGCTCTTTTAAATTCAGCGCAACGCGACTTCATAGGTCACGAGCAATCGACGTACTCCATCGGTGATATGGCGGCTGGATAAGGTTGCCCCGCTGATATTGCGGATGTCCTGATCGAGATTCAGAGGCGACTCTGCCGTTTTTCCGACGAATTGTTGGCGCCAGGATTGGTCCCGAACTTGGTAACCGTAGGTCTCACGGTAATCCAGTATTTCTATTTGCTTCACAGCGCCGCTCGCCGTCAGACCAACCGCGTAAGTAATGTATTCGTGCTTTCCCAAGACCTGATCGACAACGAACCAGCCTCCGTTGCTCACTTTCCATGCTTTCAGGTCCCGGGATCGCACACCCACGCGGGCACGTGACTCAATTGTTTTCTGCTGGTCCGGAGTCAGCGTCCTTGGGACCCGGGTGAATGCGGCGCCGGGGAAAATGGTCTGCTGAGCTTGTTCGACCGTCAGATAAGTATTGGCGAAACCGGGTACAGTTGCGCCAGAAATGGTGAGAGGGATGGCAACGAAAGGGATCCAATCTTTCATAGAGTCAGTTTTCGATTCAGCGGAAAGCGTGGCTAAAAGTTGAATCCGATTTTGAGCCGAATCTGATGTCTCACCTCTTCGGCAAAGGTCTGCCCGGAAGCGGGTTCATCGATCCCGTTGCCAAAGATTTGATAATTGTAACTGAGGGTGACCCACCATCGTTGGGTGGCATAGTGAATCGCAGGGCCGGCATAGTCGACCACGTGTTCGAAGTTGCCAATGTGAAAGAGCGGGTATTCCGCCCGTACGTGATTCTCCAAGCCGATGTACCAGTTTGGAGCGAATCGATAAGAAATACCGGCGGCGCCGGTAAACGCCAGCTCACGCGGATATTGCTCTGCCGGTCGCTTCCCCCAAGCGAACTCTGTCCCGCCGTTGAGGTCGATGATCAAGGTGTCATCGAAGTAGTTCTTCTGGAGGATGAACTGGGGTGCGATGTACCCCTCAGTTTCTTTGAGGCCGTCGACTTCGTCGTGCGGAAGATACCCTCCTTCTAGTCTGAGGGCGAAACCGACGGGATCCTTGAATGGACTCAGCAGACGGTATTTGGCCGATAGCTCGACACCACCGAAACGGAAAACGTTGGTATCATTGAGAGCGTCCCGAGGGCCGTTTACTCCTTTGTTGTAGAAGTAATTATTCTCCAAAGCCACACTGGCTTGGAACTGGTCGGTGAAGCCGTATTCGAGCTCTGTCTCGGTGTCGAGGGCGCGATAAGTGCCTTCAGCCTTGCCTGACTGGAGCGTGAGAAATTCGTAAGCCTCAGCGTGACCGGCTGGGAGGGTTTCGGAGCCGAGGACCCAACCGAAGAGATGTTCGTCAGCGAGGGCAGTGCTGGGGAAAAGCGAGGTAAAAAAAGTGAGGAACGTGGAGGAAGAGAGGAGCAGAAGACGGGACGGTCGAGCAGAAAAGAGAAAAGAGGTTCTCATTGATGCTACTGAGAATCATTCGCAATAAATCGAGCGTCAAATCGTTTTTCCCAGTTTTGTGTTGGGGGACCGCAGTTGTGCGCTCCAGGACCAACCCAATCTTTTTCAGCAAAAGTCCGACAGGAATAGCAAAACCCCAACAGCAAGAGAGATACGATCTGCTGTAGTCTTGCAACGTGAGGGGGTTCCGGGTGAAGCCGGCAATGTCAGGACCGGCCAATTTTTTTGAGTGATTCGTCTAAGGCCCCGCTCGCAAAACTGATAAATTGGGAGCAATACTACACTAATGAATAATACACAGGCTTACGCCACTCATAGCCCAACGGATCCATTGGGCCCGTTCAGTTTTCAACGGCGTGAAGTTGGTCCGCATGACGTCCAGATCGACATTCTGTATTGCGGCGTCTGCCATTCCGATATTCACCAAGCGCGCGACGAATGGGGTGGTTCTATTTATCCGATGGTGCCCGGTCACGAAATTGTCGGGCGCGTAATCAAGACCGGCAATCACGTCAAGAAATTCAAAGCGGGCGATCTGGCCGGGGTCGGGTGTTTCGTCGATTCCTGTCGCGAATGTCCGGAATGTAAAGCCGGTTTGGAACAGTACTGCGACAAAGGGATGAGCCCTACCTACAACGGGTACGAGCAGGACAAGAAGACGGCGACCTACGGTGGTTATTCCACCCAGATCGTGGTGGATGAAAGTTATGTTTTGTCGGTTTCGTCGAAGCTGAAGTTGGAAGGGGTGGCTCCGTTATTGTGTGCGGGAATCACGACCTACTCACCTCTTCGGCATTGGAAGGTTGGTCCTGGACAGAGGGTGGGGGTTCTTGGGTTGGGTGGACTGGGGCACATGGCGGTCAAATTAGCGTCATCGTTTGGCGCCGAGGTTACCATGCTAAGCACTTCGGCTTCGAAAGAAGCAGATGCGAAACGTCTGGGCGCTGAAAGATTTGTGCTGACGACCGAGCCGGAAGCTTTCAACAAGCTGGCGAAGAACTTTGATGTCATTATCGACACGGTTTCTGCGCAGCACGACTTGGAACCTTATTTCACGACGCTGAAAACAGACGGGGTACTCGTTCTGGTTGGTCTGCCACCGAATCCGCTACCGGTCTCGGGATTCAGCCTGGTGCCAAAACGCCGGAGCCTGGTGGGATCCATGATTGGCGGCATTCCCGAAACGCAGGAAATGCTGGATTACTGCGCCGAACACGGCATCACGTCGGACGTGGAAGTGATTCCGATCCAACAGATCAACGAAGCCTGGGAGCGAACGATCAAAGGCCAGGTCAAATACCGGTTCGTGATCGATATCGCGTCGTTGAAGGAATAGGGAGGCTTGGCGGCAGAAGGTCCTGTGGGCGTAGCTAAGGAGCTGCGCCCAGCTAACTTGGATGCGACCGATACGACCTATGGGACTTATCTCCGGCTAATAATCGTTTGATGCCGGCAGCGCTTTTTTCGCAAGAGTCCGACAGGGTTAGCAAAAGCCCGAGAGAGGAGTTCTCCGTGGACTGTATGTTGGGCTTGTGAGAATAAACTCAGGAGCGAACAGTAAGCTTGCCTGCCATAGCTTTAGCGACGGCTGCAGGGCGCCTATTCGTTGTAGTCCCGCCTCCTTAATCTTTTCCGTGGTTTGGGGCTTCGATGGCGCATCGACGACCGGTGCGCGCCGCAAGCGGAAAGAAATAGCGAGCTTGTATGCTGCTTACGTTTCCTTCCTTACCCACTAGCCCGACGCTCAAAATAAATAGACTCAATAACCCAACGAATCATACATATGGCCTCGATTTCTTTTCGCACGCTTGGTAGTTCCGGTATTAATGTCTTCCCGCTTGGGCTGGGCTGCATGGGAATGTCTTTTGCCTATGGGCCCGCTGATGAAGCAGAATCCTTTCAAGTTCTGCGCCGTTTCATCGAGTTGGGTGGCAATTTTTTTGACACCGCCGAAGTTTACGGTCCCTACGCGAATGAAGAATTGCTGGGGCGTTTTCTCCGAGAGGTGCCCCGGGAAAGCGTTGTCGTAGCAACAAAGTTCGGCTTCAAACTCGTAAACGGCGAGCGGCGCGGCATTGATAGTTCGCCCGAGAACGTCCGTCGTGCCTGCGATGGGAGTCTTAGCCGGTTAGGCCTTGACCACATCGATCTCTACTATCAACACCGGGTTGACCCAAACGTGCCGATCGAAGAAACCGTCGGCGCGCTAAAGGAGCTGGTGGCGGCCGGCAAAATACGTTCGATCGGCCTTTCGGAAGCGAATTCCGAAACCATTCGCCGAGCTGCCAAAGTGCATCCGGTCGCGGCATTGCAGAGCGAGTATTCGCTTTGGACCCGTGATGTGGAAACCAATGGAGTGCTAGCCGCCTGCCGGGAACTCGGTGTCGCGTTTGTGCCGTACAGTCCTTTAGGACGCGGCTTTTTGACTGGCGCGATTCAAAAGCCTTCCGATCTCGATCCGAGCGATTGGCGTTTAACCAATCCTCGTTTCGCTCAGGAAGTTTTTGAGACTAACCTGAAGCTCGCAGAGGCCGTGAAACAGCTGGCCGCAAAGAAAAATTGTACACCAGCCCAGTACGCTTTGGCTTGGGTTCTAGCTCAAGGGAACGATATGATTCCGATCCCCGGTACGAAGCGACTGAAGTATCTCGAAGACAACATGGGAGCGCTAGCCGTACAGCTGACTGAGGCCGATCTGAAGGAGACAGATGAGACCTTCGGCGAGCTGAAGGTCGCCGGGGAACGGTATACGCCCGAGATGATGACGATGGTGCACCGCTAGTCGGAAATGTGAGAAGTGAGAAGTGAGAGATGAGACGTGAGGGGTGAGAAGGGCGCGCAACCCGGAATCACCAATCACTTCTCACTAATCAGTTCTCACGTCTCATGGTTACCACGGCGAATCGGGAAACCGATTCGCCGTTTCGGCGTTTCCATCTAATTCGGCGAGATGGATGAAATACAAACCGATGCCGGCGGCCCCCTGCATCAGGCCGGTTTGAGCCTGCACGTTGTCCGGTTCAATACGGTTCTCTGCTTGGATCCATTTCAACCCGCCGCTATCCGCTTGAGCGCGGTTCTTCAAATAGTCTGCAATTCGAATGGCGAAGGCGCGGTCTGTTGATTCTTTGTTTAACCGGTAACGCGCCAAAAAGAATTCGCCGACCGCCACTGCTCCGCAGCAGCGGCTGAGATTGTTCCAATAGCCAGGCGTCTCCTTTTCCGGAATTCCCGAATGAAGGACCGAGTTGGCCGCAGCATTAGCAAACGTTTTCCATTGGGAATCGTTGGTAACGGCTAACAGCTCATAAAAAAATCGATCGGTGCCGGCAGGTCCATGACACCAGCCCAGGTAAAAAAGATCGTTTTGTTCTGGTAATTCGTGAGGCAGGAGGCAACGGGTCGGAGGATGCAAAGATGCTATCGACTGCAAATAGTTAGCGCCGTCGATAGCGGCGTCCATAAAACGCTTTTCACCGGTCTGTTCGTAGAGCTTCAACAGAAAATAAGCAATTCCAGCGGTGCCGTGAGAGAAATTAGGATATTGTTTTTCTGCCCCGATTTCGTGCAACCAGTAGCGGCCGTGAGCAGCGGGCATTGACCTTGCCAGGAGATCGGTTCCAGCTTGAACAGCGAGGCTGACTAGTTCGGGCCGACGCAGTTCCTGACCGAGCGACAACAGAGTCAGACCAATCCCCGCCGAACCGCTGATGATGTCGTTCTCGTCGTTCCAACGGATACCCCCGTTCGCTTGTCTCTTAGAGCCCGTGATTAAGTCATCGATCGCCTTAGAACAAACCGCCGAAGCGTCCGGATTATCCGAGAGTTGGGAAAGCGAAAAGGCGATTCCGGCTACGCCATCATATAAGCCATAAAGTTTCACGTTTGGAAGATTCTCGTCGAGAAAGTAGACGCCACGCCGTATCGCTTCCGCATACTCTTCCTGCCCGGTGGCACGGTTCAATTCGTGCAGAAACACCAGCGTTCCGGCGTTTCCGTAATAGAGATCGCATTTTCCTCGATAGGTAGATCTGCTCGGCTTGGCCAGTAGCCGGCGTTCGGCCTTTCATGCTCTTCTCGAGACAAAATCCATTTCGCGGCTTGGGTGGCGATATTCAGATAAGTAAGGTCGGGTGCAGCTTGCAATGAAGGCACAACGGAAATCGACCATAACAACAACGAAAATATTATGGGGCGCATCGCTGTGGATCACAAAACCGAACGGAACAATAACGAAACTTTCATCCTGGGAGCCAGTTATTCCTAAAGCTCTAAAAGTTAGATCGGGGTGATTAACCGCGGAGCGCTGGGAGTTTTCCCCTGGCGCTGAACCACGATTTTTCGGTGTTCAACTCGTCACCCCCGCGTTAACTCGGTGCAAGACTCTTCGTGCCTCCACGAATTGCCAAATGATTAGTCCGGGCCCGCTGAACAGGGCTTCCCGTGCACGACGGATCAAGGAAAGCGCCAGGGCAACATCGCCGGAGATTCCCAGGAGGCTACAAATCATAACCATGCCTCCCTCGAATATGCCTAGGCCGGCGGGAACAATAAAAAATACGCTACGGACGCTTTGTCCCGCGGTCTCCACAATCAGAGCGACCGTAAAGCTGGTGTGAACACCTAGCGCGAAAAGTGCCACCCAAGTTTCAACGCAGCCGACTGACCAGGAGGTGACCCACAGTAAGGCACACACCAGCAGTGCCGGAAGGCGAGAATAAAGTCGACGCACAGTATCATCAAAAGTTGCGCCGCTCCGGATAACTGAGCTCCATTTTGGCAAGCTTTTTACCCTCGAGATGACACGGGTAACTAGCCGGAAGAAGCCAAACCGCTGGACCAGGTAGAATGCGGTGACGCCAATCAACGCAATTAACCCGGCAAGAAATGTAGGGATATAAAGATTCGCTAGACCAGTTACGCCAGCGATTAAAAGCAGGGCGGCGATCGTGACCAGGATTCTCATCATGACACTAATGGTCATGTTCACAATGGCGACGCCGGCGGCCAGAGTAGGGGGAAGTCCGGCGCGAATAGTAGCCAAACGGGCAGTGAGGATATCGCCGCCAAGCCGCGCCGAAGGCAAAAGATCGTTTACAGACCCACCGATCCATCGGATCCAGACGGCAATGAGAAATCGAGGTCGATCGGATCTCGGTACCAGGGCTAGCCAGGCGGCACCGTCGCTGAACATCCGCGGGACATTGATTGCTACGACCACCGGGAGCGCCCAGCTGGCTGCGGCAAGAGCGGCCGCGACCCGAGCTGCTCCTTCGCGAAGGAGCAGTAGCGTCAATAGGGCGGCACCCGCGAACCCCAAAAGATATCCGACCAACCGGAGTCTAGATGGTGTTTTCATGCGCTAACTGGCCCCAAGCTCGTTAGCGAATAGCAAATATCAAAGGAGGAGTTCAAGGACAGGAGCAATGGAGAAGGTTTGACAGGAACCAGCGGCTGTCTACTTACAGAAATGCCACGCGATAAAGTGACCCCAGCGGCTTGCGACTGACACCCGACTTCCTGGTCCTGGATCCCTACTTGAACTCCCGCAACTCCTTGAACTCCTTTTTCTCTAGACGACCAATCCCAGTTATTGTCGGAATCGCGGTTGGCCTGATGGTGATCTGGCTGCTGGGTGCTTATCTGCTGGTTCCAATGGTCTGGAAGATTTTTGATTCCCGGCATAAAGCGATAACGACTGGACCGCGGATTACGACAACCAGTGCGGGCATACATGGCGATCCGCTGAATCTCTCCTTTATCGGCGACGAGAACGATTTGGTATCGGCGATGTTAGCCGGTGGTTGGTACCCGGCGGATCCGATTACTCTTAAGAGCAGCCTGCGCATCGCGGAGAGCACTATTTTTCATCGGCCCTATACCGATGCGCCGGTAAGCAGTCTCTTTCTTTTTGGGCGCAAAGAGGATTTAGCTTTCGAGAAACCGGTAGGAAACGACGCCCGCCAACGTCATCATGTCCGTTTTTGGAAAGTGGCGGCACAGAGCGACTCCGGTAAGCCCTATTGGTTAGGAGCGGTCACCTTCGATCGTAGTGTCGGCCTCAGTCATACGACCGGACAAATCACCCATCATATCGCACCGGATGTCGATACCGAACGAGATGGCCTTATTGCGGATCTCCAACGAGCCAACCGGGTTTCAGCAATCGATTGGGAAGACAATTTTCAAGATCCCCCTGAAGGACGAAACGGTGGAGGCGATCCTTGGAAGACCGATGGCCGTTTGCCGGTGATTACGCTGGCAACAACGGCGGCTCCATCTCCGAGCGCGGGAAAGTGAGCGAACCGGAGAAACGGCGAATCGGCGAACGGGCGAAACGCTGGTAGGGCGAAAATCTCGGCGCGCCGCGAATGGGCCATACTAATTACCGCTTACCGCGCCGGATTTGAGCCGCTCTGTAGGGCCGGCAATCGTCGAAATTGCGCCCCGACGCAAATGGCAGCGCGCCGAGATTTTCGCCCTACCAGCGCTCTCTTTTTTCTGCAAGCGCTGAAACATTGGGCGTCCACATCCTTAGAAAGGAACAAGATGAATTTGCCAACCAATCTGCTGTTCGATATTGAGGTGGCCAAGAGCCGGCTAGAGGAGGCATTTAAGCCATCCATTCTTTCCAAGGGGCGGAAGACTGCCGACGATCGGATGGACCAATGCTCGCCCAAGCCTAAGGAAAGCTCTATTCCTTCCTCGTTTCGACTGCCCGAGGTCACCGGCTGCACCGGCGTCGGTTTTCAAGCCATCTGAGCACCTAGCTTCAGGGCATTTCTAAGATGCCGGAGTGGTTAAGGGGGCTGGCAGCAACACCTTGGGTAGTTTGCAGACCATGGTGTAAGCGGGATCGAAGACGTTTCCTAGATCGTATTCAACCGATTGTCCCAGGAGAATGCTGGCGCTGACTGTATCCAAGCCATAGTCCTCGCTGAGCCAGCGTAACATCTCGGTAGTAGCATGCTGGACCGCTTGATCGAGCGGGCGAGCGTT
>DASUWQ010000171.1:0-3722 GCA_036378375.1 Chthoniobacterales bacterium
CAGGGGATCCCCGAGCGTAGCGAGAGAGGGGCGTAGGCCGTTTATGTCGGCTTGCTCTCTTGACCGTAACGAAACGTTCTGCTAGCAAACAAGTGCTCAACTAACCCTATTTACCTGTCCGAATTTTCGCGCCCAGATCAATCAGTAGGTCAGTAATCAGTTTCTTGCCTTGGTGGTGGAGGCTTGGTGAGCTTCTGTACTGCTCACCGCTCACTGCTTACTGCTTACTTTGCTGTCGTTTCCTCCTACTGTCGTTTCCAAATAGACGTCGTTTTCCCTTGGGTATCTACAAACGTGTCCGAGCCTTCGAATCGGTAATTTCCCTGAGCTGATAACAGCCCGCTAGTCAAGGTGTAGACGCCGTTAGCTGCCTTGAGGGTGCCAGTCTGCGCTCGGGTCAGATGTAAAACGTAGGTCTGGTCGGCTTTGAACTCGAATGTTCCCGGAGTGTACAAGAACACAATGTGAGACCCGGTTACAAAGGTGAGTAGTGGCGTTCTCCAGAAGCCAACTAAAGACTCAGGATTGCCGTCTCCCTTGCGTACCCAACGGGTCGGATAATTGGAAAACCCAGTGAGATCGAGAAGTCCGTCTCCGGGACCGGCCATAACCAACGGGATCGCTGTGTTCGCGACGCTAAGCTTGTATTGGTACCGGTCCGAACGTTGGCTTCGACTAGAGATGAGAGTGAGATAACCGCGTGCGAACGAGTAAGTGCCGGTGTCTTCAGGTTCTTCACGGATCTCGATCATGCCCGTGCTAGTAATAATCAGTTGGCGGACCGATTGACTGTTGGTGAGGGCCGCCATGGCGATATTGCCGACCGGTGTTCCGGCAAATAGCTCGGTTAGCGGTGTGGAGCGAGCATCATCGAAAGATTGGTTCCAAGTCCCGGCCAAAAGAGGAAGATCATTCTCAGAAGCGGACTGGGATAACGCGGGGATCGGAGCGCGCAGCGCCGGCGTGATCGTCTGTACGGGCGGTATGATTGAGGTTTGAGGTACGACAGTGGATTGTGGAAGCGGCGACTGTTGGGCAAGCCTGGCTGTCTGGTGGTTCCATGGGATGACCAGCGCAAGCAGGAGGCCTAGAGTGATTGCGCATGTGATAGCCACTACGGAGACTGCCAGTAGCAACGTGAGCGCATGACGTTGCCACCATGGGCCACGGGCATCTTTGGGTGCGAGAACGGGACTTGAGAGCCAAAAACAATCTGATGGATAGCTCTGGACAGGTTTTCCAAATGGTTCTCAAAAGGAGGCGGAAAGGCGTCCATCCAATGCGAGGTACTGAGAAAGAACTCGAGCGAGCGAGCGGGCATCACGTCTTCTAGCCGGATCGGGATTATTATGATCGATCGATTGACTGCCCGTTCCACTTCGCGCCTGATTTGGGGTGAACTGTTTGCTTGCCTAGAAAGCAACAAGAGCATGACCCTGGTCTGTTCGATCGCTGTGATGATCGATTCACCCCAGTCTGAACCTGGTCGGATATCCCGCGGTGCGATCCAGCACTTAATGCCTCTTGCCTCGAGAACAGCACAAGCGGCGTCCGCCGCCCGCTTGTCTGCTGAGGAATGGCTGATGAACACGTCGTGGGACATGTTTTTCAGAGTTCAGAGGTCCGAGTAGTTCCCGATAGGGATGAGCTTCCTCCCTCGCTAAAGCTTCGGAGGACCAGCCCGCTCATTCGCGGTGATTTCGTCTGGTTGCAAGCGCGTTCCATTTGCCCACTAAACGCCGCAACCCGGGGTCGAGGTCCCAATCCTTCAACTCGCCGTAGGTGAACCAGCGCAGTTCTTTGCTCTCCGCGCTGGTTCTGGTGTCAGCAGCCTCGGGTGCGATGAGGACATAACGCACGTCGTAGTGGAAATGGACCGGTTCATGTCCACGGAGTGGGATCTCATGGATATCGAGATCAAACGGCCGAACCGAGGCTACTATCAGTCCGTCAATTCCTGATTCCTCGAGTGCTTCGCGGCGCGCAACCGAAAGCACGTTTTCCTCTCCGTCACAATGGCCTCCAAACTGTAACCAACGATCGAGTTTGCGATGATGATTTAGTAAGACCTTGCTTCCGTCAGCGCTGACCACGAGAGCGCTACCGGTAAAATGCGCCGGAAACGCGTCCCTGCGAAAACAGTCTGAGCGTGTATCGAGTAACTCCAGCATTTGCTGGCGACAGGATTCCTCTTCCGCGCGATCGGAGAGGTCGAGAGTCAATAGTGTGTTCCTGAACTCGGTGCGATCTGTCTCCATGTTGCTACTGCTATTAGCACAACGAGGCGAAACGGCGAATGGGCGCACCGGCGAATGGGCGAAAGGGTGCGATTCACGCAAGAAATTGTTCGTACAACGCGGAAAGTTTCATAATATATCTCTTAAAAATTATGTTATGAAGTTGATCAAGCATTTTCGCGATCTGCACGTGTATCAAGGAGGAAAGGCTTTGGTGATGGAGATATTCGAAGTTTCAAAGTCCTTTCCAGTAGAGGAACGTTACGCGCTGACCGACCAGGTCAGGCGATCCTGTCGTTCAATCTGCGCCAATCTGGCTGAGGCCTGGAGAAAAAGGCGATACCCTGCGGCATTCGTTTCGAAGCTGAATGACGCGGAGACTGAGGCAAGTGAAACGCAGGTACATGTCGAGATTGCACTCTGGCATCGGTACATCGACCAAGCGACCTTTGAGAAGCTGGACGACGCATGCGACAAAATTATCGCGCAGATTGTTAAAATGATTGATCAGGCTGACAAATGGGTAATCAGGGTTCCTTCGAAAGTGCGACGCCGGATGTGACGAGAAATAGTCGTTCGCCCATTCGCCGGTGCGCCGTTTCGCCCTTTCGCTGGGTGGACTTGGGCGAAACGATCCGGGAATAATTCGTGCGCATCAACGTTCTAACGATTAGAACTACGTTCGGTCTTATGAGCAGAAATTTCTATCTCACTCTCAGTATTGCGGTTGCCGGAATCGTCTGGTTGGTGGGCCCTCTTCAACAAGCACGGGCGGCCACGACAGCAGCTCCAGAATGGCAGCTGAACGATCCCGACGGTAAGGCGGTGAAGCTTTCCGATTTCAAAGGAAAAGTTGTGATCTTAGATTTTTGGGCCACCTGGTGCCCACCATGCCGGGCCGAGATCCCAGGCTTTATTGCCCTGCAGAAACAGTATGCCGCGCAAGGGTTGACCGTGGTCGGTGTGTCTCTGGATACTGATGGAGCGTCTGTGGTGAAGACCTTTGTGAAGCAGGCAGGCATGAATTACCCGATCGTTATCGGTGACGAAAAAATCACCTCCGATTACGGGGGGATTACCGCTATCCCGACAACGTTTGTCCTGGATCGCAACGGTAACATCGTTACTTCCCATCAAGGGTACGCCAGTCAGACGGTTTTCGAATCGGAAATTCGGCCGCTTCTGGAACAGAAGTAACGCCGGAAGCCATTCACCACTAAGACTCGAAGAACACGAAGACAGATTGATTACACAGCAAGACCGCTAAGGCCGCAAAGATGAAAGGCGACCAAGCAGATATTTTGGGGATGAACCCGTCCTCTGCATGGGGGCTCTTCTCTTAGAGCTTCGTTTCCTTCGTTAGCTCCTGTAAAAATCAGTCTTTGTGGCCTTCCTGTGTATCCAATCTGTCTTCGTGTTCTCTGTCTCTCTGTGGTGAATATCCCTTTATTTGCTGTGCTGGCTTCCGAATAGGCGGGCGGAGTT
>DASUWQ010000172.1:0-4969 GCA_036378375.1 Chthoniobacterales bacterium
CCTTGAGCCAAGGGTTCGTGTCGAGCTTGCGCATCCACTCTTTCTGCGTCGGTTTCCGACGCTGCTTCGAGCACGCTAGTCCCTTCTTTATCAAGCGTTTACGATCAATTGAGCCAAACATACGTTGCGTCTCTTCCTTCTATGCCCTTATTTCCCAGGCCGTTGCTGAACGTTCCTGGGAGCTTCCCGGTATGTCCGGTAAGCTTGGATAATCGATTGAACCAGCGGATGTCGAACAACATCTCGCTCGGTGAATTCGACAAATTGTATATCCGTTACGTTTCTAAGAGCGTGCATCGCCTCGATTAAACCCGACGCTTTATTGGGCGGAAGATCGATCTGAGTGTAGTCACCGGTCACAACACACTTGGAGTCCATCCCCAAGCGCGTTAGAAACATGAACATCTGCTCAGCCGTCGTATTTTGGGCCTCATCTAAGATTACGAAGGCGTTATTGAGAGTGCGTCCGCGCATGTACGCTAGAGGCGCAATCTCAATAACGCCCCGATCCATGAATTTCTGAATCTCCTCTCCAGAAATCATATCATACAATGCATCATATAGGGGACGCAAATAGGGAAAGATCTTTTCCTGAAGGTCTCCCGGAAGGAATCCCAGGGCTTCCCCGGCCTCCACAGCGGGGCGAGTCAAAATGACACGCTTCACCAGCTCCCGCTTCAATGCCTCTACCGCCATCGCCATTGCTAGATACGTTTTCCCGGTACCGGCTGGTCCTATCCCAAACACTAAATCTTTGGATTGAATGGCTTGAACATAGGCTAACTGTTGCCCCGATTTTGGGCTGATCGGGGTGCGCCGATTCGCGCTCAACAGTTGGACGCCGGCTAAGTGACCTAAAGGTTGAGGCTGCTTGCCGCTCACCGAATCCAATGCGTACTGGAATTCGTGTCTTTGAATCTGCATTCCCCGTTGGCGCGCTTGCTCAAGTTGGTCAAATACCTGACGCGCCTTATTGATATTGTCGCGCTCACCCTCTAAACGCAGCCAGCCGTCTCTGGTGGTAACTTTGACACGCAGCTTCTCTTCCAGCGATTGCAACAATTTCAGATCGTTCGCGTACAGATTCTGTAGCGCTCGCCCGTTCTCAAACTGAAGCGTCTCAGATTCTACCATGCAGAAGCCAAGTCACCGTTTAGCTGAAGGGGGTCATCATGGAACCGACGAAACTGGTTGCTGAATAAATAATAGCCAGCGTCAAGCGGGTTGCGGGCAACTATCGTCTCCTGGCAAAGTCTCGCAAGTTTATTTGTAGCCGTAAACCATGGCCCAATGGGTCCGCTCGACAGGTGAACTCAATATCTCAACGATGACGTAGTATGTACCTGTGGCAGGAGCAACTACGTGGGCGCCCGCCAATCGTCCATGCTGCCAAGAATCATTCTCCACCAGTCTTCCGCGGTTGTCGTAGACATGGATAGAGATCTTGGCCGAGTCGTTGTCGGTCCCTGTGCAGAACCAGTAGTCATTCCCTTTAAACAGAGTATGCGTGATGGCTTGCTGCTGTTTTACACCGAGGTCGCCGCCCCACTGGTCGTCCCGGACGAGATAGCCCTGTTTCACGTACGGACTAATCGCTTCTGTAGCCCGTGCGATGGCATCATCCACCGAAGCTAAGCATTTCCCGCCTAACGCCAACAAAGTGACTGCAATGATCAATCGTCTCACAAATCGCGCCTTAAGCATTCGAATTGATCGCCTTAACCATGTCGCTGGTTATCTCATGAATCCTCTTGATGGAGGCAGGCGTGATCTTCTGGCTTATCAAAGGCGAGATCTCGTTAAGACTCTTTTGGATCTTGCCGACTAGTTGATTACTGCGAAGGCGCGGCGGCATTCCGGCTAAGCGCTCTTGAAAGTATTTCAATAGATCCGGTTGATTCAGCAGATCGGCTCCGTCGGGAGTATAACTTTTACCGACGATGGACGTAAGAACTTCAGTACCCCTTAGCCACCCACCCAGGCTCACCAAATGGGCCAACTGATCATCCCGAAGCTGGATCATTGCGCTCTTAACATCGCTGAGCGCTCCGTCCAACTCGCGCCGGACGCCGACCCAGTCGCCATCATCGGCATTCGTTACGATCGCGTTAGTCCGGCTCAGCACGGTCTTCTCGACGCCAATGGCTCGTGCTAACTCTAAGACATCTCGTCCGATCGCTTTGACTCTTTCCTTGTCAGCTGCCTCAACCGCCACAAAACCCTCGGCCACGACCGAGCCCAGCATAAGAGCAATCTGCGCTCGGGCTCCGCGACTGGTGATATTCGGAGATCGCATTTCACCCCGCCAATCCGGCGTACCGAGCTTATCCAATACATTGAACACTTCGCTGGGCAACGGAACAACCACATCGTCCAGTTTCGTCGCCGGAAATCGATTAAGATCGATCTGTCTGGGAGGAGCATCCGCAGCTAAAAAATGAGAGAGGGAAACGAGTGTAACCGCCACGAAAAATACTTGGGTTCTTGTCTTCATTCTCATAAGCGTCGCCGGTTCGGTCATTTAAGGGCACCGTAGGCGGCTTGACTCCGCGCTAGCGTGCATTCCCCGGCACACCGCGCCAAGCCTAAAACAAAATTAAATTTGGGCAAACGAGATTGAGCCGGGCCACCAAGATAAAAATCCAAGGAGACAAATGCCTCGCGCAGAGGACGCCAAGGACGCAGAGGGGCGGGCATGAAGGTGGTTAGTGATTGGTGACTAGTGATTGGTGAGATAGCGATCGAGCGGTGGGTCGAATTGCCTCACAATATGTAAAGACGCGCGGGCAAAAACCTGCGAGTTCGTATACGCCAAATCTTAACCGCAGCCTAGTTCCAGGGCGTCCCGTCTATCCCAGCACGATAGCTAAAACGGTCTTAGGCGCCGACATGTGTGGAAGCCAAATAGCCCAATGCGACGCCTCTCCGGTTTGGGCTCTTCGACGCGTTCGCCAATCACAAATCACAATCACCAATCACGTCTCCCCTCCGCGTCCTCTGCGCGAGGCTTTTCGTCTTTAGTGTAGCTGCCTCCTCGCCGGGCTTGCTTTTTTGAAAAGATCCTCTCTTCTTTACCTCCGCGTCGGCTGCGACCTGTGTGCGAGGCTTTTATGTTCGCGTGGTCGTAGCACCGCCATGCACCTCCTCTATGCAACCCGAGAGATTTGATCAAATCGCCGCTGAATTTCCAAAGAAGCGATTGCTGGTGATCGGGGATGTCATGCTAGATGGGTATGTTTGGGGTCGTGTTTCCAGGATCTCGCCCGAAGCGCCCGTGCCGGTCGTGGAAGTCCTGCGCGAATCATTCTTCCCGGGCGGTGCCGCCAATGTGGCGCGAAATGTCCGTGAATGCGGCGCCGAAGTTTACGTGATGGGACTGGTCGGGAAAGACTCAACCGCGGACAGACTCCGATCCATTCTTGAAAACGGCGGCATTCGATTGGAAACCCTGGCTGTTGAGTCAGGCTTCCAAACGATCGTCAAAACCCGGATTATTGCGCGGCAACAACAATTAGTTCGTGTCGATCACGAACGGCCTCATACCGTCTCGCCTGGCAGCTTGGAGCGATGTCTGGCACAAATCGAAGAAATGATGCCTGAACTAGACGGCATTATTTTTGAGGATTACGGCAAAGGGTTCGTCGTTCAATCCTTCGTGGACGAGGTCACACGGGTGGCTCGAGCCGCCGGTAAAGTGGTTACGGCAGATCCTAATCCCCGAAGCCAAATCGAATGGAAGCATATGACCGCGGTCAAACCGAACCGAGGCGAAGCCTTTGCCGCGGCAAACGTTCCTTGGCAAGAACCGGAGGCCGAACCCGAGAAGGACCATAATCTCCTCGAAATCGGTAGGCGACTGTTGCAGAGATGGGAGCCAGATGAGCTTTTGATCACGCTTGGAGAGCAAGGAATGATGCTCTTCGCCAGGGGTGAAGAACCGCATCACATTCCACCGCGGGCACGGGAAATCTATGATTTGTCAGGCGCTGGAGACACGGCAATCGCGCTCTTTACTTTGGCATTGGTCTGCGGAGCAACCCCGCTGGAGGCGGCGGAGCTCTCCAACCACGCTAGCGGGGTGGTCGTAGCTAAGTTGGGGACGGCCACGGTGACCCCGGCAGAACTTCGCGAAAGCTTGGCTCAATTGCGTTGAAGTCGGGACGACTCAAAGCGGTTTTCTTGGATCGGGATGGCACCCTCATGGTGGACCTGGGCTATCCCTCCAAACCGGACCAAGTTCAGCTGCTTGCGGGCGTAAAAGAAGGCCTGACTTCGCTGCGATCGGCCGGCTTTACCCTCGTGATTGTTACCAACCAGAGTGGCATCGGGCGTGGCTTCTTCAGCGAGGCCGATTTTTGGGCAGTGCAAGCCAGGCTCGAAACATTGCTTGGCGGGGATTTGATCAGCACCACCTATGTTTGCCCAGAGCACCCGGAGAAAGCTTCCGATCGCCGCAAGCCGGGTCCGGGAATGTTATTTGAAGCCGCTCGTGACTTGGACGTAAGCCTCGCAGAGAGTTTTATGATCGGAGACAAAGCGTCCGATATCGAGGCGGGATTAAACGCCGGAGTTAAGGCTTGTGTCTGGATCACGGGAGCAGCCAGCACAAAGTTCCCAGGCCGGAAAGACGTCTGGGTCGTGCCCGATTTCAAAACAGCGGTTGAATTGATCTTGGGCCACAAAGAGCCCGGAGTCTAAACCTGGCGCGTCGCGAAGGCTGCATATGTTGGGTGTTAAACCGGCACCGACGGAGGGGCGTCGCATTCGGCGTCCAGCGTTGAGCGCGTGTGCGACCAAACACTAAGAGCAAGGAAATTTTCCTGGCCCAACCGAGACGCCCCGAAAAACGTGCCACGCCTGCATGGGTGGCACACTAGTTGGCCGTTCTGCAGTTAAGGGAGCCGCGGATAACAGTGCGACTCGGACGACCGACGTCACGCGTCGACGAGCTTGTCAGCAACAGGCGAAC
>DASUWQ010000173.1:0-3213 GCA_036378375.1 Chthoniobacterales bacterium
CGCGAAATACTTTTCGTACGCAAGCCGGAGCCGGTCGCGAAGAGTAGCGATCAGCGGTTCGTCCACGGGTAACCCGGCGTCCTCCAGATCGTCAATCAACTCCTGGTAGCCGGCGGACAATTCCGAGGCCGCGTATCGGAAAGTCTGGCTCTCGGCCTGAGTGGCGATACCCCGGCGATGATCGGCGAAGAATCGGGAAATGACCTCTGAAAAAGACTCGCGCAACGACCTGAACCCATCGAGCCTGGCCCTTCGCAAAGCGCTGGAAGAGAGGAAAAAGGCGGCCGATGACAGCCCAAGGATCGCAATGCTCAACAACGTCAGCGTGAAAAGCAACAACTTGTCGCGGATAGAATAGCCGCGGGGACCTTCCTTCGGTCGGTACTCGGGCGAATCTGTACTGAGTTCGTTTTCTGGAACCTTCACTCGACAAAACCCAATCTCACGTCTGAGATTGGCACAAAAGTTCGTAGCGTAGCATACACCACGGAAAATCCCAAGGTGAATGATCAGAACGAAAATCCGCTTGGCGAACCCCGAAGTTGAGGTACTCTAAACCTCCCTTGGGAGACGGTGGTCGTAGCTCAATG
Source organism: Chthoniobacterales bacterium (assembly GCA_036378375.1). Classification (GTDB taxonomy): domain Bacteria; phylum Verrucomicrobiota; class Verrucomicrobiia; order Chthoniobacterales; family JAFAMB01; genus JAFAVN01. The sequence goes on from DASUWQ010000173.1 coordinate 591, forward strand.
GTAGAGCCCTGGATTGTGGTTCCAGCTGTTGCGGGTTCGAGTCCCGTCGACCACCCCACAACGGCTCGCAATTTGCGGTTCGCGGCTAGCAGGAGCTCGTCCCTAGCGTGTTTCCCCAGTGAAAATTCTGAGGTTGTCTTGAGCCCGATTTTCTGGTCCAAAAGCGAGTTGCTTTCCATCCCCCATGAAACCCAGCTTCCTGCTTGTTTTTCTAATGACCGTCGGGGCGGCTTTCGCCGACGACGCGATCAAGATCGTTTCGCCGGACAATACCGCGACGCTGATTGTCGATAAATCGGGAAAACGCGACCTGATTGCCCTCCGTTCCGGCAAAATCAGGCATCGGCTGTTTTACGAAGACCTGGAAACACTCTTTCGAGCCAAGCTGGCTACGGCTTTCAATGCGTCCTTAAATAAAGTCGGCAAAGTGGTTCTTCCAACCTTCAAAAGCGCTCGCTGGCTATCGCCCGAAGAGGTGGAGATCAAAGGTGAATCCACGGTGATAATTAATGAGGATTCCGGGGATGACTTTGAGTTTACAGCCGTGGTCTCGAAGACGGGGAAGATCAAAGATCTGAGCATTACGCCCAAGGGTGAGAGGTGATTGGTAAGCCGCGGTGCGCTTTTCGACCTAGCCTAACCTCTTCTCATCCGCGGTTCACTATTGGCAGAACTCGATGACCGCCAGGGCACTGGGCTTCAACGTCAAAGTGAAATCGGTCGGATCTTTCTCAATCACATGGACACCCGCAGCGAATGTCTCCGCAGCGTGGCGACGCAATTTTGCTTGTTGTTCCGCAGTCGGAAAATCCGGGCTTCCCATCGCTTCCCATTCTTTTAGCGGCGACCCGTGATCGTCATCGACTACGTATACCCGGGCGTACTTGCTATGCGGCGCGCCTTTCAGCTGAATTTGAAAGGATCGGTCCGAGCCGCTTCCGTCCTGCGAAACATAATTCCAAACCGCAGCTACCACAGAATTGTTCACCGAATTTCTGGTCGCTAATGCGGAACCGTTATTGAGAGACAGTTGTTGGTCACCCAAATGACTGAGCGCTTTGAATGCGTAGTAACCAGCTTTCGGAATGCTGCCGGTGGCGATGAGTCCGAATCCATCCTGGAACGGGCTCTTGAAGGGTCCGCCTTCCTCGAAGAACGCGTCGGTAAAAGTCCAGTAAGACATTTCCGCAACGAAGCCACCGCTGCATTGCCGGATGTTGTTAGCTAACCAGGCGCCGACATAAGGTGTATCTAAGATACCCTTGGAAAGCCCGGCATTGTATTCGGAGAAAATGATCGGTAATTCGGGGTTAGCGGAGGCTTTCACCTGTTCGTACACTTTGCGCACCGCCAGAGCAACCATCTCCGACCGAGGAATCTTCTTTTCGGTCCCAAACACATTTAGCGAGGTATCATCCGGATAGACATGGGTCGAGACGTAATCGACCGGCACTTTGTTCTCGGCACAATAGTGAATAAACCGATCGACCCAGGCAGCTTGAGCTGTCGCCGGCCCACCCACACGCAACAGAGGACTGACCGCTTTCAGCGCGTTTGCGGTCACTTTGTAGAGTTCGTAATAAGTCCGTTCGGTCGGGTTACCCGCCCAGAAGTCCAGGTTCGGTTCATTCCAAACCTCAAAATACCAGTCGGCTACTTCCGCCAACCCGTATCTCTCGACCAGGTGCTGAGCAAACTTATAAATGAATTGATACCATTTCTTCCAATCTTTCGGCGGCGATACGTTCGGATGATACCAGAATGGATGAACGACCTCCTTTGCAGCCAGCCCTTCCGGCATGAAGCTAAGCTCTACAAATGGGCGAACTCCATTTCTGAGCAATCCGTCGTAGATCAAATCGAGGCGAGTAAAATTCAAAACTAGATTACCATCTTCGTCCTCGCCGTCATAGATGCCGACGGCGCGTTCAAAGATCCCGTGAAACCGCACATACCTTACGTCGACGATCTCTTTGAGCGTCCGCAAATCGTTGCGCCAGTCCTCGCACAGCGTGACCGAGGCATGACAGGAACCAAACATGTGCTCCCAAAAATGAGGAAACGGACTAGTTGAACCGGCCGCATCAATAACGATCGTCTCGTCCATAGACTCCTTCTAGAGAGGCAGTTGCCAATTGCAATCGATTTTAGCTAGATCGGATACACGCAAACAAAGGGTGCTCGTTTAGCGCATAAGAGGAGTAATCGGCGAAGGAGCCAGTGGGATACATGTGTCTTACGAGCACTCTGTCCGTCACGTTATTCCTCGTCAGTCGCGTAAAGTCTTGTCGCGCCATCTTGTCCGCCATAGTCCCGCGTCCGCGGGAGACGGCGAAAGTCTCACGGCGACCGGAGAAGGCGGATCCGATCCACTCCAATGCCCTAACGGTCCACAGCTCAAACCGTTCACCGCGTTTTAGTGTTATCCGTTACCACCAAACTCTTCAGTTTCATCAAAGGCGTGAAACGTCCTGACACAGCCACCAACACCAAAGCGACACCGGAAACAATCAACGTCGATCTGATCCCTATGGTCTCTCCTAACCATCCTCCGAAAAGTGCTCCAAACGGCATTATGCCAGTTACCAGAAAACGAAACGCGCCGTTCATTCTACCGAGCGCC
>DASUWQ010000174.1:0-4794 GCA_036378375.1 Chthoniobacterales bacterium
CGTTTTGAAAGAGGGTCCTGAGAAGCATGGTGGCCAAGATTATTGGTTGAGTGCGGATGTGGCCAATGGTCAGGAAATCGCTGAAATCGCATCAACTGTTTTGCATCGGAAGATCAGCGCAGAGATGAAAGCGCCGGAACACTTTCCAGCGTATATGGCTAGAACGAGTCCCGAATTTAAAGTCGAACCCTGGTACGGCGGGGCCATATTGGAATTCCTCAAACAAGTTGCAGATGGTCGCATGGGTTACATCGGCACGCTGCGGGACGATGGACCATCCGTCACAGGCAGGCCTTCAATGATGTTGCGGGAATGGGCAGAGGCGAATCGACATCGCTTGGAAAAGAAGGCATAATTTCAGGCCATTGCGCCGGTTAGTCTGTTAGGGAAAAAAGTCCTCTGGTCGTATTGGGGTCGCCCTAAAGCGACGCTGGCAAAGGACCTTGATTAAGATGTCTAGTAAGAGAGATCGACCCCAAATTGTATACTAGCGACTCCAATCCTTAATCGCTGTCTGAGCGGCGTGATAGCCGCACATTCCGTGTACGCCTCCACCCGGGGGAGTAGATGCTCCGCAGAGATAGAGATTGGGCTGCGGGGTGCGATAGAGTGAAGCTGTCGGACGGAACAGTAGCTGTCGAATATTTATGGCACCCCCCAAGAAATCGCCCCCAATCAAATTTGGATTCCATTGCTCGAGGGCAGCGGGTGAGGAAATGGACCGGCCTAGGATGCAATCGCGGAAACCCGGAGCGAAACGTGCGATCTGTCTTTCGATTGATTCTGTACAGTCTTTGTTGCTCCCGTTCGGTACGTGGCAGTAGGCCCACGCGGTATGCTGGCCCGCCGGCGCTCGACTTGAATCAAAAAGCGACGGTTGGCCCAAAAGTACGAAGGGGCGATCGGAAGCAAAGCTTCGCTCGGATTCGATAATCTCTTCTAGCGACCCGCCGAGGTGAACGGTCGCGGCCCGGGAGCATTCAGGAGCCGTCCAGGGAATAGGAGCACTCAGAGCATAATCAATCTTGAAAGCGGCAGCGCCGTAACGGAAACGCTCCAACCGTCTGCAATATTTGGCGGGGAACTGAGAGCCTGCGATGCGAAGAAGTTGCCGGGGAGTGATATCGGCCAGAATGAGGTCCGCGTCCGGGAGCCGCTTTACTTCGTGGTTCACCTCAATACGGCCGCCGACATGTTCAAGATAGCGAGCGAGGGCATTAGGAAGAGCTTGGGCGCCGCCGCGAAGAATAGGCCAGCCACCAGCATGACCGGCGGCCATGAGCGTCAAAGCGACAGCAGCAGAAGTTGGTGCTTCTAATGAAAGCACCGAATGAGTCGCCATGCCGGCAAAAAAAGCTTGGGCGCGTTTGCCTCTGAACTGATAACGGGCCAGAGCTGCTGCAGGTAGAAAGGCTGACAAACCGAAGCGCGCGAGTAAAAATGGGTGGCGTGGGACGCGCACAATTGGTCCAAGAATGTCTCCAGACAGTTTCACAAATTCCGAAGCTAATGGCTCCATCAAGGAGCGGTACCGCCGGCGATCGCGTACATCTAGAGTACTGGCCGTGGTCTCGATGGAATGTTCAAGCATAACAGCTGCTCCATCGTCGAGCGGATGAGCGCAGGCTGCCGTTGGTTCGATCCACGGAATAGTAATCGGGAGTGAGCGGAAAAAAGGACTTGCGACTCCAAGCGGGTATACAGAGGATCCCAGATCTTGAAGGAAATTTGGGAGTGTCGTCTCTGCAGTGGAGCAGGCACCTCCAATCTGACCGTTCCGTTCAAAGACCGTAGTAGCGATCCCGGAAGCAGCAAGAATGATCGCAGCTGCAAGACCGTTGGGTCCTGAACCGATGACGGCTGCGGTTACCATGGTCCGGGGACTAATCAACTTCTTTGCAACGATTTTCAGTTGCCTAATAAAAGCGACGGTCTATTTCCCATTCCCATTGTCAAACAGCTGCTTCACCAAAATAGACGTCTTTCTCTCAATGATTGGCGGTCGAGATTTCGGCTCGTCCGATAGAGGTAACCTGTTCGAGTGTGAGTTCATCTCGGAACTAGTGAATAGGTCCATCTAACCCATTCGGGAAGAAGAGTCCCCTAGTCGTATTAGGGCCGCCGTAAACAATGTTCAAAACTTGGCGGTCTGATCTGCCGAAGGCGCTGGAATTAGCATCAGCAGGAACGAAGTTAGGTTTGCCGTTTAATTCGAAACCTTGATCGGTAATTTCAGGCCCATCTCCGCTCAAAGCGCTGCGAATCGCCGAGATCTGGTTGGCAAAATTTTGAGCGTGGGATCCCAACCCGTACAGCAGGCTGCGAATAATCCCCGCGTGATAAGCCTCCACTGCTAGTATTCCAGCCGCATTTCCAAGGTAGTCCTTGTTAGTGATGAGCGGCGCTGCTCCCCGAAAGGCGCTCACTCCAACATCTTCGAAAATGAAAGCGCCAATCAAAAAATTTGTCTCATTGGCGAACGGGTCGAAGCCTTGGCCTAGCCCAGCAACTTGGGCCAGAGAGTTAAAGCTATTGAGCAAATCAATGGCGGGCCGCGCTACCACGGAACCGCCCAAGGCTTTCCGAAAGAACCGCACATGGTTTAACTCGTCTTGAGCGATTTCCGCGGAAACATCTTGGAAAAAGCGAGTCACAAAAGGCACTTTTGGATTCGGCTTGACTGTTACAGAGTCGGAACCCTGAGGGTTGGTTGCTCCACCAATTTGTGCGTCGACTCCAAGCCCGGTTGTCCCACGCAGATAATATTCCGCTTCGAGATATTCCAAGTTTAATGCAAAGGTAAGGATAGCCCGGTCGAGGTCGACTTCGTTTTTGGCTTTCTGATGCGAAGGCAGATTCATGGGTATTTTCTGAAGTTCTGTTTTTGTGGCGACGATATCTGATTGAGGCGGCCGGCTATCCTTCAGCCTCTTAGAAATTGTTACCCGGCCAGTAGTCCACCATCGACCACGAGGGAAGTTCCGGTGGTGAATTTGGCCAAGTCCGAGGCCAGGTAGAGGACGGCGGCGGCGATCTCGTTGCTGTTGCCAATTCGGCCTACGGGGTGAAGGGCTTTAATCCCGTCCCAGGCTGCGGCTTCCCTGCCCGCGATGCGCTCAACCATTTCCGTTGCCACCGCTCCCGGCGCTACCGAGTTGACTCGGATGTTCTGCTTAGCAAATTCCAGCGCGACCGCCTTGGTCAATCCTTCGACCGCATGTTTGGACGCCACGTATATGCTTCCGTTAGCAAAACCCAAATGACCGAAAACGCTCGAATTGTTGACAATTGAGCCACTCTCGGATTTCAGCATGGCTGCGATTTCATGTTTCATGCAATTCAGCACGGCCCACACATTGATATCAAAAACGCGGCGAAACTTTTCTTCAGATGCTTGATCCAACGGAGCAAGCAACTCTACGCCCGCGTTATTGAACGCGATATTTAGTGAGCCAAACTTCGTCAAAACGGTGTCTACGGCGCCCTGAACGTCCTGGTCCTTTGTCATGTCACCTTTGAAGAAGGTAACCGAACCACTGGTTGTCTTAGCTTCCGAGACGACTTCCGCACCTTCCTTCTCCCGTCGTCCTGTGATCACGACATTCGCGCCAGCTTGTGCGAAAGCAAAGGCGGTGGCCCTGCCAATGCCAGACGTGCCGCCTGTGATCAAAACGTTCTTATCTTTGAATTCGAGCATAGAAATCCTTTGCTAGATTTGAGCGGCTCCTCCATCGACGAACACCTCTGAGCCGTTGATAAAGCTACTATCGTCAGACGCGAGAAAAACGACGCAACGCGCCACTTCGTCTGGACAGCCCATTCGCCCCAGCGGAATCGTCTCGATCATTGACTTGACCAGGGCCTCGGCTGCTTCCGGTGTCGGAGCAAGTCCACGTAGCCCGGGGGTCTCAATCGGGCCTGGGCTAACTGCGTTTATTCGAATATCTCGTCCCTTTAAGTCCAGTATCCAGCTTCGAATGAAGTTTCGAATTGCCGCTTTGGTCCCGCTATACACACTCATTGCTGGAATTCCCATCGAGCCGGCCGTCGAGGCGTTGAGGATGATTGACGCTCCTTTTCGGAGCAGAGGAAGCGCTTTTTGGACGGTGAACAGAACACCCTTAACGTTTGAATTAAATGTTTTCTCGTAGTGCTCCTCACTGATCAGGTCCAACGCGAGAAATTCGCCTCCCCCGGCGTTAGCAAAGACAATATCGAGGCCCCCTTTTTGCTGCTTGATCACCGAGTAAACACGGTCAAGATCGGCAAGGTTGGCAGAGTCAGCTTCAATAGCCGTGACAAAATTACTTCCGATTTTGTCTACGGCTTCATCCAACGCATGCTTTCGGCGACCGGTAATAAAAATGTAGGCTCCCTCGGCGACAAACCGTTCCGCAGTTGCCAAACCGATTCCACTGTTTCCGCCCGTCACGAGAGCTACTCTTCCGGACAGTTTGTTCGAAACACCAGGTAAGCTCATATTAAGAGATAATCCCGCATCAGGGTCGGTTGCGACCAATGCAATGTTTTTGGACCTACCCAAACTCTTGGTAATGGCCGGTATTACAAGCTATCCAAGGTCGATTCACCAGCGCGGATGCTTTTCCGCGTCAAAAGTACCGTCTGCGGCTAAAGCAGTCTGCGCCTCCGACAAGCTCAGGGTCTCGTCTAACTAAATCCTCTACCCCGCGTCTGCGTTCTTGCGCTCCGGAGCCTTGTTCCGCGCTGCCAATCGGCGCATAGTGGCTGACGTGTTCAAGAAAGGTTCGCTCTCCCGTAACAACAAAATGTATT
>DASUWQ010000175.1:0-4697 GCA_036378375.1 Chthoniobacterales bacterium
GCGCTGCGGCAACTGATTCTCGGCTTAAAGCCTTTCGAATGGCAAAACTGCTGAGCCTGCGCTCCCAAACAGTGGCTGTCATGCATCAGAATGAATTTCTCTTGGTGTAAGTCCGCAGCCCCAACGGATTTTTGGTGGACCAGCGGATGGTCGACCGGAATGCAGAGAAGAAGCTCTTCGGTAAAAAGCGGTTCGATTTGAATGTCCGCATTGCTGGCAACATCGCTGATCAGGGCCAGATCGATTTCGTTCTCCTCGAGCTTACGGACGAGTTGGTCGGTGGTTTGCTCGTGGAGGATGAGCTCGGCTCCCGGATATTTCTCCCGAAAGAGCCGAATAATTTCTGGAAGGAAATACGGAGCGATGGTGGGAAGCGCCCCAAGCAGGATCTTACCCCGAACCTGACCGCCCATATCCCGGATCTCTTGCCGTCCTCTTTCTGCCGCCTCCAGAACATTCAGAGCATGAGGCAAGAAAAGTGTGCCGGCCGGAGTCAGAATCGCTCGCCGGCGAGTCCGCTCAAAAAGTCGCTCGCCCACCTCGTCTTCGAGTTTGAGGATCTGTTGGCTAAGCGATGGCTGGGCGACTCGGCATTCAACGGCTGCCCGGCTAAAATTGCCGGAACGAGCCACGGCAACAAAATAGCGTAACTGATGCATCTCCATAGGCGATTCCTATCCTAAGGATAGTAAACATATATTTCCCTCCTATCAAAGAGGAGCTTATTAACAACGCGTCTTACGAAACCTTAACACCAGAGAGCCCATTACTGCTCTCGCTGAAAATCGAATACTATGACGCAAGAACTAATCGATCTAGGTAGGTACTCAAACGCAATCGATTCGACCCGAGAAATCGAGGGCCTCAAACTTATCCGAATTCCCGTTGGCACCTTCGGAGGCACCGTGGAGCAAGTCTATGTCGTGAGAGAGGGACAAGCTCACGCCTTCAACACCGGCGACCAAGGCGGCGGTCAGAGCTAGGACGTAGAAACAGGGGATGAGATCCTCCTCGCTCATCTGGGTAGGGTCCTTTCACTTTGTCGCAAACGAATGTGAGGACTCAGCCCGGGGTCTTAATCCTTAGCTAACGGCCTGATCAGCCTCAAGACGGCCATTGTTACAGTGCGTGACATTTTGGTTGCTATTTTCTGTTAGTCAAGTAGTTAGCACCTAACTGGTAGGGCGAGGCTCCTGCATGTCTACAGGGTTTTGCGAAGGGGACCGATCGCCACCTACCAAACAGCGTTGCTATGTTGAGAAGTGCGCCCAACCGTGGCCCAGCACTAGATCACGGCTCGGCATGCTCTTAGGCCTAACCACGCCACATCTAACATAAAACGGATGCGCTTCGCTGAAAGTTCTGGTTTTGCAGGAGCCTCCCCCGAAGCATTTGGTAGGAAATGATCCTCGTTGGAATCACGACCGCGGTAGAAAGCCCCGGGATCGGAATAGGTAATACGTCCGGGATGGTAAATACCATCAATGAGGTCGACATCGATCTTGGTCCCAGCCCACTAACTATCTCCTCAATGGTAAGAGACTTGCGCGATTCGTCCTCCAAGAGCCGCCGAAGAATTACCGACCCGCGCCGAGTGGTCTGGTCTTGAGTCCGCGTCTTTGATCGGGCATTGGACCGCTTTTGTTTAGTTTCAACTCTCCGTTTGCTTCGGGTTCGATTTTTTACCACTGGCTGGTCGAGACCCAAATCCGCCCCGATTGGAGCTGCGATGCTAGCCGTCATGGTGGTTTATAGTCCGCTGCTTCGAGCGGTGTCAAGGAGGCGAGGGGGCGAGACGGCGAAACGGCGAAACGGCGAATGGGCGAATTAGATGGAGGCAGGTTGAGTTACGAAGCGTTCCTCGGTTCTTACGCCTTTCGGCGCTGTCAGATGTCCCTAACTAACTCAACCTGCTTCGGGCCGCTGCCGAACCAGGATCTGTCCAGCGTTTCGCGTTTCCCTGCGCGGTCGCCGTTTCGCCCATTCGCCATCTCGCCCGTTCGTCTCTCTTACCTCAGCAATTGACTTAGCCATCCAAATTGCTCGGGGACTAGCCCCTTCTGCCGGCCAGGCTGATCGCCGATTAACTTCGTTAGCCATTCCCGGGACGTCTCTATGTCTTTCCCATCAACGGCGATAAAGGTTTTACTCTTTTTGTTCTCAACCAGTCGAGATTCGTGAACCCAAAACTGATTCGTGAACCCAAAACTGTATCGCATCTACTTCTCCTTTTAACCGGAATGAAGCAAAGACGGTTCGGTCTTGAGTATTTAAACTTGAAGTCGAGCACCCGACCGTACGGGTCGAATCATTTGGTTGAACCGATCTTTTGCGCCCACTGCCACCAAGCTATCCTTGGTCTTGCGCAGGACCCGCGCGGCCGGTAATCGCTGAAGAAAAGAGCTCATGTACGCGGCATGCTGAATACCGGATAAAAATATCTTAGGCTAGAAGAAGCGTTTCGCCGTAAAGTCTCTTTCAAGAAAGCAGCTGACTAAAAGCCGAGTTTCCCATAGGCTATGGCTTTAACCGTTTTCCCCCGGGTTAAAAGCATGACACGAATCATAGACCCAGTCGTCCGGGCCGAGCGAGCAAAAGGTTTGTTCGCCGGGGAAAACGCCATTTTGGAGATGATTGCACTGGGTGCACCGCTGGCCGACGTGCTTGACCGGCTGATGCGACTCACCGAGACTCGATTCGAAGGCCTACTTGCCTCTGTTTTACTTTTGGATCCGGAGGGCAAACGCTTGCGCCATGCCGCTGCACCTAGCCTGCCTGCGGCTTATATGAGAGCTATCGATGGCACACCGATTGGTCCGTCAGTCGGATCATGTGGTTCCGCTGCGTTCCGGAAAGAAATGGTGATTGTCACCGATATAGAGACCGATCCGCTATGGGCGCCCTATAAGTACTTAGCGGAACCCTACGGACTGAGAGCGTGCTGGTCCGCGCCGATCGTTTCTCGCCGGGGCAAAGTGCTCGGCACGTTTGCTATGTATTACCGAGAAGTGCGTTCACCGAGCCGGGCTGAACTGCGGGTACTCAAGGCCGCAACTCATTTTGCCGGCATCGCCATAGAAAAAGCTCAACTCGAAGAACGGCTCCGGCAGGTTCAAAAGATGGAGGCTTTCGGCCAACTAGCCGGTGGTATTGCCCATGACTTCAATAACGTTCTGACCGCAATTAAGGGAAACGTATCGCTATTGCAGACTGCGCAATTGTCGGAGTCGGAACGGACCACGATTACTAAAGAAATTTCCGATGCCGCCGATCGCGCGGCGAGTCTGACCCGACACTTGATGAGTTTTAGCCGCCGCCGGTTGATGCAACCACAAGCGATCGACCTGAATGAAGTAGTGGCCCCAGTGGTCAAAATGCTGCGACGATTGATCGGCGAACACATCATCCTGGAAACACGGTACTTCCAGGAAGCGGTTCTGGTGTATGCGGATGCGAGCATGTTAGAACAGGTTTTGGTAAACCTCGCGGTTAATTCCCGGGACGCTATGAGCGAAGGCGGCCGGCTAACTCTTGAGACCTCTAGGGTTCGGGTTGGTAAGTCGGGGTCCTCAGATTCACGCAAGCGGCCTGGTCAATATGCGCGTCTCAGTGTGACCGACACAGGTGCGGGAATCCCGGCGGAACATTTGTCGCGTATTTTTGAGCCATTCTTTACTACCAAAGAGTTGGGCAAAGGCACCGGCCTGGGGTTATCCACGGTCCTTGCTATCGTGGAACAACATCGAGGTTGGATTGAAGTGAAGAGCCATGTGGGTATCGGCACGACTTTTAATTTATATCTTCCTTGGTCAGCTAAGAATAAGTCCACTCCTGCTCCAGCAGCTAAAGCGGCATCTGTACTTCGAGGCGCCGAAACCATCCTTTTAGTTGAAGACGAAGAGACCGTCCGGCGGTCGATTGCGCATATGTTGACTCGCTATGGTTATCGCATCCATGCTGCGACGTCCGGCGCGACCGCCTTGGAAATTTGGCGACAACATCATCAATCTATCCAGCTGGTTGTTACTGATGTCGTCATGCCCGGAGGTGTGAGTGGCCGTGTCTTGTTTGACCAAATGCGGTCCGAGGAACCGGATTTAAAAGTGATCTTTTGCAGCGGTTACTCGGACGAAATTTTAGGCAACGATGCCCGGCTGCGTCAGAATCCTAATTTCATTGAGAAACCGTTTGCTCCCGAAGAACTGGTGCGAAAGATCCGCGCTTGTCTCGATTCCGTACCAGCCACTAGGTAAACGGTCTTTACTTGTTTGCGCGGGCCGGTTGATGATCGGCCAGATGACCTTCGACAGTCGGTCTACGAGAAGTCGCTGAGTGAAAACGATAATTGAACCCTTCCGTATCAAGAGCGTCGAACCGCTCACCTATACAACGCCGGCTCAACGAGAAATCTTTCTACAGCGAGCGGCATACAACCTGTTCAAGCTTCGGGCAGTTGATGTACTGCTGGATTTACTCACTGATTCTGGCACCAGCGCCATGTCGACTGAGCAATGGGCAGCTCTTATGCGTGGGGACGAATCGTATGCCGGGAGTGAAAGCTTTTTCCGGCTAAAGAAAGTAGTCCAGGATCTCACAGGTTTTCGCCACGTGATTCCCACCCATCAGGGTCGCGCGGCAGAACGCATCTTATTCTCCAGCCTTTGTAAGCCAGGTCAGATAGTTCCGAACAATACCCA
>DASUWQ010000176.1:0-7201 GCA_036378375.1 Chthoniobacterales bacterium
CTGAATCGTATCGTGATTATTAACGTGCCTTGGCACATCCAAAAGCGAGAACGAATCCGGCAAGCAACCAAGGAGCTCTGGGAAAAGTCGCCTGCGTGGCTGGACAATTAGGTGGCCTGCGTATTGTGAGGGCGCACCTGCAGGGTGGCTGGAAAGTAATCAGTAATCAGTGAGTCAGTAATCAGTTTAGGAGCCAGGAGCTAGAATCTAGGAGCTAGGAGGATGCGGGTGCACTTTTGGTGGGGCAAGGTTTCCACATGGCGTGAGACCGTTGACAATCTGCACTGGTGATCCGTCGGCGGAGTCGGAGTGGCGGCCTGTCGTGCGTCAGTTGGAGCACGTGGCTCGGGCCGATGCGCGCTATTATCCCGCGGCAAAACGAAGAGAATCGCGACACTGCAACCCCACACGGCTCGGCGAGCGTATCGATCTAGCGCCGCGCTGGGGATCAGCCAACGTAAGTGGCTTCGTTAAAAATTCTGAGGCCGTAAGGGAGCCTCGCCCCACCAAAGAGGTGTTTCGTCCTCCTAGCTCCTGGCTCCTAAACTGATCACTGATTACTGATCACTCCCCCGCCATCCCACGGAACGCGTTAGCGCACTACTGCTCTGCCACTACGCCGCCGTCGGCCGAGAATTTCTTGCCAAGGGATTCTTCAGCTCCTAGCAAGATGCTGACTCCGTAATCGTCAAGTTGGTTAACTTGGCGGAGGCTCAAGAGCACCTTTAATGATTGATTGAATTGGGTAGTCGCATCGGCCGTCTTACCTCCTTGCTGCAGGATCTTACCGGCTTGCAAGTAGCCGTTAGCCAGAAACTCTTGCCAAGTAACATTATGGCCATTGGTCTCGAGCAGACGCTCGAAAATATCGCAACTGAGCTTGTAGTATCCCAGCGCTTCTTCGCCCTTGTCAGAAAGAGCAGTTGCTTCTGCTAATCGTTGGAAGGTCAGCCCCAGCAGTTGTCGGCGAGCCGGATTGCTCTCATCCCGGGAGGCTAACGATTCAGAAATCTGCAAACAACGCTCATAACTGGCTCGAGCCTTTGCTAGGTTGCCATCTGCTTTGTACAGATCGCCGGTGCGTCCCAGGCAGTCGGCCAAGTCTTGTTGATAAACAACATCACCGGGCACTGCCGCCACTAAACGCTCACAAATTTCCTGACACTGAGCGTAGACTTGTAAGGCGTTAGGGGTTTTATCCAGATCTGCGAGCGCGCTACCGTAATTTTGTAAAGAAATAGACAACTGCCGTTGATATTTCTTCTCGTTAGCATCTTGGCTCACCAACTGTTGGGCGATATCCACTGCTTTCTGCAGTTTTGGCAACGCCTGGTCAGGTTTGCCTTCTTCGCGTATAACTCCGCCGACGCTTTCGTAGGCTACCGCCAGATCGAATCGCAGACCGTTGTCGCTAGAGCTACGATGTACCAGATTCTCGAACCCAGTTAATTCCTCTTGGTAGTAAGTTAAAGCGTCTTCCATTTTGCCCTGCGCTTCCAGGATGTAGCCAATGCGTTCCTGACAGATCGCCACATCTCGCTCTTCGGAAGCGTCCCCTGGGCTAAGCTGGGCAACTCTTTGATCGGCTTCTAACTGATCCTTGTAATCATGCACTGCCCGGTCAAGATCACCTGCCTTAACCTCCAGATCTCCAAGTTGGTTGGAAATCTGCCGGACTCGCAACCAGGCCTCCGGATTCTGCGCATCTCGGTCCGCCAAGCCACGCAAAATATCGCGCGCCTGTTCGAACGGACCGCGGGCTCCAACCCAATTTTTCTGAGCCATGAAGGTGGTACCAAGCTTGAGCAATACCTTGGTCCACTCGCTCTTCGGGCCGATCTCTGTGGGCTTGGCCGACACAAGCTTTTGCCAGAGTCCTGCCGCCCGTTGGTAATTGTCCATGGCCTCACCGATTTTTCCTTGGGTGGAGAAGATGTTGCCCATCTTCAGAAGGTTTTGCGCCCATTCGGCGATCCACTCATCCTTGGCCGGTTCCTGTTTGACTAGATCCTCCAGGATTCGACAAGCTTCCTGGTAAGCATTAACCGCCCCGTCCAGGTTATTGTCGTCGGCTAACAAGTCACCCTGGTCGTTTAGAGCCGCTACGCGCAGAACCTCAACGGAAGGCTTCGGTACAGCGCCTCCATTCTTAGCGTCATACGCCGCGATCGCTTGAAGCGAAGGCTCCAAAAGATCTGCTCGGCGAACGGGCTTCAGTTTTTCTCCGAGGTCGCTGACGATCTCGTGCATTAACTGCTCGGATTGCAACTTCGCTGCGATCGATTCCCGAGCAGTCTTTTCGGCCGCCGCCATGGAACTACGAGCCGTTTTTTCCGCATTCTGCTTTTCATTTCGGGCTACCGTCAGATTCGTTTCCGATCGTTGGAAACGGGAGAAGGTCACGCTGCCAAACGTGATCGCGGTGGCCAAGGTTGCGGCACTAACAAATGCGGTCAACGCGACGCCGCGACGTTCTCGGCGCCATTTGGACCTCACTTCTACCAGCCATTCATTAATGTAGGACAAAATTTCGCGACTGGCGACGTTCCCAAACTGGGCAAAGAAATGGTCCGGCTCAAGCAACGCGTTCCCTTTCGGGAAAGCGTGAGGCCCTTCGGCAGGGAACTTCTCGCTCAAACGAAGGCGAAGCAATCGTTCAAAGGTGGCCTCGAATTGATCGTAATCGCGGTACGAATTGATACTGGTAGTGAAATTGTTTTCCCATTCGAAGTCGCGCTGCTCCACTTTGCCAAGAAGCAAGTCCACCGCCTTCGACGGCGATACCATTTGGTTCATGGCAGAGGTCGAATCGGCCGCTTCGCTCTCGGAGTGGACGAAAATCAGGAAGTCGGGAATTTTCCCATTTTCCATGCCTGGAAGGCTCCGAGCCAAATTCGGAGGCAGTCCCGGTTCGCGTCGTTCTCCACCCCAAACACAGGATGACCGCCGCAAGACGCAGGCAACCAAATCAAATTGTCGTGCAGAGGGGAACTTGCTGTTTTCTGTCCATCGGCTAGACCAAAGCCAGTGCTCCAATTCAACTCCGGGTTTGAAATCAATTTCGACACGAGCCATGGCCTCGCCGGCTCGCTCGCATTCCAAATCGGCATCGTCTGGCGCACAGATCAAGACCCGATACTTTGCCATTAGCCCACACCATCAGAATTCGTGCAGTTTCAGCAACTGTTTTTTTATAGTGGCTTAAAATATTACTCGGCAGCGCGACGAAGTGCAGCAATTTTCATAACTGCGAGAGCGGCTAACTATTACCACTGAGAGAGTTGCACGGCGAAAAGGCGGCCGTGTCAGGCGGGCAAAAACTCGGATGATTGGGAGCACATCCGACCTTGGTAATGCTGCCTGCCGAACGGCTCAAAACCGACGCGTATTCGCCTTACTGTGGAACCTATCGTGGGCGGACCCAAGTGTTCCTCACCCTTCCGGGCCACTACTAAATAATAAGTGATGGGCGGCTGGTTTCTGCGGCCTTAACTTCCCGAGACCCAACCGAGCTGCCGCACTCGGTGCAAAGGTAATCGTAAATCTCTCGATCGGGTAGAACCAACAAAAGTCGCTCCCGAACCGGGCGCGCAATTTTGCATTTTTGGCAATACAAGGACGACGCACGGAGCGTCTTAAATTGATTCTTCATAAAGGCCAAAATCCCCGAGGCCGACAAACTCCTCCGAATAGGTAGCGCCGTCAAGGCAACGCCGGAATCATCGATCAACGCAGTAAGAGGACAACTATCACGCCCCACACAGTCAGCAGGGTATTGCCAACAGCGAAACACACGGAGAATCCAAGGGCCGGGACACGACTTTGAGCCGCATCCTGGATGGAGGACAGGGCGGCCGTCGTGGCCCTAGCGCCGGCGCAAGCTCCCAGAAGAACGCCCGGATGCATTTTAAAAACATATTTGCCCAGCAGTAGAGCCAGGTACATCGGGAGGATGGTCACAATAACCCCGGCAACCAATAGCATCAGGCCGGCATTCTCCAGGCCTTTGATAAAGAGCGGGCCCGCCTCCAGGCCGACCACCGCAACGAACATGGTCAGACCTAGGTTATTGAACACCCATAATCCAGCACTGGGAATATTCCCAAAGCTCGGGTGTACCGAGCGTAACCATCCAAAAACCAATCCAGCAACCAAAGTGCCGCCGCTCGTGCTGAGATTGATAGGGACACCGTTCACGCTAACTCCAAGCAGTCCAAGAAGAGCGCCAAGGAAAATCCCTATACCGACGAGAACCAGATCGCTAACATGGCTGGAGCGCAACGGGTAACCGATATTCCGGGCCATTCGTTCTACGTCACGCCGGTTCCCACTGATCCGCAGTACATCACCCTTGACGATCTTGACTCCACTATTAAAGGGAAGCGGATGACCTCCTCGAGACAGTTCACGAATAAAAACGCCCCGGGAGCGCTGGCCAACGCCGAGCTCAGCAAACGCCCCCAGAGTGACTCCCACCACCTCCCGATTCGTGACCATCACATCGAGTGTTTCATCGGGATAGTCGAGCAATTCAGGGTCGGATACTTCGACCCCGAAAAGGCTAGCGTCTTCAATCAGTGTCTCGGTGCGTGACGCGATGGCAAGGGTGTCTCCCGGCAGGATTCTGGTCTCCCGGTCACAATCGAGAATCTTTTTGCCTCGTCTTAGTCGCTCCACGAACAACCGTTGGTTTGGGAACCTGCTTTCAAAATCCTGTATCGTCTGCTCCTGGAACTCAGGTGCAGTGATCTGATAAGCACGGACATCGATGAGATGATAGGCCGAATGGACCGAAGGGTCCGGTTCGTCTCCGCCTAACTCAGACTCCAGTTTTCCGCAGGCCTCGGCAAGATTGACGCCGAGTATCTTCGGACCGAGAGCGGCCAAGAACCAGGCTACACCGGCAGTCCCAAAAATATAAGTCACAGCAAAAGCAATCGACATTTCGTTGATGGACCGCTGTCTGAGTTCGGCACTCAGCGGCAATTGATTGATCGCATCCGCCCCGACGCCGAGCACGGCCGAGACGGTGCAAGCCCCTCCAAACACGCCAGCGCCGTAGCCGGCATTAAAGCGGAACAATTTGGCAACCAAAATAGCGACGCCAAGACAGAACAGGCACACAAACACCGCAAATACCGCTTGGGGGACCCCATCCTTCCGTAGACCCCGAACAAATTCAGGACCCACCCCATAGCCAACGGCGAAAAGAAAGAGGAGAAAGAAAACTGACTTTAGCCCTGGCGACACCGGGATATCGAGTTGGCCGACAACCAGCGCCGTGATCAGGACGCCAGTCACACTGCCCAATGTGAAGCCGGCGATCCGAATCCGCCCAATCAAGAAGCCGAGAGAAACCGTAAGATAAATCGCGAGCTCGGGGTGCAGTCGAAGGGCGCTAAGTAGGAAGTCCACGTGAGAGGTGAAAAGTGAAAAGCCTGCCCTGAGCAAGCATTAACTTTCGACAAGCTCAAGTCAGGCGTGTGTCGAAGGGGTGATTGGCGAAAAGTCCTAATAGCCGCAAAAGAGGACAAAGAACGCAAAAAAAGCCGAAAAACGCGAAGCGTCGTCTACTAGCTCGTAGGTTCTAGCTCCTCTCTTCATTCCAGACCAATCCGCCAAACTCGTAACTTGCGAATCACCTACGCAGGCCGGAGTTTACTCCGGCAACTGAAAATTAAACCTGGAATCTGTATCATGACTGATCCAATCAAACCAGATCCCCTGCAGGACGAGCTGCACGCTTCCCGAAGTGGCGAACCGCAACGAGATGGAGCCAGCGCGCTGGACTATCTTAAGTCCGAGAATGGTCCCTGGCTTCCCATCGTCATCGGAGGGTCCGCTCTGTTGATTGCTGCGGGCTATTTTTTAGGACGCTATTACGTACAACTCCACGCTCAAACCCCGACAGACCGCTTCCTTCACGAGCTCGAGGATTGGGTAGATGAACGAAGCGAAGCCTTACCTAAGACTGTTCGAGATAAACTACACGCAACCGTTGGATTCTTGAGTACCTCTTTGCGGAACACGCCAATTAACCAAATTGTTTCTCGCTTCCAAAACAAACCGCGTCGACTGTTCGACCTCTTCTAATGAATCAAGAAACTACTTCTTCCGTAGGAGCTTCGGAATTCTCGGCTGAAAATGTGGATCGCTTCTTCGATCGGCTCGACGAAAAGGTCCGGAAATCACCCCGAGAAGCGGTCCTCATCGCGTTTCTAGCGGGGGCATTGTTGCAGGTGTTTGCCATCCGCCACCTCGTATTGACCGCAGCGCGCATCGTTTTGTGGTTAGCCACTCCGGTACTATTCGTGTTTACCGCCTGGAGACTGTTTCAACTGGGCAATTCAGACGGGAATCTAAGTCGATTTTTCAGTTCTAAGCGATAATCCGTTTGGCGTTCGGCGTTTGGCGTTTGGCGTTTCGCGAGATCGGCATCGCCGCTGGAGGAAACGACTGCTCTGAGGACCAACTCGGCGTGTACCCTCGCCAATTTATAAGCCCGAAATAGCAGTGCAGCGTCGCAAGCGCCGAACGCCAAACCCCAAACGCCAAACGAGGAACGTTAGTCGTGGCGTAGAAGTTTCCGGAAATAGTCGATTGAGACTGCCAGAATAATCACCGCTCCGACAAAGACGCCCTGCCAATAGGGGTCGATGCCAAAGAGCAGCAGGCCGTTCCGGAGGACTTCTAAGATAATTGCGCCGATTACAGTCCCTAGAATGGTACCTTCACCCCCAGCTAGGTTGGCTCCGCCGATCACGGTGGCAGCGATCACGGCTAACTCGTTTCCTGTACCCATGTCGGCCGTCACACTTCCTAAGTAGCTGAACTGAGTGAGGCCTGCGATTCCCGCCATCAGTGCGGACAGGATATAAACAATAATCTTGAGGCGATCGACCCGAAGACCGGTCAATCTCGCGGTACGCTCGTTCCCGCCTACCGCGTAGACGTATCTGCCCCAAACGGTCCGCGAAAGCAGAATCCAAAAGAACAGGCCGGCGATACAAAAAATAATAAAAGGATTCGGGACCCCGAAAACGTCGCCGCCGCCGATCCAGAGGAAAGACCGGTATTCATCCCCAAATATCGAGATCGGCCGCCCATGGGTAACGATCAGGGCAAAGCTTCGGGCGATGGCAAGGGTGGCCAGCGTCGGAACAAAAGGAGACATCTTTAGCAGGGTGATACACAACCCGTT
>DASUWQ010000177.1:0-21648 GCA_036378375.1 Chthoniobacterales bacterium
CGACCGATGGCACGGGAAACAATGTTCTGCGAGTTCAACCCTTTGCCAACACCGGCGAAACGGGAGAATATACTCCACTCCTCGACAAGAAAGACCTGTTCGGTCAGGCGTACGCCCGGCAGACGACGATCGATATCAATATCACTACGAAGGCGACGGTTCCCAACGTGCGGCTGCCGGATCTAACGGTTACCGATCAACCACAGATAGCGGTCCGAGAAATTCCCGTCTCACAGTTTACTATCTTCTCGGCCGCGAACTCGTTTACGCTTAGTCCAGCGGTCTCGAGTCAGGACATCGGCAGAGTCTTTTCCAAATCCACCATTTCTGTGTCGGGAAGTTTTTCCTCTGAGTTTCCCATCGTTGCCGGACAAAATGTCGCCTTCACTGGCGGCAAGGACTCGCTGCAAGTGAAAGATCCATCCGGAAATAACGCTTCGATTCAGTTGACCAGTGACACGCAAAGCGCCGACTTCCTTGCCGATGCTAGGACCTCGCTAGATACCAGGGTCGTAACCGGCAGCGTTCTTCCCATTGATTCTGCACCGCTAAACAGCATCTACGAATCTGACAACAGCGCTCAAGCTGCGTCGAATGGGCTTAACCTCTCGCTCTTGCAAGCACAATGCAGCACTTTAGTCGTGGCGCGGCCGGACAGGCCGATCACGACTCCGAACGGACAGAAAGAATGCTTGGTGCAGGTGGGGGGGAGTGTTGGTGGCGCGAGCTTAGCCTATCCCATGACTAAGGGTGGTTCACAGAGTCAAGGGACTGTCAACCGGCAGACCGTGCCGTTTGCCGCCGCCCAGAGTAGACAGAATCCTTCTCAAACTATTCTGGCTTTGGATCTTCAAGCTCCAGGTGCGAAGCAGCTCAGTTCTATGTTTCTGGTGGTCCAGGATCCGGGCGGTAATCCGCTGCCGAACGCCGTCATTCTAATTCGAGGAGCCAGAATTTTAACTGGTCCTATTTCCATAGTAAGCCCGCATCCCATCATCATCGCTGGGGACTTCAACAACTTCGATTCGCAGCCGGCATCGATTATTACTCCGGGTAACTTGCAGACGGTGGCGGCGGATTGGGGTAGCGATGTATTCGGCAATTACTAACTAAAATGAGCTCCATGTTTGCAGCGACGAACGGGGGGCGACAGTTTGAGCCGCTTCAAAATCTCAATCATTTGCTTCATTTTCAGATAGCTCGGCTCCTGGGGATACGCGAAAACGAACTCTGCTTCCTGCTTGAACATATCGAATCTTCCGACACAACGGACCCAATGGCGATCTGGCAGGCAGATTCACTCATCGAACGATATAGCAAGAGTTTCGATCTGGAGCTGGGGTCAATTCTCTCGAAATTGATTCGCGATAGCGCACTGACGCCGTTCGATCCGACATTGCTCCGGTTCTCGCCTAACGGACTCAGAATGCCTGCACTCTCGGTTCCATTGCTCCCAGTGGCCCGAACGTTGAATCAGTTGACAGTTGCTTCGTCAATTCCCGGCCTGGATAGATTACTGCAACAGCCGGAGTATCAGGTCCTCAACGTTTTTTGGGGTGTTCCTAAACTAACCGCCGTTTGGTGTGAGCCGGATCATTTGAGGCAGGTGCTGAATTTGGTCACAGATAACCTTGATCTCACCCCCTCGAATACCAGACTGGCAACTGAGATAACCAACGGTGGAACGCCTTGGATTGACCTGGATGAAGTTTCGCCCTCCAGCAAAGTGAACCATTGGTTCAGTCCAACGTTGCAGAGACGCTATGCTGCTTGCCCAGTCTATTGTGCGCGGCGACGCCTGACGTTAGCGGTCGAGAGGCCATTACCTCCAAATGTCAAAGCCGAGATCGAGGGGGCTCTCCGCCACCGGTTTAGCGTTCAGCAGGTATTGGCTGATGGCGAAGCCTTGGATCGGTTTATCACTACCTCGGAGAGCATGGCCATCAGCGCTTCCGGGATTCTGCGGAGCATGTCTGCGCTCGATCAGGCAGACAAGAAAAACGAACGATTAGAAGTAATTCGCGCCGACAGTCTGCAGCAATCTAGTCATCGATATCGCAACGATGAGGAGGCGGTTATCAAATTCGTGCACTCGATCCTGTATAAGGGAGTCGAGTTGGGATCGAGCGATATCATGTTCCAGGAGTTTCCCCAACAATTACGGGTTCGATACAAAGTTGATGGAGACTGGTTTGATCAGGAAGGAGATTTCCCCGGGTATATCGCCAAGCAAGTGATTTCCCGAATCAAAGTGATCTCTGGACTCGAAATCCAATACGTACGGTTACCGCAGGACGGTACCTTCCCGATAAAAATCGGCGACCAACGATACGATTTTCGGGTTAACACCTCCTATCAAGCGCAGGGTGAACAAGCTGTTCTACGATTGCAGCGTGACGAACGCAGCGTGAAATCCTTGGCCGAGCTAGGTATGCCGCCACACTACGTCAGCGCAATCAAGGATCTGATGGAGGGAGATCATGGGCTCTTGATTTTGTGCGGACCGACCGGTTCGGGAAAAACGACGACCATCTATAGTATTCTGCGTTCCGTTGACGCGGTTAAAAACAACGTCCTGACCGCGGAGTCTCCCATCGAGGTTTTTCTGGAGAATATTAGCCAAACTCAGGTCGATGACGATGGTCCGTACAGTTTTGCCATGTGGGCGCGAGGGATTCTTCGGCAAGCACCAGATGTAGTGATGATGGGTGAAATTCGGGATGAAGAAAGCGTAGAAGCCCTGATGCGCTTATCTTCTTCCGGCCATCGAGCGATCTCGACGTTGCATACCAACTCGGCTTGCGAAGTTCCTAACCGGCTATTGCTCTTTCGAGCCCAGCCCTTCATGGTCGCCGACAGCCTCAAGCTGGCGATCTCGCAGCGGCTAGTTAAGAAACTCTGTCCCCGTTGTGCTATTGACGAATCATTGCCAACGGAAGAACGGCTAGTGAGGCTCGGAATCAAACCAGAATGGTTGGTAGGAGTAAACTCAGTCAGGCGCGGCCGGAAATGCGATTTCTGTCGCAAGACCGGGGTGAGCGGACGAAAAGCGATCTTCGAGGCGTTGATCGTCGACGATGAAGTTAAAATCGCGATTCAAGAACGCGCGCCGGCCTTACATCTGCAACGAATCTTGGAACGTCGTGGCGAAGCTTCTCTGTTCGAGAAAGCAGTTCGGGAAGCTGCGGCCGGCGTTATTTCAATCGAGGAAGCATGCAAGTTCCGCGAGGTGAGTTCTAGCCTATCGGCAGGTTAAACAGCAGCTGCTCGATCCTCAATATGAGCCAACCTTTAAGACCAATTGACCTGTCCCTTAGAAAGAGACCTTGTTTGCATATCAGGTGTAGCCTTTTAGGCAAGCTCGTCTCCGGTCGGCGGTTGGAAAATAGTGGTGTATCTATGCATTTCCGCTTTGGAAATTTCAAACACGCCTTCAGGGCGGTTTCGATTTCGTTCTTCCAAACGGCGATATAATTCGGAATACGGAACATCCATATAGTGGAGCTTGAAGTCTACACCTAACTCTCTCGCCCTGTTTCGGTAATCATCACGCTCCACCCGCGCCCAACAGCCATAATCAAGAATTACATCGCCGCCCATTTCCAAGACATGTTTCGCAACGTCCCACATGACCTTTTCTACGCGCTCATGTCTTTCATTGTGTTTATCGCGATGTTCTTCCCCGCTATCATCACCAAACAGCTTCAAGTGCCAAACATCAAGGGTCAGCACGAGCGCATTCGTCTCCCCGGCGAGCTGACGGGCATAGGTGGTTTTGCCGCTGCAAGGTAATCCAATCATCAAATGTAGTGTCGCCATGTTCACCCCTCCGTTTCATACATCCTATCATATTTCGAGAAGTGAATCAGATCGGTCGGTGGTAGTTAAAGGACGGCAGTAAGGATCAGCTTGCTGCGATCTGTTTGGGGAGCTGGATGCAGCTCGTTAGGAACGCAAGTCTCTATAGCGACCGAATCCAAAACCAAGCCCCACTCCGTAGAACCGGATTAGGGACAGGTCAAGAGTTAGAGCGTAGAACCGGATTAGGGACAGGTCAAGAGTTAGAGGATCCAACCGGATCAGGGACGGGTCGATAGTTGAACAGACATGAATATTGCTGGTTCCGCTTGGCTTTGCTCGAACAATTGACCTGTCCCTTGCTGGCGTCATCGGGAGAGAACCGGATCAGGGACAGGTCAAGAGTTGAATAGACATCAGTATTGCAGGTTCCGACGGGCTTTTGCGCGAATAATTGACCTGTCCCTTGCAAGGCGTGCTCAGGGCGGTTTGAGAAAAACCAGGGAACTGGATCAGGGACAGGTCAATAGTTAAATAGACATCAATTTGCAGGTTCCGACGGGCTTTTGCGCGAATAATTGACCTGTCCCTTGCGAGGCGTGCTCAGGGCGGTGTGAGAAAAACCGACGTGACTGTTGGCCAGAGCTCCAAGGGAAAGTCTTAAGCCGGCGGACTAGTACGGAATCGTGGCTCGAGCTGCATGCAGCCTGGAATTGCTAAGCTAGCTGACCGGCCGGAGACGGAGATTGCGGAGTACCCAGATATGGTCACCGGCAGTCAAGCGTAACCGGAACCCACGATCGGTCTGGGAAGGAGCAACCATTTGTCTGCAACGGGCGAATTGTTCTCGCACAAAGGCTCGGCTGCCGAGGATACCTCCATCGGTGAAATAGCGGATACGGCAACGCAAAAGCTCTGCGAGCGGAATCTCGCCTCGCTGTTCTTGAAGAACTTTCTGGGAAAGCTCCGCATCAATGACTGCTCCGGCTTTGGAAGTGGCCGTTCCGGTTTGGAAAAGCAGCCTGCGATATTCCCGGCGCGCCTCTTGCCAACTGCACTCTGAACCTAGACCCAATGCGACCTGCAGGCCCAGTTTGGCTTGAGCCGAGTTCTTAGCAATCGCCTCGGCATAGCCACAATAACGGTAGTCTTTCGGATCCTCGCATAACCCGGCCCTAAGCGGGTTTAAATCGATATAGGCAGCCACCGCACTTAAGGCTTGGCCCTCCTCGATTAAGACACTCTTAAAACGCTCCGCCCACAGAACGCCGTATCTGTGATGGCGCCGATTGTACCACTGGGCAAAGCGGCCTTTGAGTTCCTTCATAAATATTGATACATCAAAGAGCCGGCCTAAGTAATGCTTCCTGAGCTGTTGCGCCTGATCACTTAAACTTTCCTCTTTGGCGTAGGCAGCCAATTGCTTAGCCACCTGAGTGCGCCGCTCTGTTCCGTAGCCGAGCTCGATACGGTCTAGCAACTCCTGGTCAGAGAGGCTTCGTTGCTCCGGTACCTTGCATAAGATATGAAAGTGATTGGACATTAAAGTATAGGTTAGCACTTCCACGCAGCAGGCCTTCTCTAGACGCCGCATCAGGTGGACGAAGTGCTCGGCTTCGACCGAGCCCGGGCTCTGGGTTTGAAACAGGAATCGCCCGTCTACTGTTCGCGATACGCAGTGGTAAAAGCTCTGTCCTTGACCCTTGATTCGTCGCTGCCGCATTAATGATGAGAATCTAATAACACAAATAGATTATGTATCAATCTTTTTCTTATCTGAAAAACGGTAGGCCTGGCTTTAGCCTCGACATCCCTGTGTAGGTGCGCTTCGCTTGAATAATTGACCTGTCCCTTTTCAGAGATATTCAGAGATAACGCTATACCGTCGCGTGATACTTTGTCCGCCTTAGCCGGGAGCCTTCAGCCGTCCTTAGCATCAAGATCCATCTCTACGAGATGCATCAGGGAGATCGTCACGCCAAAACTTCTGGTAGACGCTGGCCAAAAGCAGAGTAACAACGTAGAACGTCTTTCTCCCTAACGATTATGAATCTGGATTTGAATGGAAAATTGGCATTGGTAACCGGCTCGACTGCAGGAATTGGATTCGCGATTGCCCTGGGTCTGGCCAAAGAAGGTGCGACCGTCATTATTAACGGCCGCACCAAAAAACGCGTAAGTGATGCCATCAACCAGATTCGAGATCAACTCCCAGAGGCTAAACTTGAGCCACTGGTAGCCGATGTTAGTGACAGCGACTCGGTGGCGGCGGTGACCAAGCAATTTCCTAAGCTAGACATCCTGATTAATAATGTCGGCATCGGTGAGCTTAAACCGTTCGAGAAAATCTCAGATCAAGATTGGCTTAAGTTGATCGAAGTAAATTTCATGAGCGGAGTGCGCCTCAGCCGATTCTATCTGCCGCTGATGCGAAAACAGAAATGGGGTCGTATCGTTTTTATCTCCAGTGAATCCGGTGTGAATATCCCAAGCAATATGATTCACTACGGCGTCACCAAAACCATGCAGATCTCGCTCGCCCGCGGTTTAGCTGAGACCACGGCGGGTACCGCTGTAACCGTTAATTCCATCGTGGTAGGACCAACTTCGACCGAAGGAGTAAGCAAATTCTTGGTGAATCTGGCTAAGAAAGCCAAAGTGACCGTCGAGGAAATCGAGTCGAATTTCTTTAAGCAGGAACGGCCAGGTTCGTTGCTCCAACGCTTTGCCACCCCGGAAGAAGTAGCCAATCTCGTCGTCTACTATTCTAGTCCGGCATCAAGCGGCACCAATGGCGCCGCCATTCGAGTTGACGGAGGTGTGGTTCGCTCGATCCTTTAGTTTTCTGTATCGAACGACCCGAAGCACTCTATCCGGAGATCCTGAGCTTGGTGGAGAGCCGGCTCAGGCCGGGCGCACTCATCATAGCCGACAATGCCGATGATAGTCCGGACTATCTGGCGCTCGCGCGTTCGCCTGCAAATGGCTACCTGTCCACGCCATTCGCGGACGACGTCGAGCTCTCCATGCGGATCAACTAAAGCCCGCGCATGGTCGCGATTATGAAACCCCACATTGCCCACGGCTAGGGGATGATAAGGAACGGCTGACCTTTCTTAACCGTATAGGCGATCAGGTATTTGAGAGGTGCATGCTGATCGCCGTTGCGAAAGATCAAGCGCTTGGTAAACGCTTTGTCCTGATAGCTCTCGCCGGCTGCGAAGCGCTTGAGGGATTCGCCCTCGTATTGCGTTTCGACTACCCCTTCCAAGACATAGTTGTGCGCGACCGTGGGGTGATGGTGAAGTGGTAAACCGATCCCAGGTGGGTATGTGGTCAAAACGAGTTTGAATTCGTCCCCGGTGTCGCTCTCGTAATTTTGTAATGTGGTTCGGATGATGCCATCCGGCGTCACGATCGTCTTTTTCGGTTCTGCGATCTGGGCTTGCAGGGGGCGGCTTAAAAAAACGGTAGCCGCACCGGCCATGCCGCAGAGAAACAATCGCCGCGTAATATTGTATTCGATTCTCGGCACCTCGGTTTCTGCGGTGTGAGAGAGCCTTTCTTCAGTCATCGTCGGTTGTCCTCCGAGTGGGGGTCAGGTAAAGCGAGATTAGCTCAGACCATTGAGTAGCCATGTTTAGTGCAGCCTGGAAACTTCCGCAAGAGGTTCGAAGAAAGGCGCCCTAAGATCAAATCGCAAGACGGAAAGTTCGAAGAGCCACAAAGACAGAAGATATTTACAGAGGGCAACGAAGGTAACGAAGAGTGGAGGCTTTAGTTAGAGTAGCATTCGACAACCCTTCGTTTGCTTCCGTAAGAGTTTTTTGTCTTTGTCGTCCTTGTGATCTTTCGGTACTGTGCAAAACCGGCCGTAACGCATTTCGACCGTTCGTCTAACCCGCGGTTTACATCGCCAATTCGCCCAGGAATTATTCGCTGTGCGAAAAGAATCTCGGCGGGCAACAGGATTGATGGTGCTCGGCATAACCACGTTTCTGGTTGCGTGTGAAAACGACAAACCGCGAGCTTCCAAAACAGGATCTACGGATGCAAACAAAGCCTTTGCCGGATACGCAGCACGCGCGAATGCCACCCCCGCCGTATCTCCCGGAAATGTTCCGTCTCGAGGACGTAATGGACTTTCTGGCTCGGGCGGCGGATCTGGTGGCGCTAGCCAAAGCGGTTTTTAGCGTGGGTTCTTGACTAAGCTTCGAGCTGACCGTTCCTAACTTCTCTGATCTGTTCGATCCTTTCATTTGGACAGCAGGTTCGCGCAGACAACCGAAACGGGTAGGCTGTTAAATGGAACGCATTGCTGCCGGCGATCATTATACTTCTTATAAACTTGGCGCTGTGACGATAACCTCTCTGCGGGATGGATACGTCGACATGCCGATCGCACGATTACGTCCACCAGGGAATAAGATATTTGGCTCTGACCTACCGCCGCAGGTACGCCTGGTTGACGGCGGGCTGAGGCTATCGGTCAACGCATTTGCGATCGATGACGGCATCACGGTTACCTTGATTGACACAGGAGCGGCGAACGCCTGGCACCCGAGCATGGGATTCCTCCCTCAAGCGTTGCAGGAAGCGGCCATCGCTGTCGATCGCATCAGGACAGTTGCCTTTTCCCATACCCATCTTGACCATATCCAAGGACTAATTTTGCCAAATGGTCAGGACGCATTCCCTCGATTATCTCGCTTACTTGTTCCCAGGGAAGAACTCGACCTATTCCGGTCTGAGGAGAGACTCGAACGTTTTCATAACCAAGCTGTGTCGCTCGACGGAGGACAACATTTAGGGACAAATATAGAAGCCATCGCTGCTCCCGGGCATGAAATAGGTCACACCTGCTTCCGCGTCAGTAGCAACGGCGAGACCATCCTGATTTGGGGAGATCTCGTGCACGTACCGTCACTTCAATTTGATAGGCCAGAGATCTGCTGGGAATTCGATGCCGATCAAGGGCAAGCCCGAGAAAGTAGAATGCGAATAATGGCTTTGGCTGCAGACAACAGGTACTACGTTGCGGGAGCGCACCTCGACTCACCGGGCGTCGGACGAATTTTCCGATTCGAAAATCGCTTCCGCTTCGATCCTTTATGATCGCCAGTGCGCCCATACCTCGCGTTTAGACGGCGATCATCCCGCCATCGACTACCAATTCGGCGCCGCCCACAAAACTGCTGTCGTCCGACGCCAGAAATACGACCGCTTTGGCAATCTCGTCCGCCTGGCCCACGCGGCCGAATGGAATCTGGTTCACAACCTGAGTCGTGAATTCCGCGATCGCTTCTTCTCCGCCCAGATTTCTGTAACCCTCAGTCGGTACGACGGCTGAAGCCCTGGGCTGCTCGCTGTGGCCGCTTCGCGGCGAAGTCCCACACGCCTCGATAGTACGAGACTGAGAACATTCGATATTTCGTACTTAGCGTCTCTGACCCGGTGAGCGCCTCAAGCCGGCATCTCGTCGAGGAGGTTGCAAAGATTAGAAGTTTGGTTGGCACACAAAGTGGTTTAGAGCTCCGACTGCTAGTAAGAAAAAATGCAATCTGGTACCCCAAAAACATGACCCACCTGGCCCACACTTATCTGCGTCAATCTGCGTTCGTCTGCGGTTGGTCTTTACTAAGCGCGTGTGCTTAAATTTGCCCCGAGAGCTATCCTAACCGACGATTGGTTTTGCCAAACTTGAGCCATGATTCAGACCAGCGAGTCAGATGCTTCCAGACTGTTGTCCAACATCGATGAAGACGAGCAATTCTACCGGGACACGGAGAACATTGCTCATCCGAGACTGACCGATCAGCAACTTGCCTTGCTCGAACAGATCGGCACCCGCCGCGTCATTCGCCAAGGCGAATTGGTGACCAAGGCTGGTCAGCGTAATCTTGGGCTAACGGCGGTCTTGCGTGGTGAGCTGGAGGTCTTCGAATCGCGTGACGGACAGGAGCTGATCCTGGCAAGCCCGGGTCCGCGCGAATTTATCGGGGATGTCGCCATGCTCATGGGTACCGCGGTGTTAGCGAGCTCTCGAGGTAAAGCAGAAGAGAGCGAAGTATTGCAAGTGCCGGCGGATCGCCTTCGCCAAGCGCTTGCCGAGTTGCCAGGGGTCGGTGAACCGATCGTGCAGGCATTCATCATGCGCCGGAAACGAATTATGCGTGACCGGGAATTTGCTGGTTTGCGAATTCTTACGCCCAAGGATTCGCGGGATGGCCGCGAGCTCGATGATTTTCTAGACAAAAATCATGTCCCGCATCGCTTGGTCGATTTTCACAATGACGAAGGCCGCGGCTTAGCCGAACGGTTGCACTTAGCCAGCCACGATTTGCCTGCGCTGATTACGCCAAATGGAATGCCGCTCCGACATCCTTCGCTACGGGAAGTGGCGCGCATAGCCGGCTTGCTGAAACCCTTAGCCACCGATGAGGATGAGGAAGTCAATTGTGACCTGGCCATTGTCGGAGCCGGCCCGGCCGGTCTTGCGGCGGCAGTTTATGCTGCCTCAGAAGGTTTACGAACCGTGGTTCTCGAAGGGTACGCACCCGGCGGGCAGGCCGGCTCGTCTTCGTTAATCGAGAACTTTTTTGGGTTCCCCACCGGGATCAGTGGCGGAGAACTGGCTTTTAGAGCGCAGCTTCAGGCTTATCGTTTCGGAGCGAAATTTTCGACGCCGGCCCAGGCCCTCTCCCTGAAGCTGAACGGAGGCGAGCACCGCGCCACTCTAAGCGTCGAGGGTTGCAACTGCCTCCTCCATGCCAAATGTGCGATTATTGCGACCGGGGTCAATTACCATCGGTTGGACGCAGAGGGACGTGAGAACTTCGAATGCGCCGGACTTTATTACGCCGCCACCGCCCGGGAAGGACGGCTATGCTCCGGCTCGACCGTAGTTGTTGTGGGCGGGGGAAATTCCGCCGGACAGGCCGCCATGTTTTTATCGGAATGCGCCCAGAAAGTGTTGTTAGTGGTTCGCGGCGACGGTCTGAGCAAAACGATGTCGACTTATCTCGCGCGCCGGGTTGCGGTTAAGGAAAACATCGAGATTTTAACGAACACCGAGGTACGGCAAATGATGGGCGGGAAGGTGCTCGAAGCGATCGAACTGGAAAACACCGAGACCCATGAACGATGGAGGGTGCAAACGCCGGCGGTCTTTTCCATGATCGGCGCCAAGCCATGCACCTCTTGGCTGCCCGCCGAAATCGAGCTGGATGACAAAGGCTTCATTAAGACCGGGGCGTCGGTTGCCAACCTGGGTACCTGGAAGGCCCAGGAGCGTCCGCCCGGAGCACTGGAAACGAGTTGGCCCGGTGTTTTCGCCGCGGGCGACGTACGTTCCGGCTCAGTTAAACGTTGCGCCGCCGCAGTTGGCGAAGGCGGCATGGCCGTCGAAGGCGTGCATGAGGTCCTCAAGACTTACAGTTAGTGCTCTGGCTGTACGCGAGCAGCTCAATAACAGAGTCGAGGTGATACGATTACTCCGTGATCCTATTCAATTCATGATAGCAACCCCCGACTCCTTAGCCGCTCGCAACAGCGGACGGTCGCGCGTCCAGAGTCTCGCAGGCGTCAATAGGGTCGAACCGATAAGCAGGACGTCGGTCCAGCCAAGGCCTTTCCCCCATAGCTGCCTTTCCTCAATCAGCCGTAGCGCTTCAGCAGGCGACACCTCCGCCGCGGTCGGTAGTGCAGACCAAAGCGAAAGCAATTTCTGACGATTCGGCAGACCTCCGCAAGCCAACTCACGTAGGACGGCCGAGTGCATTACGACTTCCGAGGATTGCAGCAACGCGACGAGGCCTGTGTCCGAGTGGTGCAAGTGATCGATCCACACAGAAGCATCGACCAATACGTTCATCTCTGACCTCTTTCGATGCTCCGCCGTCTCCGGCCTCCTTTGGCGGACCGCGCTGTTCCGCCGAGCGCGGCTAAACGGAGCGCAGCTTCGCGTTGAATCAGTGCTTCGAGTCCCAAATGAATCAAGCGCGTCTTCTCGTTGATTCCGGTATATTCCCGGGCTTTAGCAACCAAATCGTCGTCGAGAATCAGTGTCGTCCGCATGCATATTTATATGTATCATCTATATGCAATATCAACCCTCGAGGTTCACAATTCTGGATTCGAAAAATAAGACACTGCCTATCGATATATTTGGAAACGTCGGGGAGGACGCGAAGTGTGAAACTTCGTACGGCCACAGATCGTGCCGGCCGATTACCTGCAGCAAGCCGGTGATCTGGTCCATCGCGCGTTCTTGGCCGGCCTGCTCGTCGCGTATGCAGTCGACGACAAGGAGCGGTACGAACTGATTCGGCAATCTAACATCGATTCCTGACACGTCGGGCAGACTGACATCGAGGCACGCGCGATCGCCAATCTGGAGTCAGTTTCCGGCGAGATTTCGCTGAGCCCGCGCTCCAATCCGGACGGCGGTGCTTTCATCGCCGTGTCCACGACAGATGGCTATGACGCCTCTCGGTTGTTGCTTCCTCAGTTCATGCGGCACTTGCGTGAGGCCCTGAACGCAACATTGATTTTTGCCGGGATTCCTAACCGCGATTTCCTGGTCGCGTGGACACCTGATTTTGCTCCCCGGCGGGCTTTCGCAACGAAGATTGCCCAGGACTTCCAGAGCCGGCCGCATCCGCTGACTGACGCGCTGTTCGCATCCACCGACACCGGTGTTCGCCTGGCCGATGCCACTGCGGTGCGAGATCACGGCCGCTGAGATCAAATCGGCTCCGCTGTCGTCCCAAGTCCCCTACGATCCAGCGTTCTACAAGAACCGGTTATTCCAGATCGCGAGTGTTGAAGCAATTGCCGTCGGAATCTGACCTGGCTTTGGGTGCTACTGCCGCGACGACTACGAGTCATTTGCCACATCTAGCACTGCCATGGCACTTTCTGGAGATGCTGCACTTTAACGATTCTGACTTACGGTTCCTGGTCGAGACCGTGGTTACCGAGCGGCGGGACTACGATCAGATCGCTAATCTGATCCGCGGTAAGGATGATCTGAACGAGCCGATGTTGCAGGATCCGAAGTTGGTCCAGCGGATCTTTGAAGAGGAAGCAGGTCTGATTCGCGTGTCCCCTTATTTTCTATTTACGGTGCTTTTGCTCCAGGTCAGGCGTGATTTGGAAGCGACGGCTTACGTTATGGAAGTGGACTTCAAAGGGAAGCGGATTCCGGTCTTTGAAGCTCAAGCAGTAACGGATCTGCTGGGTCGTGTGGTGATCCGCGATTACCTCGCCGATATGCTGGCATCTTTTACTCGGACTAATAGCGGAGCTATTTACTGGAGAGAGCGTGGCGCTTGGCACAAACGGCGATTCAGCGACCTCGATGTCGATGACATGGTTGACCTTGCGCGCATCATTGATCCCGAGATGCGGCCGGCATTGTATAAGCGAATTGCAGACATCGCCTTATTCCTCAGCGGTATTTTCCCGGATCATCTCACGGTGTTTGCGTCGCGTCATCAATCCAGGTTTTCGGACAAACGATCTTTGAAAGATTACGAACAGCTGGGGAGTCGCTTCTTTCGAGTAGCGGCGCAAGAAACCGATCAAATTCTGTGGCGGCCGGCGATGCGAACGTTGGCGGAAAGGTTTACGTTGGCGCGCTGGGCGTTAAACACGCTCGGCGATCGCTACCTCAAGACGCAACGCGAAAATTATTTCCAGTCCCCGAACCGGGAGACTTGATCGCAAATTCAATCCGGCAGATTCGCGAAGTTCCCGTCTCAAAACGGTTTACAAAAAGCGGTGGCGGTGAGACTCTCGAAGGTCTTCTGGTAGAATGTACGAATCGATCATATCGGCATGTGAGGTAATGGACACTTTGGGCTTACCTCGGGCGGTGGCGGATTTCGGCTCCGATCGTTTCATTTTTGCGAACAGCGCGTTTTTGCGGGTTGCCGGAATTAAGGCGGAGACGCTTCCGAGCCTGACTCTTTCGGCGATAGTCAAACTTCACGTTGGTTCTGTAGCCTGGAACACCGGTCAACTAATCCCGATTTCAATCGAGTCGTACGATCAAGGCTTTATTATTAGAGGACATGCCGTCTTCGCTGACAGCGGTCTAGTCTATTTGATGGTTCCCCTGTTTGGCGATCCGAGCGCGGATTTCGAATTGGGCAGATCAGTAGGAAAAGAACAGGAACGGCAACGCCTGTCGCGTTATGTGTACGAACGTTTGGTGCCAGAGTTAAAGACTGCTATCTCGTCGATTGAAGCGGCTCGCCGCCATATGCACGATGAAGAGGAAGAGTCCGAGGCGAAGTTTGAAAAGATCGTCCAGGACCTCAATGGCCTGCTCCAAGCGACACGCGAAGAGCTCCTACAAGAGCCGGAGCAACCAGTCACGATTGAGTCAGCCTAGCAACCGTGAATGAACCCGCCTCCGCCAAGCCTATGGCGCGGCAGGCTGCAAAATCGGGCGCGAATAAGTAAAAACGGCCGACGCGCTTTTTGATCAATCGGTCGGCAAAAGGCTGAGTTTCGCGAACTACCGGCCAGCTCCCGGACGAGGACGAGCCCTCCAATTCAGGGACATTTTCTTATTCGGGTTAATTCGCGTCCATTCGCGGTTACTGTCGTGTGGGTTGATTCCAGCCTCTTCCCCAATCACCAAGAGCTTCCCAGCCTGAATTAATCACTACGACCGTGTCCTCCAACTTCACGAAGCCGACGTCCGGATGTTTCAGAGAAGTTTCAATGGACAGAACCATCCCGGTTTCAAGCGGTCGTTTGGCGTGCTTGTCGGGATAAGGAACGGGTCCGGTAGCGGTCAGTCGAGGAGCTTCGTGCGGGATCAATCCCATACCGTGGGCAACGAAATGCATATCTGCGCGATGGGGACAGGCCCCCAATGCTTTCAGAGCGGAGTCGTAGATGCTGCCGCCGACAGTTCCGGCTTTGACCGGGGTTCGTGCCGCAGTCTGAACCGAGTTAACTTCGTCTAACAGTTCTTTCATCAGCGCGGTGGGCTCTCCTAACACTCCCATTCTGGCCATATCCGCCAGATAGCCGTGCCATTGACCACCTGTGTCGATCGAGATGATCTCGCCGTTCCCAATCCTTCGGCTTGAGGGTCCTCGGCCGAAGGTTGGACCTGTTGCAATCAAGGTAAAACCGTAATCGAGGCCTCCGGACGTTTCTTCCATCCGCAGATGTTCGACGATCTCGGTTTCTATCATCCCTTCCCGCAACCAATGAAACGTGGCTACCATGGAGTCCACAATGGCAGCGGCCGCTTTTCGTATCTTATTGAGCTCTTCGGTAGTCTTAGCTGCGCGCAGTTCCTCGAGAACTTCCGTGCTATCTATAAAAGTTGCACCGGGTAGTTGGGCTCTCAATGTCTCCCACGCGTTCGCGGTCCAGAACTCGAGTTCCAGACCGATCTTAGGAGCGGTTATTCCGATCGATTTTACGTATTGAGCAGCAATTCGCGCCGCCTCGGTCGAAATCCAAGCTTCGGTTGAAATCCGTTGTGGCCAGAATGGAAACACTTCGATGCCCCAAGATTCATCGCCGCTTCCGACATAGAACGATTGGTCCACATGTCCCTTCAGATAGCCGAGGATCGGCAAATATCGCCCTAAGCCGATTGTATCCAGGTGTTCGAAAAAATAGTAACGATACCCACCCAATAGGTATTGCAGATTGTGTTTCGATGTGACCAAGAGCATATCGATGCCTGATTCATCGAGCAGGGTATCGAGCTTAGCAGATGAGAAGGGGGTCGATTGCATAGCGGCAGTGGCGAAGACGGTAAGCCCGAGTCGAGTCAGATTCCAATGTCAGGACCGGGCCGCAAGACGTCCTGGCTACCGGACCGGTAGGGATAAGTTCCCCTCATCTGATCTTCGATTTGGTCTGGTTCCGCACGAGCAGGAGCTCCTCCTTACCGAAGAGGGCAGACATTTCACGGCCTCCTGATTCCCGTCCTGAGAACCAGGGCAAAGATTTTCTTGCAAGAATGTACTTTCCCGTGTTTACTAGCGCGCCTAACTTTCCTTGAAACTGTGCGGAGCAATTCCGTTAGTAAGAGGTAGCGACAGGAAAGGATCGGACTGAACGGACTCGAAGGAATAAGTCGAGTCTTCTGTTTCTTAGAAGGCCCGTTAGGAAGCTAAGGACTAACTGGACCGGTTTTACGGAACCTTTTTAAGAAAAACAGAATTCAATTGTTCTAAAGAAAATCCGATTTGTTATGAAGCAATCCCCCCACGCTTCGCGTCTCGCGAGCGTAGAGCCTGAAAGACGCTATCTGCTGCTAGCGCTGGCCGCATTGGCGCTAGCCTCGATCCTGTGGGCGATACCTTTGCACTGGTAATATAAGCTGCCTCTCAAGGGTCAAATTAGGACAGATGAAGCTTACAGCATCAGGTTTCCTAAAGTCATGCTTTGGCCGAGAATCGCACCTACCACGGCCACATACATCGGGTTACGGACGTAACGGTAAAAGCCTGCCACCACCAGATGCCGAGTAGGCAAGACGGGTGCCGGAGTACCTTGGCCTTGAAGCGCAAAACGCGCAAATGCCTCTAACAGGAGCAGAATGCTCCCCGCTAGTATCAGGATCCCAAGTAACTGAATGAGCAAAAAACCAGGCGGTATGGGTTGAACTTTCCATTTGGAGATCCACCAAGGGATCAGGCCGACGACAGTGCCGGGAGCCACAAGTAGGAAGAGCACCGAACTCAAAATGGAGCGTGCTCTGGAGCTTTCAGCTTTCATCGGCGACCCCGACCTTCCTGAAACTATTCGGCGGATTTCCCGTAGTAACCGATAGTGACAGGATCGGTCTTCTATGAAGCAATCTCTTAACGCCTCGCGTCTACCGAGTCTAGAGCCTCGGGCACGGTATCTCGTCATGGTATTGGCGGCATTAGCACTGGCCGGGATCCTGTTCGCTATGCCGTCGTACGTCTGGCAGCGCCCCTAACTCCGTGGTCGCGGGGATAATTTCCTGGCGCACTACTCCAAAACTCCACGACTCCATCACTCTGCGTGGCCGGATTCGAGGACGAGGACGACGACGAGTACGAGAACGAAGCGGCTGGTGACCGGTCGGGAGGTTAGCTGTTTAATATCACCGATGGACAATCGGTCGTCCGGTTATTAGAGGTATTTATGCCTACACCCGAAGTTGTCCTCTGTAGTCCAGTTAGAACGGCGATCGGCGCCTTCAACGGGTCGCTTAAGACCATCCCTGCTACCGAACTGGGCGCGGTGGTGGTGCGAGAAACCTTACAGCGGGCGAAACTCGATGCCGCGGCCGTCGAGAGCGTGGTGATGGGCAACGTCATCCAGGCCGGCAATAAGATGAACCCGGCGCGGCAAGCCGCGATCAATGGCGGGATTCCGGTGTCAGTTCCTGCGATGACAGTGAACCGGGTCTGTGGCTCGGGTGCTCAAGCGATCGTGACAGCTGCTCAGCAAATTAATGCCGGTGAAATCGAACTCGCGATTGCCGGCGGTCTGGAAAACATGGATCGAGCGCCCTACCTGATGGAGGGCGGTCGCTGGGGGTACCGAATGGGCCCGGCTGAGATTCATGACAGCATGTTGCGTGACGGCCTCGATGATGCTTTTTCGGGAAAACATTCAGGATGGCATACGGAGGACCTGGTTACGTATGCAAAGCTAAGCCGGGAAGCACTGGATCGTTTTGCGGAGCGCTCTCAGCGGCTTTTTAGCCAGGCTCAGAAAGCAGGTAAGTTCCGGGATGAGATCGTCTCAGTAGAAGTTCCGGGAAAGAAAGGGACGGTTACTTTTGATCAAGAT
Organism: Chthoniobacterales bacterium; assembly: GCA_036378375.1. Lineage (GTDB taxonomy): Bacteria > Verrucomicrobiota > Verrucomicrobiia > Chthoniobacterales > JAFAMB01 > JAFAVN01. The sequence continues at coordinate 17,608 of DASUWQ010000177.1, forward strand.
GAAGCTCCGCGTCCGGATACCACTTTGGAAGTGTTGGCTAAGCTGCGTCCGGCGTTCCGCGAAAATGGGATAATTACGGCGGGCAATGCTCCCGGCCTTAATAGCGGCGCCGCGGCGATGGTTGTGGCCGATCGTGCGGCTGCGGAGGCAAAGTCATTGACACCGATTGCCCGCCTGGCTGCGTACGGTGTCGCCGCAGTCGAACCCGGCATGTTTGGATTAGGCCCGGTTCCAGCCGTGAGAAAAGCGCTGGAGCGAGCGGAGTGGAAACTAGGCACGGTCGAGCGAATCGAGATCAACGAAGCGTTCGCAGCCGTCCCTCTAGCCGTCGCCCGGGAGCTGGATCTACCGGAAGACGTCATCAATGTCGAAGGAGGCGCTATCGCCCACGGACATCCGATTGGAGCGACCGGGGCGATATTAACGGTGCGTTTGCTTCACTCGATGAAACGAGATGGTTTGAGCCGCGGGGTCGTAACGCTCTGTATCGGCGGCGGGCAAGGCATCGCCTTGGCGCTCGAGATGCTGTAGGATTGAGCCGGGAGGTTTCCGCCTTCGTCCCTTATTCCCGGAACTATGGCGGACAGGACGGCGGATTCGCGATTTGCCGCGTGGATTGAGGTAATAGCAGCGCTAAGCGAAAACTTGGAACGCTGCGTCGCAAGCAAGGCAGCGCTCCACCGGTTTCGACTGCTTCCGGGTCAGAACGCGAAGCGCAAACCGAACCGGGTCGTCATGAAGTTGTTTTTCGACTTGTTTACAACTTGATATCTGAAGTCGGAAAACACTCCGATGTGCGGCGTGAATCGGTACTCAAGTCCTGCGCCGGCGTCTCCGAGAACCTCATCGTCCGTATTCCGGCGATTCAAGCTTTGCGCATGTCCGAAAGTAACGGCTCGGGTAAACACATTATTTGAATTGAATACGCCGCCAACACCGCCAAATACATACGGCGCGAGATGAAAGTTGGGGTATTTGAGATCGAGAGGGTAACGAAGAATCACGTTCCCAGTTACCGTCGACCCGAAAAAATCACCTGGCATCTCGTTAAAGAAATTCCCGTCGATCGAGAAACCCAGATATCGCAACAGAAAGTACTGACCGTCAATACCTCCTCCCCAGGCGTGGTTTCCGATTGCACGGACGTTATCGTTCCGCGTCCAATCGTAAGCCGCAAAAAGCCCGATACTGAATTCGTTAGCCCGAAAATAACTCTCCGGTGGCGGCGCCGCTGGGGCGACGACTTCCTTCGAGCTGGTGACGGGTTCACCGGCGGAAGCTGATAGGACCTGCGAGGCGATTACGACGATGGTTAAGGCAACTACTCTTTTCATAGGTAAACGACTTCTTTACTGCATGCTTGGTTATGAGCGGGGGGTTAAGCGCGGCAAGTTCGCCGCCGGAAGGGTAAGTGGACGTGTCTGAATCTGCTAAATTCGGCATCCAAGGGAACGGTAGGGATGAGCTCCTCATCCGGGATTTGATTTCCGCCTGATTTTCTCGCTAACGCCCGGATGACCAGGAGCTCCTCTGTACCGGCTTCAACTCACCAAATAGCCGCCATCTACCGGTAAAATCACGCCAGTAATAAACGTCGCGGCGGGTGAGCAAAGAAAAACCACGGCGCCGGCGATATCGTCCGGTTGACCCCAGCGCTTCAGCGGGGTGCGCTCGATGACAGTCGCGTAGCGATTTGGGTCATCTCGCAGCGCCTGAGTCAGCGGCGTGGCAATCCAGCCGGGGGCGACTGCATTGACCCGGATGTTGTGGGGAGCCCAGGCAACGGCGAGACTTTTGGTTAACTGAGCGACGCCGCCTTTGCTTGCGCTGTAGCCCGGGGCTAGTCCGGCGCCGAAAAAAGTGTACATGGAAGCCAGATTGACGATAGCTCCGCCCTGCTTGAGCAAAAGTTGTTTACAAGCCGTGCACATCCTCATGGAGCCAAACAGGTTGACATCAACCACCGTTTGAAATTGCTCGAGCTCAAACTCGGCGGCTCGTCGGATAATACCGGCTGCATTGACCAACACATCAAGCTTGCCCAGATCGGCAACCAAGTTTTCTATGCTTTTAGGGTCCGACACATTCAGTGGCGCCACGGTAATCTTCGGATTTAAAGTAGCGCTTGGCTTTTCCTCTGGAAGGCCTGCGGCAATTACCCTGCAGCCGGCCTCAAAGAACCCGTTCGCGATGGCCGCTCCGATACCGCTAGTGCCACCCGTGATCAAAGCCGATTTTCCCGAGACATCGAACATGACGAACCGAATCTTGAACAGAAGAGCACAGCGCGGCCTAGCCGCAACCACATTTGGCTCTGGGGCCAGGCGAACATGGAAGGGTGAAAGACCGTCTGGAAGGAGTAGCTTGATGATTTGTGAAAACAAAAGCAGCCCTTAGCCAAGGCGGTCTTCCAAAGGAATTCCTTAATCGATTTGGTCAACATGTCACTGGATTTTTTAGCGGATTTGATCGGGTGCGTTTCCGAGCCACGCTGCGGCCGCTGTTTTGTCCCAATGGGCCTGAGGTTTACCTGAACTACTGCAAAGTGCTAATCAAGAATTTTAAGAGCTTCGCGCAGGATCTGAGCGATCGGCTTAAGCAGTCGGCCTACGAGAAATTTGAGCGGCTAGGGCGGGCGAATATTTATTTGCCCAGTTCAGAGCTCAGTAAAGAAAGGCTGGTTGAAGGCTTGGTGGCTAAGGAACAGATCAAAGAAGGTCCGATTGTGCTTTTGAGCTGTGTGGAACCCTGCCTGACGTTCCGGGTCCGAGGCGATCACCAAACCAAACGCCTGCGTTTAGTTATGGAGTCTGGCAAGTGCACCCATTTGTACCATTACTATCAGCATCCTGAAGTGGGCTTGATGCATATCCGAGTGCAGAGCTGGTTTCCTTTTAACGTGGATGTCTGTCTCAATGGCCGGCAATGGTTAGCTCGCCAGCTGGATCGCCTCGGGATTGCTTACCAAAAGCGCGATAACTGTTTTAGCTGGATCGAGGATTGCCGGGCAGCTCAAAGACTACTGGATGAGCAATTAGCCACCAACTGGCCCAGATTGATGAACTCATTTTTGGAGATGGCTCATCCTCTCTATAGCGAAATTACCGCTCCCATGCCTGGACTGAGCTACTACTGGAGCGCTTCCCAAAGTGAATACGCTACCGATGTGCTCTTCGAGCAAGCTCAAGAACTCCAAAAGCTCTACCCTAAATTTTTACGCCATGCCATCAGCACCTTCCAGAGTCCTGATGTGCTGCGTTTCTTGGGCCGAAAGGTTGCCAAAAGCGCGGGAGGGCCACGGGCTAACTTTCAAGGCGAAATCACCTCTAGACTGCAACACCGAGTCGAAGGAGTGCGCATTCGTCATACGCTCAAGGGTAATTCGCTCAAGATGTACGATAAAGAGGGCAGTGTGTTGCGAGTGGAAACCACTATCGTGGCGCCAAAGGAATTTAGAATTTACCGAGCTAAAGAAGGCCAACCCAAAGGCCAGAAGCGCTGCAGGGTTCTGCGCAAAGGAGTCTGTGATATGTATCAACGCGGCCAACTCTGTCGAGCTGCTAATCAACGTTACCTTGAAGCCCTGGCCAGTGTCACCGGCTCAAACTGCCTTCTGCAAGAAGCCGCTGAAGTCTGTCGGCCCAGCACTCACCATGGCAAACGTTATCGCGGCCTCAATGCTCTGGCACACAACGATCATGCTTTACTGCTGGCCTGTAGCCGAGGCGAGTTCGCTCTGCACGGCCTCCGTAACGCCGATCTGCGCGCTTTGCTCTACCCACCAACCAAACTCAAACCCACCAAAGCTGAGCTCCGCCGTCGTAGTGCCGCCGTCACTCGCCAATTTGCGCTGCTGCGAGCTCACGGCTTAATCCGAAAACTCCCTCACACCCACCGTTACCAAATCTCTGCAAAAGGCCGACGAATCATCACTGCGTTACTGGCCGCTTGTTACGCTGATGTTGAACAACTTACCAAAATGGCCGCTTAAAATTCCTCGCGAAATTGATCGATGTGCAACCTCAGTTGCACAAAGGTCAC
>DASUWQ010000178.1:0-19992 GCA_036378375.1 Chthoniobacterales bacterium
CGATTTGCAAATTAATCATTTTCTCATTTGACGGACCGTTCGCTCTTCAATTACTGGATATGTCGTCAACAGACCAGAACTCGGGGTTAGGGACGCGTCGAAAATTTGGTTGCCTAATGGTTTCGGCGCAATATTCTCAACCGCCATCAGGTCGCTGACTGCGGATTGAGAACGAAAATTTTAACCCCCCAAACAAGGCTACAATTCGGATCCTTAGGCTGTATCGGTTTGCCCGGATCCGGGTAACCCCCTTGCCGTCGAATGGCTAACTTTTTCCCCCGCTGGACAAACTACTTAGCAATTAAACTCGTTTTTTGTCTCCTCGTGGTCGGAGGAGCAGCGTCTGCCGCTTATTGGTGGTATCTCACGCCCGAGTACATGCGCCAGGGTTACCAACCTGTGCAGCCGGTGCCGTTTCCCCACGAGATCCATGTCAACGAGCTCGGTATGGATTGCCGGTATTGCCACAGTAACGTCCAAGTTTCTTCGGCGTCGAACGTACCGACGACGCAAACCTGCATGAACTGCCATCAGCAGGTGCAAAAAGATAATCCCAAGCTATGGGCCGTTAAGCAGAGCTGGGAGACCGGACAGCCAATGCACTGGGTCCGGGTCCATCAAATCCCTGACTTCGCCTATTTCAACCATTCGGTTCACGTTAATCGTGGGATTAGCTGTGTTAGCTGTCACGGCGATGTGAACCACATGGACGTCGTGTATCAGCACGAACCGTTGAGCATGGGTTGGTGTCTGAATTGCCATAGACACCCCGAAGAAAACCTGCGGCCGATCAATCAGGTTTTCAATCTCGACTGGAAACCCTCCAACGGCGAATCGCAGCAACAGATTGGAACCGAGTTGCAAAAGCAGTGGAATATCAACCCGCCGCAAAATTGTGCCGGTTGTCATAGATAATGAAGAGGATTTTTCAACATCCCCCTGAACCCTCCACCGGCCGGCGTTACTGGCGTGGACTCGAGGAGTTAGCGGAAACTCCGGAATTCAAGAGTTGGCTGGAGCGAGAGTTTCCTGAAGGAGCTGCCGATCTGGAGACCGATGGCGTCTCCCGGCGTAACTTCATGCGGTTGATGGGAGCATCTCTAGCTCTGGCCGGGGTTGGACTCAGCGGTTGCCGGCGTCCGGAGACGTACATAGTCCCGTACACCAAAAGCGTAGAATGGTTGATCCCGGGTAAGGCCGTTCTTTACACCACCTCGATGCCTCGCCGGTTGGGTGGTATGCCGTTGGTTGCTACCACCTTCGAGGGAAGGCCTACCAAGCTCGAAGGTAATCCTCTGGTTCCAGGTTATAACGGCGGGACCGATCTGCTCGCTCAAGCTTCAATCTTGAACCTGTACGATCCGGATCGTGCCCGCTTCTTCCGCGAAAATGGAAAAGAGAGCGCCGCTGATAAATTTGAGGCCTACCTCAAACAGCTTCGCAACGAGTTACAGCAGAATGGCGGAGCCGGCTTTGCCTTCTTATTGGATGAACAATGGTCACCGACGCGCGACCGGATTCTTAAGAAGTTCCAGCAAGACTTCCCCCAAGCCCGGTTCTATTACGGTGATCCGCTGGGAAACGACGAGATCAACCCGGTAACCGAAGCGCTGTTTGGCGCCGATGTCATCCTGCGGCCGAATTTCGCCAACGCGGATGTAATCCTCTCTCTCGATGCCGATTTCCTGGGCCTGGAGCAGACGTTAGATAACATCAAAGCTTTTAGTGCTCGTCGCCGAGTCCGAGGTTCGACCGAAACCGTCAACCGCCTCTACTCGGTGGACAACCGGTTCACCATTACGAGCGGAATGGCGGATCATCGGTTACGATGCCCAGCCTCCCACATCCCGTCGTTTGCCGTTGCGCTAGCCAATAAGATTGCCGCAGCCACCGGAGATCAAGGACTCACATCGCTGGCCGGCCAATTCAAAACGACGGTCACCTTTGACGAAAAATGGGTCACTGAGTGTGCGAACGACCTTGTCGCTCGCAAGGGCAAGAGCCTACTGCTCTTGGGCAATCGGTACCCGGCCCCGATTCAGGCTCTGGTCTATGCGATAAATAATGCGCTGGAGGCTTTCGGTTCTACTATCCAGGTTCTCACCGCCCCCAAGATAAAGGGTGGTACCATTCAAGACTTGGCCAAAGACGTTAAAGCTGGGACGGTGAAGCGGCTGTTTATTCTCGCCGGTAACCCGGCCTATACCGCGCCCGCAGATCTTCAGTGGGCGGAGCAGATTCAGAAGCAGATCCCTGAGGTGGTTCAGCTTGGTTACTGGGAGAATGAAACCTCGACGAATGTCCGATGGTTCGTCCCGGAGGCCCATTTTCTAGAAGCGTGGGGAGATCAGCGTGATCCCAATGGCACCTATCTCCCGATTCAACCGATGATTCTGCCGCTGTTCGGTGGCTGGTCGCAGCTAGATCTGTTGAGCAAACTGGCGGGCATCCCCGGCGGCCTCGAAGCAGTCCGGGAAACCTTCAAGACCTTAGCCGGTAGCGGCGACTTTGAAGAGGCCTGGACCGCATTATTGCGTCACGGGTATATTGCCGACACCGCCTACCAGGCTAGCTCGGCAAAACCTAACCTTAGCGGCCTATCTGGGTTAGTGCCGGCTGCAACCTCGCTTCCGGCTCCGGTCAGCAGCCCTTTCGAGATCGTTTTCCCTGGTGACTACCGAGTCGAGGATGGCCGCTATACGAACAATGCCTGGCTGCAGGAAATGCCCGATCCGATCACCAAGCTCACTTGGGACAACGCGGTACAAGTGAGCCCGGTAACCGCCAAAGCCCTGGGGTTAGAAGAACGCGACTTGATCGAAATCACGGCGGGAGACCGAAAACTAACTGCAGCCGTACTGATCGCGCCCGGTCACGCAGATAATTCTTTCACGTTGCCGCTTGGTTACGGGCGCGATCGAGTCGGTCGAGTGGGCGAAGGCGCAGGATTCGATGCCTACAAACTGCGGACCACCGCCGCACTCTATTTTGCTACCGGTGTCACGATTAAGTTGCTACAGAAGGACGCCTATAAGCTGATTCGGACCCAGCTCCATCATAGCATGGAGGGTCGGGCCTTAGTTCGGGAAGGTTCGCTCGAAGATTATGAGCAGAATCCGGCGTTCGCAAAGAAGATGTGGATGGACGCCGAGATACCGCCCAACATATCGCTTTATTCGCATCCGCCGCTGAGTGCGCCAAATCAATGGGCCATGGTGGTTGATCTGAATACCTGTATCGGTTGTTCCGCTTGCGTGATTGCGTGTCAGGCAGAGAACAATATCCCGGTTGTTGGCAAGGATCAGGTTGAACGAGGCCGCGAAATGCAATGGATGCGGATCGACCGTTATTTTTCCAGCGCGGATGGCGATGTAAGTAATCCGCACCTCGACGAAGAACCGGAGATGGTCGTCGAACCAATGATGTGCCAGCATTGTGAAAACGCACCGTGTGAAACGGTGTGTCCGGTCAATGCGACGGTGCACAGCGAAGAGGGTCTGAACGTGATGGTCTATAATCGCTGCATCGGGACCCGGTATTGCTCGAACAATTGTCCGTTCAAAGTTCGTCGATTTAACTTCTTCAATTACAACGATCGATCGGTGTTGGATAAAATCGAGCATGGATTGCCGGGATTCGAAGGTAAACAGACACTCATCCTGGGGCCGCTGGCTAAGTGGGGGATGGATGAGATCTCCAAGCTGCAAAAGAATCCCAACGTCACGGTGCGTAGTCGCGGCGTCATGGAGAAATGCACTTATTGCGTACAGCGGATCGAAACCGCCAAGATTTCTCAAAAAATCAAAGCTGGGGTCACCGGGGATCTATCGCTTCCAACGGATAGTGTGCGATCGGCTTGCCAAGAGGTATGTCCAGCGGAAGCGATCGTTTTCGGGGACATGAAAGATCCCCAGAGTCAGGTATCGAAAGAACGCGAATTGCCGCAGGATTATCATCTGCTCGAGTATCTAAATATCCGGACTCGCACGAGTTATCTTGCCAGGTTGCGCAACCCGAATTCGAAGATGCCGGGAGCAGCCAAAATCGGGAAAATCAACGCCGAACACGGCGACGAGGAGCGGGAACGAACCCAAACTAGCGTACCTACTGGAGGAAACGCGTAATGGCTGAAACCCAGGTCTCTGCCCCTAAGATGGTTCCCTTTGTGGAACGCATGCCACGGCCACCGCTGGTCGAGAACAACCGGTCGATGGCGTGGATTACGGATCTCATTGCCGGCGTTCCAGAAAGTAAGACACCGCTCTGGTGGTTTATCGCCATCGGGATCACCGGCTCGATAGCGGCTTTCGGCGTCTTCTGTATCTTTTATCTGTTATTCACCGGTGTTGGCGTCTGGGGAAATAACATTCCGATTGGTTGGGCGTTTGGTATTACCAACTTCGTGTTCTGGATTGGTATTGGACACGCTGGGACTCTTATCTCTGCGATTCTTCTACTGACCCGGCAGAAATGGCGAACGGCCGTCAATCGATCTGCAGAGGCAATGACTCTATTCGCGGTCATGTGCGCCGCGATTTTCCCAGGGATTCACGTCGGGCGAATCTGGATGGCCTGGTTCCTCGCTCCCGTGCCCGTTCCGAACTGGATCTGGCCTAACTTCCGCAGCCCGCTGATGTGGGACGTTTTTGCGGTCTCTACCTATTTCACTGTCTCGGTCTTATTCTGGTTTCTAGGCTTGGTGCCGGACCTCGCGACCCTGCGAGACCGCGCGAAGAGCCAGGTCGGAAAGGTTGTTTACGGAATCCTGGCCCTAGGTTGGCGAGGTGGTAACCGTCAGTGGCGGCACTACGAAATGGCTTACCTGATCTTGGCAGGTATTTCTACGCCGCTGGTGCTGTCGGTCCACTCAACGGTGTCCTTCGACTTCGCCACGTCGATCTTGCCTGGATGGCATACCACGATTTTTCCACCTTATTTCGTTGCCGGCGCCATCTTCGGCGGCTTCGCCATGGTATTGACCCTATTGATACCGGCTCGGTCGATTTACAAGCTGCACGATGTGATCACCTGGAATCACATCGATGTGATGTGCAAGATCATCCTGCTGACCGGCTCGATTGTCGGTTATGCCTATACTATGGAGTTTTTCGTGGCCTACTACGGCGCGAACCCGTTTGAACGTTTCGCATTTATTAATCGTTATTTCGGTCCGTACTGGTGGGCGTCCTGGTCGATGTTTACCTGCAATGTCATTATGCCCCAACTATTCTGGGTGCGCGCATTCAGGCGAAACATCATCACGGTTCTATTCGTTTCCATGTGCGTGAACGCCGGGATGTGGTTTGAGCGGTTCGTTATCTTCGTTATTTCGTTAACTCGCGACTTCTTACCCTCGAGCTGGGGCATGTATTACCCGACCTGGGTAGATATTTGGACCTTTGTCGGAACCATCGGAATTTTTGTTACGCTCTTTCTCCTCTTTATTCGGTTTTTACCCATGGTGGCTATTTCTGAGGTCAGATCCGTCTTACCGGAAGCGGATCCTCATCATGTACCGCCGGAGCCGCCGCACACCGGTACGGCAGTTGAAGACGTTGGGGAGGCACACGCATGACCGCAGCTGCAGCCAAGAAAGAACCTTTTGCTGCCATCGCAGAATTCACAACCGCAGCAGAGTTATATCACGCGGCTGAGAAAGTCCGCGATAAAGGATATCGCTTCTGGGACGTTCATTCGCCCTTTCCTATCCACGGGATGAACAAAGCAATGGGCTTGGGTAGATCTTATCTGGGCTATATTATCTTCTGCGGCGGTTTCACTGGATTCACCACAGCGGCCTTACTGGAGTTCATTCCGTCCTCATTTCTTTACCCGTTAATCGTGCATGGGAAGCCGGTTAACTTTTTCACGGTTCCGGCCTTTTTTCCCATCATGTTTGAGCTGACGGTTTTGTTCTCGGCGTTTACCGCTTTCTTCGGTGTTTTTGTGTTAAACCGATTGCCTCGTTTTCATCACCCTTTATTCGCTTATCGTCCTTTCCGTCGGGTTACCCGAGACGCCTTTTTCATTGTGATCGAAGCGGTCGATCCGCGTTTCTCCGAGACCGGCACAGTAGAGTTTCTGACAGAGGTCGGGGGAAAAGAAGCAGCTCTGATTTACGAGGATGATTAAAAACTTCTTGATTGGATTTGGGTTGCTTTGCGTCGTGGCCGTGGGGCTCCTCGGTACCCGCGGGGAGAAGCATGCCGCGCCGCCGATCGAGTTCTTCGGCGATATGAAGAGGCAGTCGAAGGTAAAATATCAGAAGCCAAGCGACTTTTTTGCCGACGGCCGAGCCTCCAGACCTCCAGTCGATGGAACTATCCCCATGGGTTACGATATCCCCGGGCATCCCTTCCAAAACTCGGGAGCGCCGAATGACATCCTTTCGCCATTAGGCGAATACACCGCCGGTACTGATTATTATAACACCGGCAAGATGGGAGAGAATTGGGGAACCGGTATGCCGGAACAGATCCCGGTAACGCCTGACCTCTTAAAGAGGGGACAAGAAGTATTCACTATTAACTGCGCGGTCTGTCACGGCGCTACCGGCCAGGGTAATGGGATCACTTCGAAATACGGTCTTCTTAGTATCGCGAATTATCACCAGGATAAATACCGGCAAATGGCCGACGGCCAGATCTTTAATACCATGACTCACGGCTACAACACGATGATGGCTTACGGAGACAAGGTCACCGTAAAGGATCGTTGGGCAATCATTGCCTACATCCGAGCCCTTCAGAGGAGTCAAAACGCCAGTATCAATGACGTGCCGGAAGAGCAACGTGCCGCTTTAGAGGCCCAAAAATGAGTAATCATTCACACGTCCCAGCACCGGAGATGTTCCAATCCAAAGGAATGACCCGATTCCTGATCGGGCTGCTCTCTGTTGGGGTCATTTCATTGGTCGTCGCGTTGTTGATCGGGTTCATCGCTCCAGCCGGCAGCGAGCTGAGGCGCCAGTTTATTTTTTCTTGGCTCTTCGCCTTCCTCTACTTCTTTACCATCCTGATTGGGTGTTTGTTCTGGATTTTGTTACATCACTCCACTGATTCAGGCTGGGGAATCGTGGTCCGGCGACAGATGGAAAATCTGGCCATGTTAGTTCCGTGGATGTTGCTGTTCTTTATCCCGATCTTTTTGTTGCGGAACGATTTGTGGCAATGGATCGCAGATATCGGTAAGCCGCACTTGGCGCCCGAGCTAAAAGACAAATTGGCGTACTTCAACTTGCCGGTCGGTCCTATCACGATCCCGTTTTTCTGGGTGCGAGCGCTGCTCTATTTCGCTTATTTTATTGGCGCCGCCTTTTACTTCCGTAGCACGTCAATCAAGCAAGACGGTGACGGCGATCCGAAGCGATCGAGACAAATGCGTGGAGTGTCGTTTCCGGGTCTGCTGCTTTTTGGGGTGTGCACGACCCTGATGGCATTCGATTGGATGGCGTCCCTGGATTACCGCTGGGCGTCAACCATGTGGGGTGTTTATATCTTTGCCGGAGCTGCCGGCGCCAGCATGGCGGTGATCATCCTTACGGTGTTCGGCTTGAAAGCTGCCGGCTACCTCAGCTTCGTGAACGAGGAGCACTACCACATTATGGGTAAGCTGCTTTTCTGCTTCTCGATCTTTTGGGGTTATATCGGGTTCGCCCAATACATGTTGATTTGGTACGGCAATATTCCCGAAGAAACCGAATGGTTCCTTCGCCGGAATGTCGAATCGTGGAACACGCTGAGCCTGGCGATGGTCGCCGGCCGGTTTTTTATCCCTTTCCTCTATTTGTTATTTGAGTACACCAAACGAAACTCAAAATTCCTGGCGGCTATTTCGATTTGGGTGCTCATCATGCATCTGATCGATACCTACGTCACGATCATGCCGTTTATGCATCCGACCGGCGTCCAAATCGATATCCTGGACGTGTTGTGCATTTTTGCGATCGGATGTCCACTGGTTTTCATTTTTCTGACCACTCTCGGGAAGGTTGGCCTCTTCCCGTCAAAAGATCCTCGGCTACTGGAATCCTTGAAGCTGAGCAATTGATCCTATGTCCGAAGCCGTTGAATCGCCGAAAGTTTCCACGCTGACCGTTCTCACCATTTTGGTGATGTTACTGGTCTTTGTTGGGCTCGTATGGATCGTGTTCCTTCAAAAGGAAGCGATCCCGACCAGCACCGAGCAAACCCGAGCGGAGCGCCTGAAAAATCTGGCGCAATTGAACGCAGATAATCAGAAGACCCTCACTACCTATCATTGGGTGGACAAATCGAAGGGAATTGTTGGTATCCCGATTAACCGGGCGATGGAGTTAGTTCTCAAAGACTTAGCTGCAAACCATCCGCATGCAGCTGGTCCGGTTAACCCGCCCGCAGCGAGCCCGACTCCGGCTGCAAGTCCAGCTCCCGCTGCCGCTAACCAACAAGCAACCCCGGCGCCTTCTGCGAGCGCCACGCCGGCTGCTTCACCGGTCAGTTCACCGAGTGCGAGCCCGCAGCCGACTGCTACCCCGCAACCAAGCGCTAGCCCGGAACAGAGTGCGAGTCCGGAGCCGACTGCAAGCCCGACGGCTTCTACATCACCCCCGGGCCAATAAATATGAATTTTGGAACTACGAAATTTGTAATAGGTGGAGGCTCAAACTCGGTGGGGCCAAATTTGGTGGGGCGAGGCTCCCGAACGACCAAGAATTGTTTCCGGAGACCAGGACGATCTCATGCCGCTGGCAGTGTTGGGCCGATGAACGTGCCCCTGCACATAGTGTGGTTGCAACTAACCAGGCACCTTGCTCCTATCAACCGGCCATTAGGGAGCCTCGTCCTACCAAAGTGGCGGCCCCCTCTCACCTCTCACCTCTCACTTCTCACTTCTCACCCCTCACATAAAGGATATGTCTGTTCCTAACCAAACAGCAGATCTTCAATTGAATCGCGTTGCAGCTGGCAACGGCTCTGTCCTACGCGGTCCGATCCTGCTATTCTTTGCCTCCGGTCTATTCTGGCTCTTAATCGCGGTGGCGCTTTGGTTACTCTCCGCGTTTCAGGTGATGGACCCGTTTTCGCCTTTGGTTTTTCCCGATGTCGCCTGGCTGACCTACGGCCGGGTTTATCCCGTTGCTATGGATCTGCTGGTTTATGGATGGGCGTCTATGAGCGGGGTAGGAACGGCCATTTGGATCTTAAACAGCATGGCCAAGAATCCGTTTACCGGAGGCTACCTGCCATTGCTGGCTGGAATCATTTGGAATCTTGGCTTGTTCTTTGGCGTTTGGGGCGTGCTAGGTGGTGGCAGCACCGGAAAGGAATGGTTGGAGTTTCCGATCTATGCCGCGTTTCCGATCTGGTTGGCGGAGATCATCATGGCGATTTGGACGGTTGCCCTGTTCATCGGGCGGCGTGGCAAAGGCGGATATATTTCGCAGGCGTTCTTGCTGACTGCGTTTATCGCTTTTGCCTGGGCTTACGGAAGCGCCAACGGTTTTCTGGGGTTCTTTAAGGTCGGCGGCGTCGCCGCATCCGCGATTCATTGGTGGTACTTTGGCTGCCTCATTAGTCTTTGGCTGACCCCGTTGGGAGTCGGGATCGTCTATCATTTTGTGCCGTTACTGATTGGGCGACCTCTTTACAGCGCCAAACTCGCGACCATCAGCTTTTGGGGCATTGTCGCGTTTGGCGGTTGGACCGGAATCGCGCAGATCCTCGGCGCACCGCTCCCAGCCTGGAATCAGACTGCCAGCGTTGTTGCCAATGTCTTGCTAGTTGTACCGATACTGGCGTTCGCGACCAACCTTCACCTGACTATGAAAGGTTCGTTCGATCTGATTAAACCGAACCTGGCTCTACGGTTTCTCGTGACCGGCGGTATGGTGTTCGGTTTGGCGGGTATTTGGAATGCCATCACGACTTTGCGGTCAGTAAATCGGATCTTGCAATTTACCTGGGCCACTACCGCGCGCACCGATCTCTTTTTAATCGGGTTTGTGTCCTTGGTCTGTTTCGGAGCGATTTATTATGTTCTCCCGCGTTTGGTCGGTCGCTCCTGGAAGTACACGAAACTGATCCAAATTCATTTCTGGTTTTCTATTATCGCACTTGGAACGCTTGTTTTTGATCTAACCATTGCCGGTGTGCTGCAAGGATTTGGCTTAATGGATCCAAAGGTCCCGTTTGCTGCAGTGGTCGATTTGATTAAACCGTTTCTGCTTGGCTATGAGTTGGCTGGCGTTTTTATCGGCGTTTCTGCTTTGCTCGGTGTTGGCTCTTTCCTGACCGTTTTTGTGAATCCTGCTTGGGCGCCTGATTCTGAGGAAGCTCCCGAACCGGTGATCAATGAGGAGGTATCACTCGCGTGAATCGGTTAAGTAAGATTATCGGCGGTGTGTTTGTCCTGTTCGGACTGTCGTGGTGGGGGTTAGCCGTCTACCCGTATCTTTCATTCGCCGCATTGAAGGAAAATGTCGATCCGAACACGAAAGAGGTAGCTCCTCCAGATATACCGGGCGCAGCCCAACAAGGGTATCGGGTATACGCCGCTAACGGTTGTGTTTCTTGTCATTCCCAGTTTGTCCGCGACAAGAGCGAGGGAGGCGATATCGATCGTGAATGGGGCAAACGTCGAACAGTTGCTCGCGACTACATGAAGGATAACCAGGTTTTTCTGGGCGTTTCCCGAATGGGCCCCGACCTGACCAACGTCGGTGTCCGCCAAAAGGATGCGCAATGGTTTTATCGGTACCTTTATGATCCGCGACTGTTCAACCCGGATACGACGATGCCTTCTTATCGGTGGCTCTTCCAGGAACAAGCCATCACGGGTCAACCGGCACAGAACGCGTTGAAGCTCGAAGGAGCAGACGCTCCCCGGGCCGGCCATGAAATTGTGCCGACCGCGGAAGCGGAAGCGTTAGTCGCTTATCTGCTTTCACTGAAGCGGGATTATGCTTTGCCGGAAGCACCGGCCCCCCAAGAATGAGCTCGCACGACGAACACTCAGAGACGCCCGAACTCAACGAAACAGCGCCGCAGTCCCGCGACCGCAGGAGCGAAACGGCGATAAATGACCCGGCGGTGCCCTTGGTTGGAGACGGAGCGGTCCCACGGTGGCTAATTGGCGTGATTTTCTTCGGCCTATTTTGGTCGGGCGCTTATCTTTTCTCCTACAGCGGAGGTTTCAGCGCGGACGTATTCGATTATTTGCCGAAGTTCGGTCCACTGACCTCCGGGCCTCAGTCCGCGCCCGACCCGAAGGTGATCGGGAAAGCGCTCTTTTCGCAGAATTGTGTCACGTGTCATCAAGCAACCGGGCAGGGTTTAACTGGCCAATATCCACCCTTGGCCGGTTCCGAGATCGTGTTGGGTGAGGCCACCAATCGTTACATCGCGATTGTGCTGAAGGGATTACAAGGACCCGTAACCATAAAAGGTGAAACCGTTAATAATTCTATGCAGGCCTGGGAAGGCCAATACACGGATGCCCAACTTTCTGCCATCCTGACCTATGAACGTTCCGATTGGGGCAACAATGCGCCGCCGATCCCGCCTGAAGCAATAAAACAGGTGCGCGACGAATTTAAGGATCGGAAGGAGCAATGGACTTACGCAGAGATCATGAAAATGCCGGGCAAAGACGTCGCGAAGGCTGGAGGATCCGAAAAGCAAGCGTCGAATAAACCGGCGCCCGGAGCATCGCCGGCAGGAAGCGCTTCACCGGCCGCAAGCGCCTCACCCGCGCCCCAACAGAAATGATAACGGTGTCTAATATATTTGGTGTTCCGGAGCCCATCTTTGGTAGGGCGAGGCTCCCGAACGACCGTGAAATAATCAACAGGGGCAACGACTTGTGCGATCGATTGGTGGCACTACGCCGATTCGCCCGCCGAGCCGCTGGGACGTGGCAAACGCTGGGCCCACGGCTCGGCACGCGATTTGGTTTCTGTCGGACGCCAAGGCGGCACATCTCATGGGCATCGATAGGTCGTTGTGGCCTTTCGGGAGCCTCGCCCTACCACTTTTTGGGTGGCTCCTCGCCTCTGATGACAAATAGAAATTTTTTTGTACCGTGTCTTCAACCCTCCGTCGTCTCCTTATGAGTTTCTGGCGATCCTCTTTTGCGCGATGCGGCTTGGTCTTGACGGTTCTGTTAGCGGGACTCGGAACCTGTTGGGCCGATCCGCGGACTTCGAATCTTTGGTGGATGCCGGAGAACGCCAGCGAAGGAGGCGTCTACATCGATCAGCTGATGTGGTTCATCCTCTTTCTCACTGGCATTGTTTTTGTTCTCACCCAGATCGTTTACATTTTCTTTATCGTTAAATATCGGGCCCGAAAGGGCGTCCCTGCTACCTATAGCCACGGGAACAATCGCCTGGAGATAATCTGGACCGCGATTCCGACCGCGATCTTCATCGGTCTTTGGGGATACAGCAATCACCTTTGGTGGGATGTCTTGCATTCAACTCCGCCGGCAAATTCGCTGCAGGTGGGAGTTGCGGCTTACCAGTTCGGCTTTTCTTTTCAGTACCCTGGCACGGACGGCAAACTCGGAAAGGCAGAGGCCAGCTTTGTTTCCAACGACAACATGTTCGGAAATGATCCGAGCGATCCTGACGCGAAGGATAATTTTACTTCATCTGTTCTGGAGATCCCGGTCAATCGCCCTGTCCACATCCGGTTGGATTCCAAAGATGTGATCCACGGGTTTTATATCCCGCAGTTCCGGATTTATCAGGATATGGTACCCGGACGGATGATCGACTGGGTGTGGTTCACGCCTACCAAAATTGGAAAATTCCAGCTTGCTTGTAGCCAGCTGTGCGGCTCTGGCCACTACAACATGAAGGCCGACATTGAAGTCGTATCTGAGGCGGATTTCGAGAAGTGGTATCAAGAAAAAGCGAAAGCGGTTCAACCACAGCCAGGGGCGAAACTCACGAGTGTAACCGAAACGAAAGATCAATAGTGTAAGTATGTCTCAAACGATTGTGCATAGCGGGGCTGAGACGCATACCGGAACGGCTCACCACCACGAGCTCAGCTTCTTCCACAAGTATATCTGGTCCGAAGATCACAAGACGATCGCGATCCAATATCTCTTCGCGAGTTTGTTCTTTCTACTGATAGGCGGACTGCTGGCGATGGGCGTCCGGTATCAACTGGCTTTCTCTGGCCAGCCGATCCCGTTGATTGGGAGTTTGCTGCCGAGATGGTTGGTCACCGATGCCGGTGCCATCCAACCGCAGGGTTACAATGGGCTGGTTACCATGCACGCTACCGTGATGGTCTTCCTGGTGGTGATGCCTCTGTTGGTCGGTGTTTTCGGGAATTTCTTGATCCCGCTCAAAATCGGAGCTCCGGACATGGCGTTCCCATTCTTTAACGCTTTGTCGTTTTGGTTGTTTTTCGCGTCGGGGATCATTCTGCTTTCCAGCTTCTTTGTGCCAACCGGTTTTCCCGCTGCCGGCTGGACGTCGTACGCGCCTCTATCGGCAAACGGAGCCTATAACGGTAGCCAAGCTGGCCAAAGTCTCTGGTGCGTCGGGATCTTCATTAACGGTCTAGCCTCGATCGCCGGTGCGGTTAATTACATCACCACCATCATCAATATGCGCGCGCCCGGCATGAAAATGTTCCGGTTGCCGCTTCCAGTCTGGGCCCTCTTCATCACCGCGATTTTGTTGCTGCTGGCGGTCCCAGTGCTCTCCGCAGCCGCGGCCATGCTCTTTTTCGACCTTAATTTTGGCACTTCATTCTTTGAGGCAAACCGTTATGGGCAGCCTTTGATGTGGCAGCACCTTTTCTGGTTCTTCGGCCATCCCGAGGTGTACATCTTGATTCTTCCTGCCATGGGCTTGGTCTCGGAAATGTTGGCTGTTTTCTCCCGAAAACCGATCTTTGGCTATAAGGCAATGGTCTACGCGATGGCCGCGATCGGTGTACTGGGCTTCGTCGTGTGGGGACACCACATGTTTGTGAGCGGTATGAACCTGATGCTATCGTCAGCGTTCTCGTTCTCGACCATGTTGATCGCCGTTCCTTCGGCGATTAAGACCTTCAACTGGCTAGGGACGGTCTGGGGTGGCTCGATCCGGTTCACTACCGCTATGTGTTTTGCGCTGGCCTTCGTGTCCATGTTCGTCATTGGCGGCCTTAGCGG
The DNA here is from genome assembly GCA_036378375.1 of Chthoniobacterales bacterium. Taxonomy (GTDB): domain Bacteria; phylum Verrucomicrobiota; class Verrucomicrobiia; order Chthoniobacterales; family JAFAMB01; genus JAFAVN01. Next base: position 14,155 of record DASUWQ010000178.1, read on the forward strand.
AATTTACATGGCGTCCACGCCGGTCGATCTTTTCATCCATCACACTTATTTCATTGTCGCCCACATTCACTACGTCCTGTTCGGTGGCAGTTTGTTCGGGATCTTCGGTGCTATCTACTTCTGGTATCCGAAGATGTTCGGTCACATGATGAACGAGTTCTGGGGCAAAGTGCATTTTGTTTTGTCGTTCATGTTTTTCAACCTGACCTTCTTCCCGATGCACAACCTGGGGTTGAACGGGATGCCGCGCCGAATCGCGGACCCAAGTTTGTATGATTTCCTTAAGAGTTCACAGCCGCTAAATATTTTTGTGAGCCTGAGCGCGTTCGGTTTGGGTCTGTCGACGCTGATCTTTTTCGTGAACTTCGTCTACAGCATGTTCAAAGGACCGAAGGCGCCAAGGAATCCTTGGAATTCAACCACCTTGGAATGGACGCTGCCGTCGCCTCCCGGGCACGGGAATTTTCCTGTCACTCCGACTGTTTACAACGGTCCTTATGAGTATAGCGTTCCCGGGATGGACCAGGATTTTCTGCCTCAAAATCAGCCGGCGCCGGAGGCCGCACGGGTTGCGGTGCATTAGGGGGCATTAGTGAACGATGGCCGCCTATTCGCTTCCGAAAAAACTACTGCATTGGTATGCTGTGGTGGCGGCGGCTAGCGTTTCGCTCCTGATTTGTAGCGGAGGTTTGGTCACCAGCCACGAAGCCGGGATGGCTGTTCCGGATTGGCCAAACACGTTTGGCTATAATATGTTTTTGTTCCCGATATCCCGGTGGGTGGGGGGAGTATTCTTCGAGCATACCCATCGGTTAATCGCCAGCACGGTTGGTCTACTGACGGTGATTCTCTGCATTGCTCTGTTTGTTATCGAGAGCCGGCGCTGGGTTAAAACACTCGGACTCATTGCGGTTGGCGCAGTGATCGTTCAAGGGATTTTGGGCGGTCTGCGCGTGACCGAAAACAACGCGGTTTTAGGTCTTTTTCACGGTTGTTTAGCGCAGAGTTTTTTCGCTTTGATGGCGACAATTGCGCTGGTTACCTCGCGTTTTTGGGAGCGTTTGGAACAAGCGGGCAATGGGCCCGAGCGACAGCGGAAAGGCGTCGCAACCCACCAGTCACCGAATACCCCCAACCTCTCACCTCTCACTTCTCATCTGTCACTTCTCACGTCATGTCGCCGCTGGGTTGTGGTCGTAACCGCAATGGTGTTCCTACAACTAGTCCTCGGAGCTTCTATGCGCCATTCGCACGCCGGACTCTCCATCCCGGATTTTCCCTTCAATTACGGGCATCTTTTCCCGCCGTTGGATGCAGCCAGCATCGATAAGATTAATCAGGCGCGCGGCGCTGCTGCGCAGCCCTACACCTCGGCTTGGCTGATTTTGCTGCAGTATGTCCATCGGGTTTGGGCCGTGCTGATCGTTGCCGGCCTCGTTTTCACCTCGGTTCGGCTGTTGCGCAATCGGTTCTTACCCCTTTTCTTCAGGCGATGTGCCAGCGTGTGGATTCTGCTGGTCTTCGTGCAATTTTGCCTGGGCGCCTGGACCGTATTGAGTAATAAGGCCGCTGATGTCGCTACCGCTCACGTCTTTTGCGGAGCCTTAACGCTGATGCTGGGTGTCTTGCTTGCAGTCAGCCTTAGCGGGCTGTTGCATTATAGTCACCAGGTATTATCGCATTCTAGCCTGTCCCAGAGTATAGAGCTGGGAACCGTATGAGTATACTCTCGGAACAGACGCACCTGCCGACGTTGAACGAGCCTGCGCCAAAGGTACCGGCAAGCAGCTTGGTTAACGATATTTTGGTGCTCACCAAGGCTCGCTTAACCTCGATGGTTTTGGTCACGGCGCTCATCGGCTTTCTATTCGGTTGGCGCGGTCCACTCGATTGGTTGTTGCTCTTTCATACTCTTTTCGGAACTCTTTTGGCGGCAGCCGGCGCTGCTGCGCTAAATCAGGTATTTGAATCGGACTACGACGCCCGCATGCGCCGGACAAAGGATCGTCCGATCCCGACGCACCGGATTTCGCGAGATAGCGGGCTGTTTATCGGAATTGTCACCAGCGCCGTCGGCATTGTTTATCTGAGCCTGACGACGAACCTGTTGGCGGCTCTGCTGGCCGCCCTGACCATCGGTACTTACGTGTTGGTTTATACCCCGCTGAAACGGGTGACAACCCTGAACACTATCGTTGGAGCGATCCCTGGCGCACTGCCACCAGTGATTGGTTGGGCCGCGGCCCGCGGTGACGCTAGCATAGAAAGCTGGCTGCTGTTCACCATCCTCTTTCTTTGGCAGATGCCGCATTTCCTCGCGATTGCCTGGTTGTACCGGGATGATTACCGTCGAGCCGGCTTTCGCATGCTTAGTAGCCAGGATTCTGAATGCCGTCTCACCGGGCGGTTAGCTCTGCTTTATAGCATGGGACTGACGTCGGTTAGCCTGCTGCCTTTCGCTTTAGGGCTGACCAGCTTTTGGTATGTCCCTGTGGCGTTGGTGACTGGTGTCGCTTTTTCGGTCGTGGCGTTTGTCTTTGCTTTGCACGGCACCGAACGCGCCGCTCGCCGGCTCTTCCTGATGTCGATCTGTTATTTGCCGGTCACGCTTGGTTGCCTGGTCTTGGCGCGAGCGTAAATGGACGAAGAACTAAAAAAACGTAATCGTCGAATGTTGATCGTTTTAGTAATTTTTGCTGTTCTTCTAACCCTGCTCGTCCTCGCCTGGAAATTGTCGATCTATCATAAAGCCTGACCTATGAGTGCGTCTGCCATCGCTATCGATTCTGTTCCCCATAAAGCTGGTCCGAATGTCGTTCGTTTCGGCATGATCACGTTTCTGGCTTCAGAGGCGATGCTGTTTTCAGGCCTGATTTGCGGATATATGGTGCTCCGCGCGGGCGCCGGCGCCGCTTGGCAGATGCCCGAGGGCTTAAAAGGTGGCTTTGTTCTGGTCAAGACGATCGCCGCCACGCTCTGCCTCATTGCGAGCAGTTTTACGTTGCACTTCAGCGAAGCCCGTCTCATCAAAGGGACTCGCTACGGCAAACTGCTGCTAGCCCTTACGATCGTGCTGGGCACACTCTTCCTCTGCAACCAAGCCGATGAGTGGAGAAACCTTTTTCACGAAGGTTTCTGGTTCAATAGCGCGGGTATCATGGGTTCATGCTTTTTTGTGCTGACCGGATTTCACGGCTGTCACGTTGCCATTGGTGTAATCCTTTTGATCGCGAGTCTGATCAGAGCGTTGACCGGTAACATCACGCCCACTAAGCACGGGTTCCTCGAGTGCACAGGTCTTTATTGGCACTTCGTTGATATCGTGTGGGTGTTCCTGTTTACGATTCTGTATATCCTGTAGCGCGGGCTTTTCGTTTTCGTTCTCTTACTCATCGTCGTCCTCGTCCTCGAGAAGGGGCTGGAGTGACCGAGCTTCGGACGGGGTGGCCCTGTTTGGTAAGCCGCTGGGATTAAAAACGAATGGGACCTATGTGTCTCGTCGGGCTTGGTGGCGTTCTCTTAACCGCCAGTCAGCAGTCATGTCTCGCCTGACCCAGCTCCGTAGGAGCGAAATCTTTATAGATACAATGCCAAAAAAAACACGCCCAGCTCCGTTAGGAGCGACATATGAACGAGACGTTCGTTTACATACTGCTCCGGCTCAAAACCAGATGCCGCTCCTGACGGAGCTAAGCGCGTTTTATTTAATCGGGGCTATAAAGATTTCGCTCCTACGGAGCTAGGGTCGGGATATCGCAAAATGTTCAACCTGCCCGGAGCGCGTGGCGGAAATCATGATCTACTAAGGTTGATCGGGAACAGCCACCAGCCGATCATAAAATCCGGTGCGACCTTCACGATCTCCGCTCTACCAGATCGTTGGCGCGACGGTTCTTCTTCTAGTGGCCGGCATCACCTTCATTCCTGCGTATCTTTACTGGAATCGGTCGATCCAACGCTCGGTGGCGCCGCTGCCAGACTGTGGTGCGGCGCCCCGCTTCGAATCCGACGATCAATTTGGCCGTTCGATTGGAACCAAGGAATTGTCAGGAACCATTTGGGTTGCAGGTTTAATCAAAAATGCGAAGCCAGGTGAGGCCGAAGAGTTCTGCAGCAAGTGCGCCGAGCTGGATCAGAACTTTGGGGGAGCAAAGGCAATAACACTGATCACGTTCTTGGTCGGGGCGGACAAGAACCGAGTGGAAGATTACGCTCGGCGTTACGAAGCGTCTGACCGTTGGCGGTTCATTCCTATCTCAGAGGGAGGTTCCTCGACACTCGCGCAAGACTGGAGTTCCGCTGGTGCTGGATGCCGTCGAGAGATGCAGGGGCAAAACCTGTTTCTATTGATTGATCAACGAGGCGAAATCCGCGGAGTGTACGATGCTTCCGCACCGGAGCTTGTTCAGAGCATCCTCTTCGACGCCGGAAATCTTTTGCGCGCTGAACATCTAGCTCCGTAACCGCGAAGCTTTATCGATTGCGCGACCGTTCGAAATAGCACACTGTCATTGCATGAGGCTTTTGCTCGCTTCGGTGTTGGGCGCGATCCTGGCGAATGCGCCTGCGGTCATGGCTTGTGAGGGCTGCAAAGAGCCTTCCAGTGTTGCGGGCAACGGAGGAGTAGACGGAATCAGTTTTGGTTTTTCCGCCAGCGTTATCTTCATGCTGTTTATGGTCGCATCCATTCTGAGCGGTTTCGCTTGGATGATGGCCAGGAGCTGCCGCCAACTCGATGAAGCTCATCGATCCGCTTCCGCGCAGACAAACTGGTCGCCGTAAGGAACCATCTCATGCAAACTGGGCGGAGCTTGGTGTACCGTCTCGTATATAGTGCTCATCCGTCGAGGCGGATTGTGATCGCGTCGGTCCGGCAACTGCCCGGCGCGGGGAGGGAGCATATTTGAATCAATACGTAAACCCGATGCCGGGGCAGCGGGACCATCGTCGGACCATTTTTATCGAAGCTCTTCGGGTCACGGTCAGATGGATGGTGGTCAGAGCTGTTCGTTCCGTAGATGCCGGAATTAGGAATGCTCGCCGTTGGTACGCAGAAAGACAGGCATCTGGTCCAGGGGGAGCTTATCATTTTATGCGAGGCTTCGTCCTAGACCTGCGAAAGGCAGAAGTTGCCAAATGGATCTCAGTTGCCGGGCATCCGTTTGTTTTCTCGCCAATCGTGGCCTTTCTTGTGGGAGCAGGTCTTTTCGGCCCGGTTGAGTCCGTGATCGGCCTTTTGACAGTAATCTTGTGCTGTCTGCTGCCCGCTTCGCTTTATATCCTCTGGAAAGTCCGGATTGGCGCGTGGAGCGATCTGGACGTTTCTGCGCGGAAAGACAGGCCCCAGCTTTTCTTGATCGGTTTTGCGTTCTTATTATTGACCGTGCTGGTGCTCACGGTGACCAGCCAGCCCATCGTTTATGCCCGCGGTTGTCTCGCAGCAATGATCCTCATCGCAGGTGGCTGGTTTCTGAACCGGTGGTTGAAACCGTCGATGCATGCCGGGTTTGCCATGCTTACGGCGTGTTCGTTATGGCCCTTGAATGCGTGGCTCTCGCTAGCGGCAATCCTTTTCGCGGTAGCCGTGGGATGGTCCAGGGTCCAACTTCGCCGGCACACACGGCCGGAAGTCGGAGTAGGTTTGGTGTTAGGGATGTTGGTCTGCAGGTTGATCTTAGGGTGAGACCAAGACCTGGAGGGGAGTCGCTTTTGTGCGTATCCCGTCAACCACGCATCATTCGTTCTATCGCAGGTGTGGCCGAAACGCGTGAAAACAGGCGGCTCCCGCGAATAACCCAGCGTACGGTTTCTTCTATTGGCCTAGTCGAGAAGGGCGCT
>DASUWQ010000179.1:0-3810 GCA_036378375.1 Chthoniobacterales bacterium
ACCAAATCACGCCCCCGACGAAAAGCACGAACACCAAGCACAATAGGATTCGTTTCATCCAGGGCGCTAGCTTCGCATTACCGATAGCCGATAGCCAATAGCCAAACTTCGCATTACCAACAGCCCATAATGCAGCATTATAGGCTATCGGCTATTTGCTATGCAAAGCGAGCCTAAGGCGAGCTTTGCTAAGCCGGGACCGGTATCTCGTTGCGATATGCACGCAATGCTTCGACCCAGAAAGGGTTCATTTTTTCAGCCGGAGTTTTCCAAACCAGCATGTGAAGTTTGGCCAAGGCAGGTCCGTCGCTTAGCAGCGCTCGTTTTTCTTCGACGGTCAAAGCCGGCGGCCCTTCACGGAACAGCTTATCCGCTAAACCTTCGGTGTGTTCACTTAACTCCGGTATACGCGCCCGTCTCCGCTGCAGCGCGACGTGAATCGCGTTGTAGAACGGATCAAGAATAGCGTGAACAAATTGGTCACCTGTTCGCAATTGCAGCGGCTCCGATTTCGACAACTCCCTAGGCGGATCAATCTCTTCCGGGGTCAGGAACAGATTCTGCAGTATGGCGGATCGGCCGCTAAACTGAGCGATGGGAATCGCAAGCCATAGACCCAAGAGTAGCGGGGTTATCCAAAGCAGATAGAGAGGCGAAATCCACCAAGCCAGGATCCCGAAGAAAACACCGGCGACTGGTACCGGCCAGTACTCGAGCAAAGTTTGGACCCATCCCGGGCCAGCTCCGACTCCGCGGGTCTGCGTATTCCAAACCACCTTTTGACCCGCGACATTCTTTAGGACAAATCGGGTATGGAACCAGACGAGCAGCGGGGCGGTCAGGATTGAGAATAGAGTTTCCATGACCACTCCGGCCAACACTCGCTTGGCTCCGCCGAAGCGCCGGAGTAAATCTGGTTGAGAAAACAAATGGAGCAGGCTCAGCCCCTTCGGACCGAACAACAAAAGCAAGGTCAATAGCGCCAGCACAATCGCTGAAGCGAGCGGAATCGAAGAGGCATGTCCTCGGAAGTGGTCAATCGCGGCCTGGATGCCTCCTAAGAAGATAAAAAGAACCAATATTGGCGCTGACGAGTACGCCAGGATGCCCTGAATCAAGTGTAATCGGCTAATGGGTTGCACCCGATCCGCTAACAGGAACCAGACGTGCTGCAGGTTGCCTTGGGCCCATCGGCGGTCCCGTTTGATGTACTCGGTCAGATTCGGCGGCAACCCTTCGTAGCTGCCTTCCAGGTCATAAGCGAACCAGACCTCCCAACCCGCATCCCTCATCAAGGCGGCTTCCACAAAATCGTGACTTAAGATTCTGCCACCCAACGGCTCACGCCCTGGTAGGACTGGCAAGCTACAGCTAGCCAGAAACGGCGACATCCGGATGATCGCATTGTGTCCCCAATAATTCCCAGCGCCTTGTTGCCAATAATTTAAACCCGCCGCAAAAAGCGGGCTGTACAGCCGAGAAGCAAATTGTTGGATCCGCCCAAACAGGGTTTCCGATCCGACTAGTTTCGGCATCGTCTGGATAATTCCCGCTCGCGGGTTAACCTCCATGAGCCGCACCAAACAGGCGACGGACTCGCCGGTCATGACGCTGTCCGCATCGAAGACAACCATGTAGCGATGCCGATGTCCCCAACGCCGGCAAAAATCAGCAATGTTACCGCTTTTGCGATTCACCGGAACTTTCCGGCGGCGATAGTGAATCCGGCCGAACCCGTTTGTTTGCCGGCACAAATCGGCCCAAGCCACCTCTTCCTCTACCAGTCTTTCCGGCAGAGTGGAGTCACTCAGGATATAAAACTCGAACATCTCCAGCTCACCCCGGTTTTGGAGCGAACGGTAAAGGGTACGGATATTTCCAAAAACCGTGCCGACGTCCTCATTAAAAACCGGCATCACCACCGCGGTAGAAGCCAATGGCGTTTTCTCGTCCAGAGTATTGCTTATTTTAAGTGGCTCATGTCCTTCGGCCAGAACCAGAAAACCGACAAAAGCCTGCGTAAAGCCAAAAGCCAGAGTTGTAAAAAGTACGCTGAAAACAGCAAGCTCCAGGACCTTGACCGGGCTCCAGCCGGTGCTGCCAAGAATATCGGAGAAAAGCCAAAAGCCGATCGCAGCGACTCCGAGGGTCACTAGAGTAACTCCCCAACGTCGCTGGCGCACTTTTCGCCTAAAGACTTCGCCTAGCCCAGTTGACTCAACGAGCTCGACGAGCCTAGCAGATCGACCTGGACCGCTCATATCCTTACACCGCTCACAGTTTTGAGACCCCCCAAAGTTTGTTCCTGAACCCCCTCTTCTTGTTCTACAGACTCATGTAGATTAGAAGACCAACCAAGCAGACTCCCAGAAACCATGCAAGGATTCGATTAGAACCCAGGAAGGAAAACTTGCCTGCCAGGGCTGCCAACCTTTCACCCGCCGTGTTCAAAGCGAATGGGCGAGGAGCAATCACCGCCTGTTGAAGACGGGGGTGGGCTTCCAGCCGTACCTCTCGCAGCGCTTCCAAAACGTCATCCGAAAGCCGATTCCGAGGGGAAAGTCCGCTGTTCTGCGTCGGCTGGATCAAATACAGACGCACCCGCTCCTCAACAGATCTGCGGTCGACGGGCACCTTTCCTGAAATAAGGTTGCCCAGGGTTGCATCCAGAGCTTTTTGGGCTTCATCGAAGGCTAACTCGGTGGCGGATGTCGAGGGTTCCTTGCGCTTCCGAGCGATCGCCCGCTCGAAACTACTCAAAAGCATTAACTCCCGCTCCAGGTCGGCCGGGATCCGGAGCGCATCCAAATAGTCATTGGTCCGCTCCCAAGCCTCTTTCCACTCGGGCGAGGAACTGATGCTTGACCGCAACAAGCCTAGGTATTCAGGAGATATTGCCATTTTTCAGAACAGAAGTTATCGCGCCTCAGAATTACGCAACTAATATCCATCGATGTCGGCCCTGGGCTCGGGTTGAAGATGGTAAAACTAACCAACCAGCCGCGGTCTGTTGGGGTGAATTGGACGTCCTTTACCTGACCGTTTTGATTCGCCTGGACGTGGGGGCGTAGCTCGGCGACAGGGATCGTTTCCTGTTTCTCCGGCTTACCAAATTCGACAGTAAACCTGGTCTCGTTGGATTGCGGACTGGGGCGAACGGTCGTCGATAAAACGCGAAACTGGTCGAGGTCGGGTTCCAGGGTGCTCCAGACAAGGCGGTAAGCGAAGTCGAGCCGACCGCCGGGGTCGGGCAAGTTCGGCACTTCCCAGGCTGCCACCATATTGTCCGTGTACTCGTCCTTGGATGGTATCTGGAGCAGCCTCACGTAACCGTTTTCGAAGCCGCTTTGCGGGATTACTTGAAGATTTGGCCTCCGCTCGTATTCGGCCTCTCGGTCCAGATAGTGGCTAACGTCCCGGTCACGTTGCACAAGCGAATATGAAGTCACATCCGAGAACCTGCGGAGTTCGTTCGATTTCGGGTTATCTAACGGCGCCCAAAGTTTCTCCCCGGAAGTGGTGGTCATGAGAAGACCATCTGAATCATGCACTTGCGGTCGAGATTCCCGACGCATGAACTCCGTGCTGTTCATCGAAAGCTCGGTTCTAGTTTTGCCCTGATAGTCGGGCCGCAGGGTCGGCTTATTCACCGTATTTTCCCCAAAATAGAACATGCTGGTCATTGGGGCGAGTGTGAGCACCTCCGGTTTCTTTCGTATAAAGAGGGTTGCCCGGATGTCCATTGTCGTGACATCTCCATAACGAACGGTGAATTCGTACCCACCAGTCACGCTAGGGCCATCCAACAGC
>DASUWQ010000180.1:0-18061 GCA_036378375.1 Chthoniobacterales bacterium
TCGAGCGAAGCTTTATCGTTTCCGGAAAGCGCTCGGCTTTGGCAAAGTTGCAGGCCTCTCTCAAGTCGGCCGGTGTCAACACCGCGGAGTTACCGGTCGACTATGCATTTCATTCGCCCACAATGGATACTTCGCAAACTCCTCGCCGTATGGTTCTGGAACAGCTTCGCCTTGGGGCCCCTAGCATTCCGATCATATCGATCGCACAGCGGGGACTTTTAAAGGAGGTATCGGTACAAGGCCTGCAACAGGCAACTCGCTCGCCACTCGAATTGCTGGAAACAATTCGCTGGCTCGAGTCGACCGGTGAGTATCTCTATGTTGACCTGGGCCCGTCTGGCAGCATGGCGACGGCGATCAAGTATATTCGTGCCAAAACATCCGGTTCGGAATTCGTGATTCTGTCCTCGCCGTTTGGTCACGAATCTGAGAACGTGCGGGCGCTGATTGAGAAATGTAACACTTCTTTCGGAAGGTAGCTGGAACGAGTCATCAAGCCCGATATGGAATTTTTTAAGTTCTTGCAGCGAGAATCACACGACCTCGATCGGCGGTTGATCATAGCCGGCGTGTTTGCCGGTGTCGTAAATACAGCGCTTATCTTTCTGGTGACACAGGCTGCCGGTAGGACAACCCATGGGTCCACCGACCTTTGGAACGTGCTCCAAGTCGCAATTTGTCTCTGGGCATTCTGGGCCAGCAAGGGATTCTTGATGCACCGGGTAACCTTGATCGTTGAGGGAGTAGTTCGGACCGTCCGCCTTCGATTGATCGATAAAGTTCGCCGGTCAAATCTGCTAGCCATCGAATCGATCGGCCGCGCTCCGCTGTTTAACCTGGTCTCGACTCATGCCAACACGATTTCGCGGGCGAGCATTTCAATTATCAGCGGAGGAACCTCGCTGGTGCTGGTGTTTTGCGCGTTCTTGATCATTCTGTGGCTTTCCGGGGTAGCATTTCTCATCACTGTCGCCACCCTGGGCTTCATCGTTGGCATGTTCTGGTTTAACCATAAAAGGATCGCTGCCGACATGGCGGAAATCACGACCACTGATAATCGGTTCGTCGATGGTTTCGGAGAGCTGTTGGATGGGTTCAAGGAACTGAAGATGAACTCGGACAAGAGCCAGGGCTTTGTCGAAGAAAATCTGAAACCGCTGACCTTGGAGGCCGAGCAGGCGCGGATACAGGCCGGTTTCAATGTCAATCGCAGTGTTCTGCTCGCGACTGTGTCACTCTTCCTTTTGTTGGCAGCAGTCGTTTTTCTGGTTCCAACCCTCGCCCCGGAACAATCCCCGAAGGTCCTGGCGGTCGCGACACTGATCATTTTTATCAACGGTCCGCTCGCTGAAATCGTGATGGCCTATCCCACCCTGAATCAGGCGCTGGAATCGATAAAAGAAATCGAGCGTATCGAGCGACGGCTCGACGAGGCTGATCAATCCGGGACAGGCGAATCGGTTACTGAGAGCGACATGAGCCTCCGGTTCAGCGAAATTGATTGTCGAGGGATCGCATTTTCCTACCGGGACGAGCATGGGCAATCCGCTTTTTCGTTGGAGCCCTTCGATTTTAGGTTATCGCCGGGCGAGTTGGTCTTTATCACCGGCGGGAACGGGAGTGGTAAGTCGACATTTCTGAAGGTGCTGGCCGGTCTGTACGCGCCTGCCGGCGGGGAAATCTTTATCAATGCTGTGTCTGTTCGCGCCAACAACCGCCAAAGCTATCGAGACCTGTTCTCGCCGGTTTTCTCTGACTTTCATCTATTCGATCGTGTTTACGGGATTAAAGATTTCGATCAAGGGCGGTTGAATGAGCTGCTCGAGATGACGGAGCTATCCCAGAAGACGTCAGTTGATGATCATCGAATCACCAATATTGATCTCTCGAGCGGCCAACGAAAACGCCTTGCCTTGGTACTCGCGTTGCTTGAAAATCGCCCGATTTTTCTGTTGGACGAATGGGCCGCTGAACAAGATCCGCCATTTCGCCGCAAATTTTATCGAGAGATTCTCCCTGAACTTAAGCGCCAAGGTAAAACGGTTGTGGCTGTAACCCATGATGATGATCAGTACGAAGTGGCTGATCGAGTCCTGAAAATGCAATTTGGGAATTTTGTTTCGTCGTAATTATCCTTTTTACCTTGCTATAATTCGTGGCGTTTAAATGAAAAAGTATCTCCTCGGCTGCACCCTGGGTCTGGCTTTGTGTGCAACCGGTTTCGCTCAGAACATTCGGCTTAGTAAGATCTACTCGAAGGCGATCAGGCCAGATTGTACCCGATTCGAATACGTCTTTTCGGCTAACAACAACACTCGCCACCGTTTAAACCTTATCGGATATGCCTGTCTGCTCGATGCCGACATGAATATCATAGATAAAAGATTTGTTTCCTTTGAAACTCCTGCCGGAAAGAATAGCGAATGCTCGATCGAATCGCATACCGCTCCGATCACGGCGCCAGATCCAGGCGAGGCACATTATTTTCGGCTCGACATGCAAGATAACGCATTTAGACGGCCGCTAATAATCGAGGGGGAAATCAAGATCACGAGCGTGCACAAGCCGGGTTACTAACGATTACCTCTGGGGTGTTATTTATGGGAACGGTGTCGGAGTGACCAAAGGCGAAGGATTTACCTGCGGCGTCGCCACAGGCGAGGGGTTTATCTGTGGCGTCGCCGCAGGAACCGGCACCAGGTTTTGCGGATTGAGCTGAGTCGATGAAGGTACCTTGGGGACCGCGGGTTCTTGATAAGGCGAAGGGCTTGCCTTAACAGCCGGCGAAGGGGAGGGTAATGGCAAGGTCGAACCGGTGTCGAGGATTAATGGCAGACCGTTCTGTGCGCCGATGACCACGACCTTTGAATTATCGGACCTCGCCAAGTCAAGGGTCGCTTCGATTCCTTTCCAGCGCAGGAAGTTTTCTGATATTCCCGGAGTCACGATCTCTTGAAAATCTCGAATTCCTTCGGCTTCGATTCTCTTTCGCTCTGCCTCTTTTTTCGCAACCGATAAGACATAATCATATTGGAGCGAATTCTGAAATTGGGTGACCTTCGCCTCAATCGCTTTTTTTAGTGCCTCGGGAATATCGACATCTGTGATTAGGATATTATCGACGACGATGTACTTGCCGCTAACTTCCTCCACGGCTCGGACGACTGCTCTTTGAAGAATTACGACATTGGTTGAGTAAATCTGATCGATCGGCGTATTGCCGACGACCTCGCGCAGCGCCGTCTGGGTCTCGGGAATCACGATCTTTTGCGCGTAATCTGGCCCGATGTTTTTCTGCAACAGTCCTAAACTTTCCAGCCGAGGCCGCCACCGAACGGAGGTGTTGAACTGGACAGTCAGACCATCCGAGCTGATGACCGAATATCGATAGGTCAACTGTTGAATACGGACGTCGTAATCAAAGATCGTGTCCCAGGGCAACTTGAACTGAATGCCTTCCTTGCGGATGTGCCGAGTATCAGTGCCTCCGAAAAGCAAGCTGTAGTAGACGCCCGCATGGCCGGACGGGATATAGATGACGCAGTATGGCCACAGCAACGTCAGAGCAAAGGCTAGTAGGAAGACCCCAAAGATGATCTTCAGCGTATGCCGTTCATGCCATCGCTTTGATCGAGGAATACGACCGGACGAGGCAGTTACGGCCATATGGGCGATGCCTTAGGTCCGAAGGTAGCAGTGAGCCGGATTCTACCCGTCATTTCGAGACTGGTGCGGAGGAGTCGCTCGATTGTCGCCAGCGGCGAGAAGAAGTAGAAGGCCAATGAATGGAGTGAACAACAATGAGCAGAGGAAATGCCCCCAGAACCGTAGCGGCCGCGCGCTACCAAGATACGCGACAAAAAAGCAAAGCACCAAATACAAGAGGCCAAAGATCATAATTAGACCCTAATCCGGTAAACCATGACCACTCTGGGCATGGTTGCCGGTTAGTGGAAGAAAACAGCTGATTTAACGAATCAGTTCGTCGTCGGGCTTGGTTCGGTCTTCGCCTTCGACACAGCTAATTTCCCTTCTTCATACTGTTTGCCGAAATATTCCCGAACCGTTTTCGGATCGAAATCCAGAAAAGTCCCACCGGACGCAAAATGCTGAACGAATACCTTACCGACAGCGTACGTGAGGGCGGCGGAACTGGCCGGCATCGCCAGGAGGGCTACAATCGGGCCGACGACAGGAACGAATTTGAGCGCACTCATGCCAACCGTGCCGCCAACCACCGGTGCACCCAAGCCTCCCACCAACGCGGCGCAAATGTTCTTAATACGATCTTCGCGAAAGGGCACCCCATAGAGCTCCGACAACTGTCTCAGCATCCGAATCTGCACAGCCGCCGTCGCCGCTGCATCGATAATGGGTAGTGGAATAACGCCCGCGCCTGCACTCCACAGCAGATTATTTTTAATGATCTGTTCGGCCGCTTGCTCTTTAGAGATTTCGCCGGAAGCCTCGTTCTTGGGGGCTTCAATGGCGCCCTGGGGGACAGTACTTGCTCGAGTTACCATAATAATTGGTATTTCTATCGAAATTGATGCTTCTAACTTATAGGGTCGTAGAATCAGGAAAAGCCAGACAAAAATTGGCTGATTATCAATATGCGCTTCTAGATCGGCTCTGCAAGCTACTTACCCGCTTTCACGCCCGCTTGATTGCCTGCTCGCAGTGGCCTGCTTAACACATAGAAAAACACCGGGGTCAAAAGCAGCCCAAACAGGGTGACGCCGATCATCCCGCTGAAAACTGCCGTACCCAGGGCCTGCCGCATTTCCGCGCCGGGGCCTGACGAGACTACCAGCGGTAAAACGCCAAAAATAAAGGCGACGGAGGTCATTAGAATTGGGCGCAGCCGGATCCGGCAAGCTTCCACGGCGGCATCAGCTCGATCTTTGCCCGATTCGCGCTGGGTACGGGCGAACTCGACGATCAAGATGGCGTTCTTACAGGCCAATCCGACCAGAACAATGAATCCGATCTGGGTGAAGATATTATTGTCAGAACCGCGTAAATAGACTCCAGCGATCGCAGACAAGAGGCAGGTTGGAACAATCAAAATAACGGAAAGAGGTAAGGACCAGCTCTCGTATTGGGCAGCTAATGCCAGAAAGACCACTAGAACACTCAACGGGAAGATATAGATAGCCGTGTTTCCGCTTTTGATTTCTTGGTAGCTGAGTCCCGTCCATTCATACCCCATCCGCGCGGGGAGAATTTGGCGGCAGAGCTGCTCCATCGTAGCGATGGCTTGGCCCGAGCTATATCCCGGCTTAGGGCTACCGAAAAAATCAGCCACGGTGAAAAGATTGTAATGGGAGATACGATCGGGCCCGGTAATCGCCTGAACGTCCGCGATGGTGCTCATGGGCACCATCTTGTTCTGCCCATTGCGAGTATAAAGCCGGCCGATCTGATCCGCCTGCGCTCTATAATCGCTGTTAGCTTGAACGTTTACTTGATAGGTGCGCCCGAGAAAATTGAAATCATTGACATAAAGAGCACCGAGGTAGGTCTGGAGGGTGTCGAAGACGCTCGAGATCGGAACCCCGAGCCGCTGTACTTTCGCTCGGTCGATATTGACAAAAAGCTGGGGGACCTCCGTGCGAAGCGGCGTATAGACTTGGGCTAAACCTGGTTGAAAGTACGCAGCGCCCATCAATTGGTTCGAGACGGCCTGCAGTTCTCCTAAGCCTAAATCTCCCTGGTCTTCGATCTCCAGCTGAAATCCGCCTACAGCGCCGATACCCTGTATCGGAGGAGGCGGCAAGGTCGCTACTGTCGCTTCTTGAATGCCAGCCGTCTTCTGTTCGATCTCTTGGAGAACGGCGAACATGCTCTGGTTTGGAGTGTTTCGCTCTTCGAAAGGCTTCAGAATCACGAAAATTGTGTTGGCATTTGATTGGGAGGTACCGCTGAGAATCGAAAATCCGCTGATGGCGACGGTATGTGCTACTGCTGGTATAGTGCGGAGGATACTATCAATCTTGGCGGTTACGGCCTCGGTTCGATCTAATGAGGCCGCATCGGGTAGCTGAGCTCCCATCAGGAGGAATCCTTGATCCTGGGTTGGAATGAAACCGGTGGGAGTAACTTTGAACCCAAGGTAGGTAAGTATCAGCAGGCCGGCATAAATGATCAGGGCGATCGCTGCGAATCGAAGAATTCGCCGGATCAGCTTCGAATACGCGTCTGCGCCTCGATGGAAGGCTCGGTTGAACCAGGTAAAAAACCACCCGATTGTCCGGTCGACCGTCCTGGTCAGTAGATCTTTCTTGGCGTCCGATTTTTGAAGCAGCAAACCGCAAAGCGCAGGACTGAGAGTGAGAGAGTTGAACGCCGAGATGATAGTCGCAGTGGCGATGGTAACGGCAAACTGCCGATAAAACTGACCTGAGATGCCTGGGAGCAGCGCAGAGGGTAGAAAGACCGCCGTAAGGACGACGGCGACGGTGATCACTGGAGCCCCGACTTCGTCTAACGCTTTTCGGGCAGCCTCTTTCGGGGGCAAACCTTCGGCGATATGTCGTTCGCAGTTCTCAACGATCACGATCGCATCGTCGACCACGATACCGATTGCCAGTACCAAGCCGAAGAGAGACAAGGTGTTCAGAGAATAACCGAGACAATAGAGCGCAGCGAAAGTGCCGATCAGGGATACCGGAACGGTGATCAAGGGAATGATGGAGGCACGCCAGGTTTGCAGAAAGATCAGGACAACCACCACCACCAGAACAATGGCGATAAGGAGCGTATGAAACACCTCGTTCAACGAGGAGATCACGAAAGCGGTGGTGTCATAATCGATGGTGTAAGCGAGGCCGGGATTAAAATGCTTGGCTAATTCCTCCATCTTCGCCCGGACGCGACCCGAAGTTGCGACCGCGTTAGCGCCCGCTTCCAGCGAAACTCCTAATGCGACGGTAGGCTTACCATCTATATAAGAGTTAACCGTGTAATCCTGAGCGCCGAGTTGAACCGTCCCTACGTCCCGTATTCGGACGAGCTGGCCGTTGTTGCCGGTCTTAATGATGATATCGCCAAACTGTTCGGGCGTAACGAGGCGCCCCAGAGCGCTCACTGGCAACTGTAGCAATGTCCCTTTGGGAGTCGGTGGAGCGCCGATAGTCCCTGCGGCAACCTGAATGTTCTGGTTTTGAATCGCTAGGATGACATCATCGACGGTTAGCCCAAGACCGGCCATGCGATCGGGATTCAACCAGACCCGCATACTGTATTCCCGGAGGCCGAACGGCTGAACGCTGCCGACGCCCGAGACACGCTTGAGCGGATCAACTATTTGGATCTGTGCATAGTTACTGAGGTATTCAGCATCATACTTTCCGTTTGGAGAGATGAGATTGATGAGCAGCATGAAATTCGGCGAACTCTTCTGGGCGACCACGCCGATCTGCCGGACGATCTGCGGCAATAGGGGCAGAGCAATGGCGACTTGGTTCTGGACCAGGACTTGCGCGATATCCGGGTCTGTCCCTTGCGCAAACGTGACCGTGAGCGTCAGCGACCCGGTGTTGGTAGACTGAGAAGACATGTACAACATGCCGGTCACACCATTTATCTGTTCCTCGATGGGAGTCGCGACCGTGTCCGCCAGGGTCTGAGCGTTTGCTCCTGGATAGAACGCCGATACTACGACAGTTGGAGGGACTACATCCGGGAACTGGGCAATGGGCAGAAGGAAGGCCGTGATCCCTCCCGCAAGCAGGATCAAGATTGAGAGAACGGAGGCAAAGATCGGCCGCTCAATGAAGAAGTACGAGAATTTCATGCAGCGCTTTGCCCGTTCTAATGTTTCCCCTGTGCACTTGGAGAACTGGAGGCTGGACCGGCGGAAGGCGGGTTGACTTCCGGACTTGAGCCCGGCATGGCCATCGAGATTTGTAGTCGCTCCGTTCCTGCAAAATCCGTCATTTTGCCTTCCTTGGGAATAACCGGGATTCCCGGACGTAAGCGGACGACGCCATTCACGACAATTCGATCCTCGGAAGTAATCCCTTCTTTGACTTCCCTCAGCCCTTCGAATAGGGCGCCCAATTTCACCGGCTTTTCAGTCGCGACGTTATCTGTTCCGACTGCATAAACAATGGGCTGCCCCTGGTCATAAGCTACGCACAGGTCCGAAACCAGCATGCTCTTGTATTTCGGACTGGCCGGAATTCGAACCCGGGCAAATAGCCCAGGGCGCAGGCTGCGGTCTTGGTTGGCAAAAACACCGCGCACCCGGATCGTGCCAGTGTTGGGATCCACCTGATTGTCAACAAAATCGATCACTCCTTTGTGAGGGTAACCAGTTTCATTGGCTAGCTGCATTTCGATCGGGGTTTGTCCACCTTCCGGGAGCTGAATCTTTCCGGTACGGACCATTTCCTGATAGGTCAGCAATCCTCTTTCTTCTACGTTTACGTAAACGTAAATCGGATCGATCGAAACGACGGTGGTCAGAACGCCGCTGCTGCTAGTGTCTCCGCCGGTGATCAGATTGCCGATCGTATAATTGTAAGTGCTGGTCTGTCCATCGATCGGCGAACGGATTTGAGTAAATTCAAGATTCAGTCTCGCCGTTTCCAATGCCGCCTGATTCCCAAGTAAAGTGGCATTCGCTTGGTCTCGATTCTCAAGTTGAGTTTCGTAGCTTTGAGCGTCAATGACGTTAGTTTGGAAGAGTTTCTCCGAGCGCTGATAGTTACTGTTGGCTAACGCTAACTGCGCCTTTGCCTGCTCGACATTGGCTTGTGCCTGGTCCAACGCAGCTTGGTATGGACGCGGATCGACCACAAAAAGAAGATCACCGGCTTTAACGATCGCCCCCTCGCTGAATGACACTTTGTTCAGGTAGCCGCTAACCCGGGCGCGGATATCGACACTACTGACTGCCGCCGTATTGCCGGTGTATGCCTGGTAATTTACGACCTCTTTTTCAACAGCTTTTGCCACTGTGACATTTGCCGCCGGTAACGCTGGTGGTCCGGCGGTTTGTTGACGACAGCCGCACAGCGATACTGCAATCATCGATACCAACGGCCAAAGCCAGACGCCGAAAACGCGCTGGGAACCGCACAGGAAGAGAGAATGGGTCATGCAGCAGGGAATTTTCGATTTACCTGGCCTTCCGGCCGGCCAGGCCCTTAGTTTGTTCCGGGGTTAACGAGCATAGCCAGCGGCGCTGGCTTTCTTACACTAAAATACCCGCGAGGAGCAAATAAATTGGACGGGCAATTGATACTCCCTGGTCACACTTCGCGGTAAAGCCTCGATGGCTTCCCTTTGGTTGTCGTTCGGTAAACCCAAGATGCAAAACGAGCGTGCAAGGATCAGCTCTTACAAGTGTCTCTGCTCCCGCGCATTAACCAAAGCGACCCCGGCGACTCGCGTATTCAACGTCTGGCGCGCTATTTTGGGCTTTTAGCGGCAAGACCGGTGGGAAATTCCAGCCCCGTGATAAAGTTAGCATTGATCGCCTTCCCTGTGGTGGCGCTGTATTTGCCGACCGTACCGCTTTGGGTAGCCACAAAGAGGGTGTCGTCCAACAACGCGAGCGCGGTGGGGAGGCCGGCCCGCGCGATGAAGTTAGCGTTGATCGCTTCTCCGGTGGTGGCGTCGTACTTGCCAACCTTGCTGGAGCCGGAGTTCGCCACAAAGAGAGTGTTGCCTCGGACGGCGAGTCCGCTTGGCGCGCTCAATGACCTGACCAAGTTGGTGCTAATCGCCGCCCCTGTGGCGGCATTGTATTCACGAACGGAGCCGGTTGTGTCTAACACAAAAAGTCTATTGCCCGACAATGCCAGCGCGCCGGGGAAGCCGGCTGTGACGAAGTTCGCATCGATCGCCTTCAGGTTTGCCGCGGTTCAGCCAACCACTTCCGAAACCAAACCGCTATGTGCGAGCCGGCGACACAGGCGACCTTCGAGCCTTTGCACAATGCTTTCTTTGCCTCTCTACGGACGATTGTTATAAAGATATACGGGACTTGCAGAGCTATCGCGAGAGTGCAAAAATCAAAGCTTTGTGTCCGCATCGGTGAAAAAGCTGCTGGTGACCGGGTCAAGTGGGTTGATGGGGAGTGAAGTTGTCGAACTCTTCGGCAGGGATGGGTGGGAAGCTCATGGTATCGACAACAATATGCGGAGAGATTTCTTTGGACCTGACGGAGATACTTTGTGGAATCGGGATCGACTCCGTTCTTCGGTTAAGCATTTCTTCCTTTATGAGATAGATATTCGGAATCGGGATACCGTAATAAGTACTGTCGCGGACATTAGACCGGACGCTATCATCCACTCAGCTGCTCAACCGAGTCACGATCTGGCTGCTTCTCGACCATTCGACGATTTTGATATCAATGCAGTCGGGACGCTAAACCTCTTGGAGGCCGCTCGTCGGGTATGTCCTGAAGCGCCTTTCGTTTACATGTCCACCAATAAGGTTTATGGCGACGGACCGAACCGCCTTCCCTTGGTCGAAACACGGAGTCGTTGGGACTACGCGAGAGCTGATGATCAGCACGGAATCAACGAAACATTTCCTGTCGACCAGTCGTTACATTCTATTTTTGGTGCTTCGAAGCTAGCCGCAGACGTTATGGTTCAGGAATACGGCCGATATTTTCAAATCCCGACTTGTTGCCTAAGGGCTGGTTGCATAACCGGGCCGAACCACTCGGGCGTCGAGCTCCACGGGTTCTTGAACTATCTGACTAAATGCAATCTGCAGGGGAAAACTTACAAGATCTTTGGATACGAAGGAAAGCAAGTGCGTGACAACATTCATGCTTCAGATGTGGCTTCCTTGATGCGCGAGTTCATTCGAAGTCCCCGCATTGCGGCGGTGTACAATATCGGTGGCGGGCGACAGAATTCGATCTCAATTCTGGAGGCCTTCGGACTGATCTCCGAGATCTCCGGAAGAACTATGAAGTATGAATATGTCCACCAAAATCGGAAGGGAGATCACGTTTGTTATATCTCGGACCTTCGTAAAATAAAGGCGGACTATCCGAATTGGGATATAGCGAAGGATCTGCGAAGCATTGTTCTGGAGATATTGTCTCAGATTCAGGAGCGCGAGCGGCCAGTCGATCTGACGAGATTCGAGTGCTGAACTTATGGGACGCATCCAAAATGCGACAGCAACGGAGGAGAGTTTTTCACCGCGGTACGCGATAGAGCTAACACCCGGCGGAACCGGGTCAATTCCGCCGCTTACTCAGAGTGCCGGATTCGGACTAGTCCGACCTATATTTGCGAATGTTATTACTGTGAACACAAAGACCGAGGACCGCTTTGAAGAAAATATTAAGCGAGCCCATGCGTTGATCGAAAGCGGACGCTCGATTGGTAAAATCGTTTCGGCTGGATTTTAGAGCCGGGACGAAACCAAGGACATTCTGAGAAATGTGCCAACCATCCTTCCGCTGACCGGATTCAGCGTTCTCGAAATTCTGTGCCGACATTGCCACGAACACGGTTGTACCCGCTAGAATTTCGCCGAGAAAAGGAGAAATTTAAAGGCGAGCTGGCGCTGGTCTTTGATGATCCAGCGAGCTCGCCCCATGAACTTGCCGGCGAGATTCTCGGCAAAGTTGAAGCGGCTTATTTTTCTACGCTGCACTTTGCACCTCGGCAAAAGAGCTATCTGTTTGGCCGCTATGCGGCCAAACTGGCGTTAAGCGAATTGACGTCGGAGGTGGATCTCCGAGAAATAGAGATTGTGCGCGGCGTTTTCGAACAACCGATCGTTCACTGCCGGCATAACCTGGGGTTGAGTGTGACCATCACCCATACCGGCTCTTTGGCGATGGCGCTCGCGTATCCAACCGGGCATCCGTGCGGAATCGACGTTGAAGTCATCAGTCCGTCCCGCTATCAAACAATTCTTTCCCAGCTGTCAGAACAGGAAAAAAAATGGCTCCAGACTTCTCTAACCCACGAGCATGAAATTGCGACCGCGATTTGGGCAGCTAAGGAAGCATTGTCCAAAGTTCTGACCACGGGGCTGATGAGCCCCATGCAAGTTTATAATCTCGCCGAATTTAACAAGCTGGAGTCACGAACCTGGGAAGGTCTGTTCGCGAATTTTGCTCAATACAAAGTCAAGGTGTGGCTGGGCTCTTCTTACGCGTTCTCGGTCGCCTTGCCCAAGCGCTCGGTTCTCGATTTCAATGATGATCTCTGCGCGGTTCTGTGACCGATAGCTGATTCAAAAGCGCCAACCCCGCAAAAAATCAATCCTATCTCCGATGGGGCGAAACAGGGGAACAAACCGCAGCCCTGTTACAGAGCTGCGCTAAAGACTAGGGAAGGTACCTGTTTAATCCTCACGGCATCATTCTCTCATTTCGGCGCCTTTCTCGTATTTAGTCTTACCTTTGTGCCTTGGCGTCTTTGCGTGAGATTTTTCTGTTTTGCGTTTTTTTGCGCCCTTGGCCGACGTAGCTAAAGGGGAGATGGGCGAAGCCTGCTTTTCGCGGCTATTCCGATTCCCATATCTGCGCTAATCCGCGTTCGTCTGTGGTTCTCTGGTCTACGGTTGCTTGGCATCTATTCGCGGTTAGCTTTATTGCTCCCGGATTTCATGACTGGCAAAGGAATCAGCAGCCTGTTTTATCGATCGGCGCTCGCCGCGTTGATGGCCTTAGCGACGTTGACCGTGTTTATGGTATTCGCCTTGACGCTTCGAGGTCAGAACGCACCAGGCACACCGGCGCCGAGCACGACCCCATCTCCATCACCTTCTCCAACGAAGGCGTCGCCAGCACCCACCAGACCGGCGCCACCTCCCAAACCGTATGCGACCGCGTACGGTAAGCCCTGGCCATCTCCGTCGCCGAGTCCATCGGTGCAATTAGCGCCCGACCTGATACCGGACCCCCAGAATGTGCCGGTCCCGACGCCGCCTCCACCGGCCACGAACGACTTATTGCCGGAAAACAAACCGCTTCCCACCCCGGTAGGACCGCAACCCAGCGAACCAGATCTTCTGCCGTCAACCCCGACCCCGGGGCCGTCCCCTGCTGGTTCGGCTACACCGCATGCAACTCCTCCTCTAGTGACCTCGACATCGAAAAAGTTGGCGGAAGAAGTTCTGAAAGAAAAAATGAGGTTCCGGCAGATCGAATCCGCGGCGGAACGTGATCCGCATGCGATCGAACTGTGGAACACTGCCAGGCAGCAGTACACGATGGAGTACCGTCGGGAATGGCAACGCCTCTATTACGTGTATGTCTGCGATAGGATGCGCAAGCTGGATCCGAGTATATCTGACTTGATCGAGCAGTGGGAACAAGCCCATCTCAGTGCGGAGTCCTCGCACAACATAAGACCAACGGTACCGAGGCAAGAGCTTCGTGGCCCTGCGGAAACTCAAAACCGGTGAGAAGTAAGAGGTGGTCCCTTGTGGTTCCGGATCTGCCAGCAACGGGGTTTCTAGCGAAACGCCACACCCTCTTGGCTGCTGGATTCTTGCTCCCGGCTCCTATTCTTGAACTCCTGGAACTCCTTGAACTTCTCAAAGGGACGTCTATTTAAGGCTTTCCAACTCGTGTCGCTGTGAAGTTTGCGCAGATCACGAGGAACCTTCGCTAAAAAGAGACTCTTATGAATCCTAGGAAACGAACTATTGTCGCTTTAATAGGCTGCATGGCTGCAGTTAGCGCATTTCCGGCTGTTGGGCACACTGACCCGATCTCCGAACTTCGAGCTGCCTCCGTGTTCAAAGATGCCGACTTGGCTAAGTTGTCGGGAGGCGATGTTCTCGCCAATCGAGGACCGGCGATGCGTTTTTCGCGGGGGTTATCAGTCGAAAGCGCATTTATTGTGCGTGCGCCGGTCAAAGCTACGGTCGGCCTACTGCAAAATTGGAATCCGACCCGGCATTCAGAACTCAAAGTTTACCTGAGTGGTGATCTTTCAGGAAGAGGGCCGGGTGAGTTTCAAAGTCTGAGCACTGCGCCTGGCAATTCGTCGGTCAAAGCTTTCGTTGCTGCGACGGAGAAACTCCCCGGAGATCCGTCTAAGCTTCAGCTCAGCGCAGCGGAGGTGAAAGAATTTGCTCCCGGTTCCGGCTCAGAAGGCGGGATCCCGGCGCCCGTCGTCGCGTTTTGGAGCCAAGTGTTGTCGCAGCGAGTGAAAAGCTTTATCTCCGGCGGTCTTTCATCGCAACCTGCCTATCAAACGGCCGCCGGCAATATCTTGCCAGAGGAAGAGATCGCCGCACTCTTGAAAGAGAGTTCCAGTGCTCGCTCACAGTTCGCGCCGTTGATCTCAAGCACCGCAATCGGCGGGGGTCGCGGCTCGGTATCTCCGAACCTATACTGGCAGCTATTTGACGTGGAAGGCCAAGCTGCGGTGAGCTTGAACGCGTTTTACGCCCGGCCGGTCGGCGACAGCTGGCAAACCGCTGATCTTGGTTACTACGGTAGCGGCGGCTTCTATGCTTTGGTCTCGTTCCACCAACTGTGGCCCGTGCAGGTGAATGGCAGCGATGCCACCCTGGTTTGGCGGGTCGATCTTACGTCGGCCTCCGCATTGAGCGAGCTCCGAGGCGTGGAACGGCTGGGTTCGGGCGCCGCAATGATGCGCGAGGTGCAAAAAGGTATTAAAGCGTTCCTGCGGGACGCGCGATAGAACGTCGTGACCGCCGGGAATGTGGAAGGGTATCCACCCGCGGAGAGCTGCCTCGTTGCGTCTCGTGCGGAAGGCTTGCCGAAGGACGAAGAAGAGGCAACGCCCATGCGTGGCGACCTCTTTGATCTCGCAAGTGAGGCAGCGCTCCGCGGCCGCGTTCCCGCTCGCTTCCGGCATTCCCGGCGCTCCGGCGTTTGCAAGTTCCCACCCTTGCAACCATGGCTGGCCAGGGATAGGGTCCAGCCTCCTGGAGGATTTTACTGTTTTGAGGAAGCACCTTTCGCTTAGACGGTTAGCCTGTGGCGGGCTCGTAGCGCTCGTCGCCAATTTTACCATCGATACCGCTTTTGCACAGGACAACGAGACACCTCTGAAATTAGCGAGCTATCTTCAAAGTTCGACTGTTTCCCCGTTCTCGTACGAGTTCTCGGCCGACGGTGCCTATATTGGCAGCGGCTCGATTAGCCGCGGCCTTAGGTCAATCGGCGACTACAGCGAAATATCCAATTCTCTCAACTTCGTGGTTTCTGATCAGATCAAAGACTCACTGATTCTGCGTATGGGGGTCGAGTGGTCGCGGTATGCATTTGATAGTCAGAATCCGTTTGCGCCGATACCCGACGTGCTCAATGCCGTTGACCTGCAGTTAGGTGCGGATGTGCAACTGAGCTCAGCCCTGCTCATGCGAATGGAGATTCACCCCGGCTTTTACGGAACTTTTGATGATATTGCGTTTCGGGACATCAACATTCCTTTGGTCGCGGGTCTCTCCTATTTTGTGAGTGCTGACTTCATTGTTACCCTCGGTGTCAGCGTCGATCTGAATTCTCAAATACCGGTTATCCCGGCAGTCGGCGTCCATTGGAGGTTATCAGATCGTTGGACCATCGATGGCGTTGCACCGCGTCCTCAGCTTCAATACCATCTTTCGGACAAAGTCACTCTCTTTGCTGGAGCCGACGTGCGGGAAACCACTTTCCGGATGAATGACGATTTTGGTGATAATCGCGGTACTCCAGCGCTTAACCGGGCTATCCTTGACTATTGGGAGGTTCGGGGTGGCGCCGGTTTGACGTGGTCAGTGTATAAAAACATAAAGTTGGACATGGAAGCCGGGTTCGTTCCTTACCGCCGATTTGATTACTTTCGGGCAGACGTTAAGGCGGTATCGTCAGACTGGTTTCCCTACCTTCGAGTTGGACTATCTGCGAAATTTTGACTCTACCCAGATGTTGAGGGAATTGGGGTTTAAACGAATAACCCTAAACGCAACCATGACGCCATGAAGCAATTGATATATCCATTAGCGATACTTGGGCCGCTTCTGTTCCCGGCGCTCCCGGCATCGTCGGTTCCGCGACTGCGGGACTCGGCTCGCGCTCGTTGAAGTTCCATGCCTAAGCCTCTCATTGTACTCACCGATCTCGCGAAAAAGTTTGGCCACAAGGCTGCTGTCGACAAGATCTCGATGTCTATTGGTCAAGGTGAAGTCTTCGGATTTCTCGGGGCAAATGGGGCAGGTAAGACCACTACGATCCGGATGTTGTGCGGCCTGACCAAGCCGACGGCCGGCAGAGCGTCTATCGATGGGCTGGATGTCTGGAGGGACCGGTTTCGGATCCGCTCAAAGTTTGGCTACGTCTCCCAGAGGTTTAGCCTCTATGGCGACCTAACCGTGCGGGAGAATCTTCGCTTCTTTGCCGGCGCCTATCGGCAAGATCACATCAACGAGAAGGTCGATCGGATGGTCAAAGAGATGGACCTCGAGCCGTATCGTGATTCCCGTGCGGGTAAGCTATCGGGCGGATATAAGCAGCTACTATCGATGGCTTGCGCTTTGATTCATGAACCTGCGCTGCTATTTCTCGATGAACCGACCGCCGGGCTCGATCCGGTACATCGCCAACAGATCTGGGATTTTCTTTATCAAGTGACCCAGTCCGGAACTACTATTTTCGTGACCACCCACTATATGGATGAGGCCGAGCGGTGCACCGACGTGGGGTTTGTCCAGCATGGGCGGCTGGTGGCCAAAGGATCTCCGCGCCAGCTTAAGCAAGCGCTGGGAGGCGATCTTCTCGAGGTCCACGTTGAACCGGCCATGCCAGCAGTATTGGAACTGAGAAAGCTCCCGGGCATAAGCGGGGTGGATCTCCGCAGCGGCCGGTTGCGAATTCACGCCGCCGATCCCCAAGCTTTGGTGGACCAATGGCAGCAGTACTGGCCCTTTCCAGGACTTAAGTTTTTCGGTTACTCATGGGTGGAGCCCGACATGGAAGACGTGTTTAATGCATACGCCCAAGGCCGTCATTCGCAGAATCAGGTTCAGGCTGCTTTGAAATGAATTTGTTCGACTCCCTGAAAGCGATTCTGACGATTGCTTATAAAGAATTTGTCCATGTCTGGAGAGATCGGCGAGTCCTGCTGTTGATCCTCGTTTTGCCGCCGTTTTTCACCTTGGTGTTCGGACACGCGTTCGAAGGGTCTAACGTTCGTGACGTATCAACGATGTTCTTGGATGCGGACAATAGCCCCGAAAGTCAGAAGTTCACCGAGTTTCTCCATGGTAAGAACATCCTCGACGCTTTGGTGGAGGGAAGTGACAACCCGGACAAAGCGCGCAAGGACATCGATGATCTATTACAGAACCTCAAGGATACTTTCGTTTGGAAAAAATGGGTGGGCGACGCGAAGAGTTCGATTGACTTGGTCCAAAACGGCGCAGATGCCGCCGTTATGATTCCGCAGGGGTGGGGAAAGTCACTCCAAGATGGGACACCGATTAACATGCGAGTCATTCTTGACGGATCAGATACCAATACGGCGCCTGCGGTCCAGGCATTGCTTCAGCAAGCCTTGGGGATATTCCAGCTGAACGAGCGATATGAGCTGATTAAGAACTTACCGGAGCAAGTAGTCAACCTGGGTGAGCAGCTTTCGCCGCAGACCCAGCACGAATTCAGCTCCTCGCTGACTCCGTGGGAGTTTGACACGAAAATTCTGTACAATCCCAAGCTGCTGTTTGTCGACTATGTCGTGCCCGGCATGGTTGGTCTCATCTTACAGCTGGTCACCGTGACTCTGATCGCAAGCACGATCACCCGCGAGAGGGAGGTGGGCACGTTGTCGCAACTCTTGGTTACTCCTTTGCGACAGTCAGAAATCGTTGTCGGCAAGGTGCTACCTTATCTCTTCATATCGATGTTTCTTATCGTCGGGACGATTGCGATCGGACACCTCCATTTCGGGATCAAGATCCATCAGCCACTCCTCCTCTCGCTCGTTTGTTTTTTGTTTCTGCTCTGCTCGCTAGGCCTTGGTCTTTTGATCTCGGCATTTTCCAAGACCCAGACGCAGGCGATCCAATTCTCTGTTTTTCTCTTGTTGCCGATCATGCTTTTGTCCGGGGC
>DASUWQ010000181.1:0-5766 GCA_036378375.1 Chthoniobacterales bacterium
GGTAAGCGGGGGTCGGTAGTTTAGCCACAGCCTTGATGGCTTCCCGGGTCTCAAAGTTGTCAGCCGGAGCGATAATCGTGATGTTGTGAACCGCTCGGAGGACCGCAAAATCGTGCAGAGAATGGTGAGTTGTCCCCAACGCGCCGTAGCTGACACCAGCGCTGATTCCGATAACGCTCACCGGTCGATCCGAGTAGCAGACATCATTCTTGATCTGCTCGAGGGAGCGCGCGGTCAGGAAACAAGCCGGAGAAACCGCAAACACATTTTTGCCGGCCGCCGCCAGGCCAGCTGCGATCCCCACCAGATTTTGCTCCGCAATGCCAACCTCAACAATCTGCCCCGGCGCCGCTTTGGCGAACGGCGCTAGCTTGGCAGATCCTCGTGAGTCGCTGGTAACTACCAACAGATCAGAGTCTTTCCGAGCTAATTCCAGGAGCGTCGCCGCAAAGACCTCTAAATTCGCTAAAGCGGGTTCCATTATTTCAGCGCGGCCTCGACCGCCTCCAGCTCAGCCATCGCTTGGCTGTATTCGTCATCACTGGGAACCTTGTGATGCCATTTGGCGACGTTCTCCATAAAGCTAACTCCTTTGCCTTTCTTGGTTTTGGCCAGGATCAGACTAGGTTTTCCCGGGCGAAAAGGGACTTCCTCCAAGGTCCGCACCAAATCGCTGATATCGTTACCGTCACATCGGCGAACCTCAAACCCGAACGCGGCGAATTTCTGGTCCAACGGGGCCAATTGACAGACATCCTCGGTTGACCCGGTGATCTGCAGTCCGTTTCGGTCCACAATCGCTACCAAGTTATCCAGGCGATAATGCGCTGCCGTCATCGCCGCCTCCCAGTTAGATCCTTCAGCCAATTCACCGTCTCCCAACAAAACAAAAACCCGACAATCGCGCCGATCGATCTTACCGGCGAGCGCAATGCCCACACCCACCGCCAAGCCATGACCGAGAGCGCCGGTGTTTTGCTCGACTCCATTCACATCCCGAGTGGGATGCCCAATGTAGTGCGAGCCGTATTGGTTCAGTGTATCTAGATCGCTCTTCGGAAAAAATCCTCTGTCCGCCAGCACCACGAACAGCGCTTCGGCGCAGTGCCCTTTGCTTTGGATGTAATAATCGCGATCCGGACTTTTGAATGTCTCCGGGCTAACCCGCAGGACGCGGTTATAAAGAACATTGAGAATATCGAGGCAGGACAGGTCGCCGCCGGTGTGGCCAGCTTTGGCGTGTTTGATCAGGCGCAACAAATCTTTGCGGTATTCAACGGACTTACGTTGCAGATCAGGTACGGAGAGCATGGCGTAACGAATAAATATGCAATATATGCTATTTAGTCAAATAGTAAGTCTCGCCCGCCGCCGGCGTCAAGCCGGAACCACGCCAAGATGTTGTTCTCCGCGAACCCGGGACCGGAGGGGAGCCGCATTCCATGTCCTTTTACCGCAGATCAGGTACAACACCCATCCCGTACCCCGTCCAAGCCGCGTATTAGCCGCGGCTCCCGGGAACACGTAACGGCCACCGAAACGCGTAACGCCAATAGACGTGGCACCGCTTTCGGGCGTCGCAGCCGTGGTGCGCGAAAACCGTTGCGCATAGTTTTCGGTCAGGATCACGTTTCGGACCGGCGCGCCGAATGCAACGCCCCTCCGTCGGGCACTCCGTCCCCCTACGCCTTCCCGGGCTGCGCCTTCACTAACCGCGCCGCCGTGTGCTGGTCCGTCACGAGAGTATTGATCCACTTTCCTCGAATTGCTCCCAGGATCGCCGCAAACTTCCGTTTGCCTCCGCACACCCCCACCGATCTTGGTACATGAGTCAATGCGTCCAGATCCATCCCGATCACCCGCTCGTCATGGGCGCCTTTGACCGGCTTACCCTTAGCATCAATAAAACGAATGCAGATATCCCCCACCGCTCCCTGTTTCTGCAGCTGCTCGAGCTCCTCTTTCGAAAAAATGTTTCCACTACTGGCAACGAGCGCCGAGGGTTCAACCGATCCGATACCAACCAACGCTAAACTGACTTTGTCGAAAAGGGCCACTGTGCCACTGACGTTTGGCTCCTTCAGCAAAACTTTAGCCGCATTAGCGGATCCAACCACACCCGGCACGGGCAAAAAACGCGCTTCACCCCGTACCAATCTTGATAATCGCACCGCCAAATGATTCGCGTGTTGTTCGGCGGAGGGACTGCCGATTCCTCCCAACAACTGAACCACAACACAGTTCTCCAATTTCCGAATCGGATGCATCTGTTCGACCGTGGACAACAAAGATGAGCTCCAAGAAGAGATCCCGATGACTTCGCCCGAACGAATCGTGGACTCGAGATATTCAGCGGCAGCCGAACCGATGGCGGCTAACACCGCTTCTTCCGAGTCACTGGTCGCTTCCCCTACGATCACCTGAGAAAGGCCGAATCTTTGCTCCAAGGTTTCTTCCAGTTCGGCAAAAGCACCCGGCGGCGTAACCACCGTTGTCCGCACGATCCCATTCTCTTCCGCTTTCTTTAGGAGCCGGGAGACGGCCACCTGAGTGATTCCTAACCTGTTCGCAATCTCACTCTGGATCAGCCGTTCTTCATAATAAAGCCGCGCTACCCGGGTCATGAGCCTGAGATCTGGAAGATTACGCGACATTATGAAAGAAGGAGTTCGAGGCTTACCCGACGTAGCTTTTGCATCTGTCGGCTGACTGTTGTTTCTGAAAGCGAAGTCGGGAGTTCAAGGAGTTGCAGGAGTTCAGAATGTTTCGGAGCGCTCTAGATATAAAGTCTAAATTAAGATCCGCAGATTACACAGATTACGCAGATTTCTCAAAACGATCCGGTGACTGCGATTTGAGTTAGATTCTGCACCGGGGCCAAAAGGAAATCGTCGCATTAGCAAGCAGGCTTTTAGCGCTTTCACTGTGATCGGCCTTAAACGAAATCTGCGTAATCTGTGTAATCTGCGGATTATTAAATCTGCGGATCATTTGCTGGCAAGCGTCTTCACGGAGTCGACGGCTCGGTTCCAGCCCAGGACTAAGCGCTTTCGCTCATCATCTTCCATGGCCGGATCAAACGGGTCATGCGGTGCGATCGCCGCCGCTAGATCGTCGGGTGAAGACCAGAAACCGGCGCCAAGACCGGCAGCAAAGGCGGCTCCCAACCCGGATAACTCTGCGGTTCGGCTGCGTCGCAGGTGCCGGTCGAGTAGATCGGCTTGAAATTGCATCAGCCAATCATTCTTGCTGGCTCCGCCGTCGGTCAAAAGAGTTTCCAGTCTTGTCTTGGCCGCTTCCTGCATTGCATCGAAAACATCTTTGATTTGATAAGCGATCGCCTCGAGCGCCGCGCGTACGAGATGTTCTTTGTTCGCGCCGAAAGATAAACCGACGATCGATCCCCGCGCCTTCTCCTCCCAATGCGGTGCACCCAGACCAGCTAAGGCCGGAACGAAATAGACGTTGGCGTTGTGCGGCAGCTCAATGGCCCGTTGTACGGCCGCGTCAAGGTCATCTAACCCGGTAAAGCCAAGCGCCCAGGAAAGACCGGAACCGGTTACCGTGATGTTTCCTTCGTACGCATACTGAATCCGATTCAGGTTCCAGGCAATGGTTGTGGAGACGCGTCTATCTCCCGTTTCCGGCGCGTCGCAGAGCGTCATCAGCGAAGAACCGGTGCCATAAGTCGCTTTTACTTTCCCTTTCTGTAGAACACCGTGCCCCAGAAGTGCGGCATGCGAATCGCCCAACACACCGTGTATGGGAATCGTTCTGCCACCCGGCAGAGTCATTTCGCCAAACAATCCATTCGATTGCGTTAGCTCGGGAAGAATGGACTTCGGTACTCCAAAAAGATCGAGAAGCTCAGGATCCCAAGATCCTTCCCGAAGATTCAACAGCTGGGTTCGAGACGCATTACTGTAGTCGGTCCGGAACTCTTTTCGTTGAGTCAAATTCCAGACTAGCCACGCATCCACTGTCCCAACACAAAGATCCTCTTGATCCGCCAGTTTCGCCACCTCGGGATAGTTTTCGAACAGCCACTGAATTTTGGTGGCGGGGAACAACGGGTCGACCTGCAACCCCGTCTTGACACGGATTTTCTCATCCAACCCTTTGCTTCGCAAGATCTGGCAAATAGAGGCGCTTCGCCGGCATTGCCAGACAATACAGGGATGAATCGCTTGACCTGTGCGCCGGTTCCAGGCCACCACCGTTTCCCGCTGATTGGATATACCCAATGCAACTACCTCGTGCTCTCTTCCTTTTTCGAGGCACTCCTTAATTGCCTTTTGGGCGGCAACCAGAATCGCAGCTGCTGATTGTTCAACCCAACCATCTTTCGGGAACTGGATTTCGAGCGGAGTCGAACTTCGTGCGACTACATTGCCTTGCTGATCTACCAAAATCGCTTTCACATTGGTAGTCCCGGCATCCAGCGCAAGAATCGTCTTCATCAAAAGGCAGATTTCACCACAGAGCAGACTTTGCCAGCAACTCTAGAATAGTTACCGATAGGAAGAAGGCTACGTCGGCCAAGGACACAGAGAACACAGAGGATTTCACCACAAAGACACGAAGAACACCAAGAGAGTCTCGAGCTGGTCTCAATTCCCGGCTCGAGCTTCAATTTAAATTGACTCACACCTCTGTGTCCTCTGTGTCTCTGTGGTGAATTTTTTTATTCCTTCAGATTGAACGCCGAGTAGTTCGCTACATTATCAGGGTTCACCAGGACACAGTCGATCGTCTGTTTTTCGTCCTTTCCAGTTTTCCCGGTCTTGAGGAATTGGTCGGCTTCTTCCACCGCTAACTCGGAGAGATGAACGACGGGCTGGAGAACGGTTGCTTTAATCTCGCCCGCTTTGATCGACGCAGCGACATCGGGACTGCCATCAAATCCGACCACCAGCACGTTTCCTTTACCAGCGGCTTTCAGCGCAGCATAAGCGCCTAAGGCCATCGTGTCGTTACCAGAGATAACGCCTTTGATGTTGGGGTATTGCTGAATGATCGTCTGCATCTTCTGGAACGCTTCCGCCTGGTTCCAGTTGGCGCTTTGAGCGGCGACCTTCTTGAGCTTTGGATATTGACTCAAGGTATCGTTGTAACCTTTCGACCGGATGCCGGCATTGGTATCGGTCTCTTTTCCGATCAACTCAACGTAATCGCCTTGTTCTCCCATTACCTTGGCGAATTCTTCAGCGCCCAGAGTTGCTCCTTGATAGTTGTTTGACACCAACTGGGCAGCCGCAACGCCGTTCGCGTTGATTTCCCGGTCTACCAGAAATGACGGAATACCGGCTGCTTTTGCCTTTTTCACCGCTGCAACCGTAGCGTCTGCACCTGCATTATCCAAAATGATAGCAGCCGCTTTCCGGGCAATGGCCGTATCGAAAAGCTGATCCTGTTTTACCGGGTCATCGTTGTGCACGAGAACCAAAGTGTCGTAACCCATGGCTTTCGCTTTGGCATCAGCCGCATCGGCTTCCGCTTTAAAGAAGGGGTTTTCCGGGGAAGGAACGATAATCGCAATCAGCTTTTTCTGCTGCGCGACCGCGGGCATCGCTCCTGCCGTGAGCAGGAGCGTTGGAATTGCCAGTAACCTGACAATGGATTTCCAGTTTAGTGGGCTTTTTAACATAGTGGGTTTGGATTTGGGTTGGGGGTTATGGAGAATCTCAAGATGGAATACCTTCGCGGGTTTGGCTTCGTTCTCGCACTCGTCGTCGTCCTCGTCCTCGAATTCGACCGAGCGGAACC
>DASUWQ010000182.1:0-21160 GCA_036378375.1 Chthoniobacterales bacterium
GACCTCGGTCTCCCTCCAGAAGAAACTCTGCAAGCTTTGGACCCATTCAAAGTAAGACACGATTACTCCGCCCGCGTTGCAGAGGATGTCGGGGATCACGAAGATTTCTTGCCAGCGCTCGAAAAATATTTTGTCCGCCTCAACCGTTGTGGGGCCATTGGCTGCCTCAGCCAGGATCCGGCAACGAATTTGCCCTACGTTTTTGCCATGAATCACGCCGCTAATCGCCGCCGGCACCAGCACGTCGCACGGAACGGTTAGCAATTCATCCGGCGAAAAGCGCTCCGCTTCGGGATACCCTTGTAAAGATCCATGTTCGGCCGCATACTTCTCCGCTGCCCGTATGTCGATTCCGTTTTCGTTCCGGTAAGCACCGGATACGTCGCTAACCGCAATCACTTTCATCCCGTTCTTGTAGGCTAAGCCTCGGGCTGCGATGGATCCGACATTCCCGAACCCCTGAATCACCGCCGTTCCGCCGACCAGTTTAAAATTAATGAGGTGGGCGGCCCTTTCGATCAAATAGACGACCCCGCGCCCGGTCGATTCTCGCCGGCCATAAGTACCGCCGACACTTAACGGCTTTCCGGTTACGATCTCTGGGACCGAATATCCCTGACGGGAAGAATAGGTATCCATGAACCAGGCCATCACCTGCTCGTTCGTACCCATGTCGGGACCCATGATGTCAGTCCGAGGCCCAATGAAAGGGATCATCTCCGCCATGTAACGTCGCGAAAGCCGCTCCAATTCCGCCGCGCTCAACGATCGCGGATCGCATTGTACCCCACCCTTCGCGCCTCCGTACGGGAGTCCGGCCAAGGCGCACTTCCAGCTCATCCACATAGCCAGGGCGGCCACCTCGCCAATATTCACCGACAGCGCAAACCGGGTACCCCCTTTGGTGGGTCCCATCGATAGATGGTGCTGCACCCGATACCCTTCGAACACACGGACGGCACCGTCGTCCATCCGCACAGGCACTGCGACTGTGATTGAGCGCTTTGGGAACATGAGCCGATCTCGCAAGGCTTGGGGGATATTGATATAATCGGCGATCAGCTTGAATTGGTCGCAAGCCAATTGAAACGTCGGGTCGGAATAGATGTGCTGCATAGAGGGGACTGAAGACAACAAAGGCCGCACGCAGTGCGGCCCTCTTCATTTAGGGGTTTTGATCAACGGTCCTATTAAAGGATCCACGGTTTCCCAGAATGTCGCGCAAAATAGAAATTGGCAAGCCCTGTAAGCGTGTCGGCGTATCGGCGTGCCGGCGTATGGGCGTGTGCGTGCGGCTCCGCTAGCGAACGGGACATATAGGACCTATGGGACTAATGTGAGCCTGACCCATAGGTCCCATGAGTCCCATAAGTCTAATCCGACAACCGAGCCGCATGCGTACGCCCACACCCCGATACGCCGAAACGCCCATACGCAGTTGAACTCCTTGGACTCATCCCATAACTTCGCTCTCTCCGTGCAGACTAACGCTCGACCATGGCACGAAATTCTCGACCCTCGCGGACGGACGCGGAAGCAGTACCAGCCGTTGCTTGATCATCTTGAGCGTTATTATTCGTCCGCCGATTTAAAAGAGCTGGAGGAACGCCTTGAGGCAACCCTGCGCGAACTGGGTATCTCCTTTGAAGGTTCCAATTCCGGCCAGCAGAATACTTGGTTTTCCGACCTGCTGCCCCAGGTCTTCCTGGCGGAAGAGTGGGAGGTGTTGCAGAAAGGATTCGAACAGCGGATTCGCGCCTTTGAGTTGTTTTTGCAGGATGTCTACGGCCAGCGTGACATCCTGCGCCAAGGCGTCCTCCCGATTCCAATCGTTCTGGGCAGCCCTCACTTTCACCGCAGCGCCGTTGGGCTGCGTCCTCCCCAAGGTTCGTACCTCCATCTGAGCGGCCTCGCCATCTGTCGCGATCCGCAAGGACTCTTAACCGTCAAAAACCATTATTTCGGACACGCCTCGGGTCTCTCGTACATGGTCCAGAACCGGCGGCTGTTAGCCAGGGTGATACCGGATCTGTTCGAGCATCATCCGGTGGAATCGGTTGCTCAGTTGCCGACAGAAATTCTGATGGGGCTAAGAGCGATGTCCAATCTAGCTGACCCGGCCGTGGTGCTACTTACCCCGGGGGTGGCTAGCGCTGTCTACTCCGAGCACAGCTTTCTCGCTCGCAGAATGGGTATCCCCCTAGTGCAGGGTGAAGACCTGCTGGTCCTCGATGGCAGCCTTTTTCTTAAAACGGTTTCGGGCCTGGAACGGGTCGATGTCGTTTATTCGCGGGTCGCGGATCCCTGGCTAGATCCGTTGGTTTTCAATACCGACAGTCGTTTGGGAGTGCCTGGTCTGGTCCATTGTCTACGCAAAGGAACGGTTACCCTCATAAATGCAGTTGGGTCCCAGCTGGCCGATGACCGAAGCTTGTTACATTTCGCTAGCGCTATTGTCCGGTTTTACCTGGGAGAATGGCCCATCTTGCCGACCCTGACGACCTACTGGCTCGGGGACCTGGATCAACGAGAGATGGTCCTGGAGAACCTCGATTCATTTCAAATTCGGTATCTCACCGGAGAGCGTTTCCTCTCTTTGCAACAGTCCGAGAAAGGCGCTCTGGAGATCGAGAACGTAGTGCGAAAGGCCCCTCACCTTTACGTGGCCCAACCGATCGATGACACCGCCCGAACGCTTTGCTCGGTTAAAGGCAAGCTGGTTGAACGACTTCAGGATCACATCGTTTATGGGATGCGTGACGGCACCGGTTTCAATGTCTTTCCGGGTGCGCTCACTCGTCTATCGTCATCGGTCAAAGGGCGGACCGAGTCAGAGCACGGCGGCGGCGGAAAAGACACCTGGGTAATAAGCGCGCATCCGACGGCACCGGCTGCGGCGCCTTCCTTTCGGCGCCCTTGGATCTTGCCGACTCGACAGGTTACCAGCCGGGTCGCGGAAGGGTTTTACTGGCTGGGTCGTTATCTCGAACGCGCTTTGCACGTCTCGAAAATGATCCAGTACATCGAGACGATCGAAATGGAAGAGCTTACCCTGGCGGAACGGAAACTCTATCGTCCGATCTGGAATCAACTATTGCCTCCCTTGGGAACCTCGGGACGCCGCGGACGCCGCGGAATTAATAGTGTTAAGGAACGCTACTACCTCATGCTCGATCCGGAGCAAGCCGGCTCTGTAACCACCATGATCCGGCGCGGACTGGCCAATGCCAGTTCTCTCCGTGAAGTGATTAGTCCAGAAGCTTGGTCTGTTCTTTCCTTACTCCGCGCACAATTTCAACGGCGGCGCCTGCCAGAGGACGCACCCGAGGCCGAAGCCCGAAGAACGACTCGCCGGATCTCCGAGGCGGTCTTGGCTTATATTCCTCAGTTTTTCGCGACCGCCCAACAGTCGATGTTGGCTGACGACGGTTGGCGGTTTTGTGAGCTTGGGATGTACGTCGAACGGGCGATCACCACGGCTAACGCCGCCTTCAGTGTGGCTTCTTCCGTCCGCCGGGCGCGAGAGGCTCGTCCCGCGTTGGATATTGAGCTTTCCGTCTTTTTACGCCTGCTCGGTTGCCGGGACGCCTATCGACGCATCTACCAGACCCGCTCCGAACCGGCGCCGGTACTGGAATTCCTTTGGCAAAACCCGGCCATGCCGCGCTCAGTAATGTATGCGCTCGAACGCTGCACCACCCTCCTGAGCGCATCGCTCCCGAAGAATTCTGCTCAAGCCAGCGTTGCGCTCAATTTTCTGCAAGACTTGGTTCGCCAGATCCGCAGACTAGACTGGTATTCATTCTTCCTGGAATCGGAAGAGAGCCCGGGCCGGGTACTTCAAGCCGATGAACTCGTGGCCCTGACTAATCGTTTGTTCGATGAAATCGAACAGGTGCATTTCGTCATCGCCGATAACTTCCTGACCCACCAAAGCATTATCTCCGAGCCGGAGCCGACGCTGTTTGGGTAAGACTTCCTCGCCTTAGGCGAGGAAACGCCCCCTAGATTCTACCTCCTAGCTCCTGTATCCTCTCCCATCCCCCCAAAATGAGCACCAGTCTTCGAGCGCAGGAATTCTGCCAACGGGCCTTAACCGATCGCGACAGCTTTTGGAACGAACAGGCCAAAGCCATCCACTGGGAACACCCGATCGATCAGGTTTGCGATTTTAGCCGACCGCCTTTTTCACGGTGGTTTGTCGGCGGTAGAACCAACCTTTGCTACAACGCGGTAGATCGGCACTTGCCGGGCCGAGCCGCGCAGCCCGCTCTCCATTTTATTTCAACGGAAGTAGAAACGGAACGAACCTTCACTTTCCAAGAGCTTTACGACGAAGTAAATACGTTCGCCGCGGTTCTCCGAGCGCTCGGTCTCCGGCGAGGCCATCGAGCGGTCATCTATCTCCCGATGATCCCTGAGGCGGCGTTTGCCATGCTGGCTTGCGTCCGGATTGGCGCCATCCACTCTGTCGTATTTGCCGGTTTTGCGCCTGCCAGTCTGGCTACACGAATCGATGATGCCGAGGCTACGGTCTTAATCACGGCGGATATCGGGTTGCGAGGCGGGAAAGTGATTCCCCTGAAACGGCTGGCTGATGAAGCAGTCGCTCTCGCCAAGCTCCCTCCGAAAAGCGTCCTGGTTTGTAATCGCGGTCTGGATCCGAAGATCCCGTGGACTCAAGGTCGCGACGTCGATTACGCCACCGTTCGGAAAGCTCACGAAAAAGAGGTCGTCGCAGTCGAATGGTTAGAGTCCACCGAAACCAGCAACCTTCTCTATACCTCCGGAACAACCGCTAAGCCCAAAGGGGTACAACGCGATACCGGCGGTTATGCCGTCGCTTTGGCCACCTCAATGCAATATCTCTTTGCAGGTGAACCCGGGGAGGTCATGTTCACCGCGGCCGATGTCGGTTGGGCCGTCGGCCATTCCTATGGTGTCTATGGACCGCTAATCCATGGAATGACCACCGTCTTCTACGAAGGTCTACCCATTAAACCGGATGGCGGCATCTGGTGGAAGATCGTGGAGCGCTTCCGCGCCTCAGTCATGTTCACCTCACCTACAGCCATCCGGACCCTGAAGAGGCAAGACCCGGCGTTACTCAAGAAATACGACACCAGCAGTCTCCAACGCCTTTATCTGGCTGGAGAACCACTGGATGAACCGAGTTGGTCATGGATCAGCGAAGCTCTCGGGATCCCAGTGATCGACAATTATTGGCAGACCGAGACTGGGTGGCCTGTCCTGGCTCTCCTACCCAAAATCGAGCGACCGAAAATCAAACCTGGCTCCCCCGGTATTCCTATGCCCGGGTATGATGCCAGAATCGTAGATCCGATTACCGGCCAGACCTTGCCGCCGAACGAGAAAGGGATCCTCGCTCTAGGGTTACCTCTGCCGCCAGGATGCATGCTAACGGTGTGGAGGGACGACCAAATGTTCTCCCAGCATTATTGCGGCCGGTTTTCCGAGGTCCACCTGTACTCTACCTTCGATTACGCCATCGAGGACGAAGACGGCTATTTCTTTATCCTGGGACGATCAGACGATGTGATCAACGTCGCTGGGCACAGATTAGGGAGCCGCGAAATCGAAGAGACAATCTGCTCGCATCCGCAGGTCGCCGAAGCCGCCGCAGTAGGGGCAAGCGACGAGCTCAAAGGACAGGCTGTTCACTGTTTCGTTGTGGCTAAACAGGATTTGCCAGACTCCGACAGCCAGGCCCGGTTACGGAAAGAGATCGAATCGGTCGTGGTCTCTAACCTTGGCGCTTTCTCTCGGCCAGCCGCCATCCACATCATCCGAGCTCTTCCTAAGACCAGATCTGGCAAAATCCTCCGTCGAGCGATCCTGGCTGCCGCCGAAGGCCGGGAAACCGGAGACCTGAGCACGCTCGAGGATCCGGTCGCGCTGGAAGCCATACGGGAGATTATCCGGCAGCGAAGTGGGTAGGAGCGAAACGGCGCACCGGCGAATTGGCGAAAGGGCGATGATGCGCAGCGGCCGCTCAGCATCCGGGCGTGGCCATGGGTAGCCGACCCCCGTAAACAGATAGGACCTATACGGTCACTCATTAGTCGTATAGGTCCCATAAGTCTCATCCGTGCCAGAGCTCGACGATCGCCCTTCGCCCACTCGCCGGTGCGCCCATTCGCCTGTTTGCCCTTGCCGGCCGCTTGCGTTCCTTCCACCGCATGGCATATCACCGTCCAGGGCATGCTCTTCCGCGTTTCTCACGTTACCGATTACCATTATACGGCACCGGTTGCGGAGGCATATCTAGAGTTGCGGTTGAAACCGCTCAATCGGCGAGACCAAGCCATCAAGCGGCACACATTGACTCTGGAGCCGACCGTGACCCCTTCCGATTACGAAGATTATTTTGGGAATCAAGTTTCGGTTATTTCACTGCCGTTCCGGCACTCTCGTCTCGTGATCGAGAGTGAAGCCGTCGTTAGTACAACCCGGTTACTGCTGCCGGAACAGAGCCTGGCGCTTAGCGTTCAAGAATCCCGTCAAATTCTGAGTTCGACCCTGCCTTTCTCGTTCGATTACTTGCAACCAACGGAAATGGTCAAGATCGGACGGGATGCGACTCAATGGGCAAAACGGTATCTCCGTGGAAACGCCATCGTCCGGCAAGGCTTGGAAGAACTGAACCGCAACATTCACCAAGCTTTCGAGTACGAACAGGGTTCGACTCAATTCTCGACCGATGTCGGATTCGTGTGGAAAGCCCGAAAAGGAGTTTGTCAGGACTTTGCCCATGTCATGCTTAGCGTGCTTAGAACTGCCGGTCTACCCGCCCGTTACGTTTGTGGTTATATCGAGACTT
Organism: Chthoniobacterales bacterium; assembly: GCA_036378375.1. Classification (GTDB taxonomy): domain Bacteria; phylum Verrucomicrobiota; class Verrucomicrobiia; order Chthoniobacterales; family JAFAMB01; genus JAFAVN01. The sequence continues at coordinate 6,842 of DASUWQ010000182.1, forward strand.
CACCACCACCTGCAACCGGGAACGGCTTGCCGGCGTTAGTTGGCTCGGTAGCAACCCACGCCTGGGTAGAAGTACTAGTGCCCGGACAGACCTGGGTTGCCTTGGATCCAACGAATAACTGTTGGTGTGGCGAGCAACATATCGCCGTCTCCTTCGGACGAGACGCTAGCGACGCGGCCCCTGTCCGTGGAACATTTAAAGGAGCCGGCAGTCAATCTATGAAGGTCAGAGTCCGAGTACGCCGTCTGAAAACCTCGCCTCCTGCGACGGGCGTCGCCTGAAGCTCAGCCCATGAAGAAAAACCGAAACGGCGAAAAGGCGAGTGGGCCAATAGGCGAGTCGGCTTGTGCCGCCAACAGACTTCGACAAACCTCCACAATCCTTCAGTCATATTGGTCCCATAGGTCCTATAGGTCCCATTGGCAGTTTCACTCCGAGCGTGTCGCCCACACCGATACCCCGACCCGCTCCGGATGCCGCTTCGCCCACCCGCCCATTCGCCCTTTCGCCGTCTCGCCTCCCTAACCATGCGTGTCCAAATCGAAAACTGTATGCGTTACAGTTACGAAAAGCCGGTCAGCTTTTCGCCACACCGAGTCCGTCTTTATCCACGGACTGACCAATCAATCATAACCCACCGATTGGAAACGCTGACTAACGTCACGGCTGATGTCCACTATCGCCGGGACCTTTTCGACAACTTAGTGGCAAATTGTTTTTTTCCTCAACCGGCCGAGACGTTGGAGATCCGCAGCCGGCTTGAGGTCGAACTCTGGCCGAAGAACCCGTTTCACTTTCTCTTAGCACCGCGCGCAACCGAAATTCCCTTCGAATATACGGTCGAGGAAGCCAAAGTCTTAGGACCCTATCTAGCGGTAAAGCCAGAAGAAGACTTCGACCCTGACGATCTCTGGCGCTTTGGAAATAAACGGAACACGGTCGAGGCATTAGTCGATCTCGCAAAAGTTTTACATAACGAGATCGCCTATGAGGTTCGCGAAGATGGCGATGCTCGGTTACCAGCGAGAACGGTTGAGCTTCGATCTGGTGCGTGCCGGGATACCGCTCTCCTGTGCGCAACCATTATGCGGAAACAAGGCCTGGCGGTGCGACTGGTCAGCGGATTTCTATGCGATTTCCAAATCGATGTGCCGGATCGCCGTCCCGATAGCGCTCTTCATGCGTGGATCGAGGTTTTCCTGCCAGGCGGCGGCTGGGTCGGCATCGATCCGACGAACGGCACCTTTTGTGACCATCGATTTATTCCTACCGCCGTCGGCGTCTCGCTAAACGATGTAGCACCGATCGAAGGCAGCTACTTCGGCCAGGAAAAAGTCCCTGGAACCTTCGAATCAAGGCTTAAGCTCGGTCTGGTCACCGGGGAAGATCGGGACCAGATCGCGAGCCACGTTGAACAGGTCCTGAAAACCAAAGATGTGCTGCTCACCATGGGCGGTGAACCGACGTATGTACCCGAAGATCCAGAAGGACCAGAGTGGAATTTCGCTGCGGTTGGTCCCACTAAACTGCTTTACGCCTACTCCTTCGCCCGAGCGGTCGACAAAGAGGTTTGGCCCGGCTCACTATTGCTGTATTCGCCGGGGAAACTTTACCCCGGCGAAGTGAACCCTCGCTGGGCGCTACACGTTCTACGCCCGGAAAAGCCATTCGAGCTTTCCAGCGAAAATCGGGAACACAAGCCGGACGAGCGGTTGGCCAAACCGTTTCGAGACGGTTTTGTCCAGAAGCTCGGTCTGGAAGATCGCTGGGTGAAAGCCGTAGACCCGAAAGAACCAAAAAGGCCGATCTGGGTGTTGCCACTAGATCATCTGGAAGATCGCTGGCGAACAGAAAAATGGAATCTCCGCAGGTTCGAGCTCACGGGAGCGGACGGACCGAGCGGCCTGCGTCTTCCAATGCAGGACTTGCCTCCGGAAGCGTTACGGCGAGCAATGGTGCTCGACCTTGCCTCAGACCACGTCGATTTGTTTCTTCCGCCTCTATTGGCCGCGCCTTTTGAACAGTTGATTCGCGTCTGCTCGGACCTCCTGCAATCGGTTTCTGTGAATTGGCAGGGATACGCACCAATCGACACTCCACCCACCTGGTCACACCTGATTTTCTCCGCAGATCCTGGTGTATTGGAAGTCAACTTACCCGCGTGCTCCTCCTGGCGAGAATATGCTGACTGGGTCGAGAAACTGTCACGCATCGCTTCCTCCATCGGATTAAGAGCTCACAAGGAGAGCACCACGATTTTCGGAACCGGCGGTGGAAATCATGTTCTGTTTGGCGGCCTCACGATTGAACAGAACCCATTCCTGTCTCGCCCAAGTTGGCTGGCTTCTATTTTGCGTTATTGGCAGCGCCATCCGTCGCTCTCCTATTTGTTTACCGGGGCATACGTTGGGTCTTCCGCGCAAGCCCCTCGACCTGACGAGTGCGGCCAACGCTTGCTCGATTTAGAGCTCGCTTATCGCCAACTCGAAAAATTATCCGCAGGAGACCAACGTGGAGCGATCAGCGAAATTGTGCGGCATCTCCATACCGACAGCAGCGGGAACCCCCACCGAAGCGAAATCAGCTTCGATAAGTTTTGGAGTCCACCCAATGGATTTCTGGGATTGATCGAATTCAGAGCGATCGAAAGCTTGCCGAAGACGGAATGGGTTGCCGGGGTTGCTCTCCTGTTCCGCGCGCTACTGGCTTATCTTCTCGAAGAGCCCTGCCAAACGAGTTTAAAGGATTGGGGCGATCATCTGCACGACCGTTACTTTCTACCCACCCCGTTGTGGATGGATCTCAGCGACGTGCTCACCGAATTGGCCCAGTTCGGGTTCGCTTTCGATCCCGCCCTCTTCCGACAGATCTGGGAATGGCGTTTTGCTCGCCTACTCAGCTTTGAAGGACTAACCATAAGACGGGCGTTAGAAGCCTGGCCGCTCCTTTGCGATACCCCGACCGATGGTGGCACCACGAGCCGATTTGTGGATACCTCGATGGCCCGCTTAGAGTTTGCCATCAGCACGGACGCGCATCGTAACTATGCCGTTTACATAAACGGGAGGGAACTCCCTTTCCGCTCGCTTTCCCCGCGAGAACTCGCTGCTGGGTTACGCTACCGAGCCACCGCCTTGTATCCGTCGCTTCATCCCAAGATTCCAGTTCAGTTGCCTCTGGAGCTCACCGTTATAAACCGCGAAACGGATCAACCGCTCCGCCGCTTCAGCCTCAGCGCCGGCCAAGCCGCTTTCGTCGAACAGACCGTGGGCGAGTTTGCCCGCAAAGCCCCTCTCGAACCCGGTGTGCCCGAGCTCATGACCTGCGACCTACGGATCGAGGAATCTCTGTTCCGAGAATAGGTAGGGCAGCTCTCATAGCCTGCTCGTGCTCGGGCTCGTCCTCGTGCTCGAATGGTTAGAGCGATGACCCGGATGGGACTAATAGGACCAATAGGACTTATGAGTGGCCGCAGTCGGGAATCATCGGCAGTCACCCCAGCCATTCGAGCAAGAGGACGAGCACGAGCACGATCCAAGGCTCGCTCCCGGCACTCTTCTCATACCCCAGCCAGTCCCACCAAGGCTTGCAACCCGAGCACATATCCGGCGGGCCCCAACCCACAAATAACGCCGGTTGCCACTTGAGAAACATAGGAACGGTGCCGGAACTGTTCCCGCCTGTGAATATTCGATAAATGGATTTCTATCACTGGGACATTGACCGCGCTCAATGCGTCTCGGATCGCGATAGAAGTGTGCGTGTAGGCGCCCGGATTGATCAGAATTCCTTGGCTTTTTTTCCCGGCATCCTGAATCCAGTCAATCAGCTGCCCTTCGTGATTGCTCTGCAGAAACTGGATTTCCAGGCCATGCTTCGACCCAAAGTCGCGGCACGATTGTTCGATCTCAGCCAGCGTCGTCTTCCCGTAAACCTCGGGCTCACGCGTGCCAAGCAGATTCAGATTCGGACCATTCAGGATATAAAGCGTCTTCACACGTATTAGTTAACCAAGCTCACAGCTTACACAGAAGACCACAAAGATCGCGAAGACAAAAGCGAACCGCAGATGAACACAGATTCATGCGGATAAGAGACAACCGCGAATGCACACCAATTGACGCGAATAATAAGAAAAACTCGCTGTGAAAAACGCCGACTTCGCAAGAACCGATTCGCTCTAGGAGCCGTTTCTCCGGCTTTAAAAATTAAAATTCATATTCGTGTCCATTCGCGGTTAATTATCCGCGTAGATCTGCGTTCATCTGCGGTTGAGATTTTTGGTTTGTTCATGCCTATTGGCGATTTAGTGCCTCGGGAATGAATTGCGCGAAATGCTCGGGCTTCACTTTGCGCTCGGCCAACGCAATCCCAATTTGCCGAACCTCGTCTAGAAACTCGACTGCATCCATAGGATGCACATGAGCTGGATTAACGTTAGGTAGACCGAGCCAATCCAGGCCTGCTCGGGATAGCTCGGCATTGTAACGGACGTAACTAAATAGCTTCTGGCCGCCCCGAATGCCGTGGCCCTGCATGTCGCCAATTTCTGAATCCAAGGGTTCGCCTTCCAACGTCTCACCAAAGATCCGGCAGAGAAAATCTTGTTCTTGTTGAGCCGCCGCTAAGAGCGCTGCCGGCACGCGGCTGGCATGATACAAAATATTCATTTCTTGCGGGCTGAGGTTCCCTTCTGTGCCGGTGCTGTTGCCGCTGCCGATCGAGATCAACAGCAAGCGATCAACTCCTACCCCCCACCCCAACTGATAAACATCCGTCGTCGCCATCAAGAAAAGCTGGAAAGCGGGGTTGTGGTACATGGTCATTGCGCCGTCCACAAAGACAAATGGTCGCGTCCCTACGTGGATCACTTCCGGCGGAAAGTAAGTTGGCGCAGCCGTGCTGGCTCTGACCAATTGCCACAATGGCAGCTCCAAGTTGCAGTCAGGCAGCCGCCGGTCATTATACTTCGCTGCCGGATTATTACACACCGGCCAGGGTGAATTAGTGCTGGCGTTGGATAAAACCAGCATCAGCAAAGTTTGGAGGCGGTCCGATCCCAATTTAGCGTCGCCGAACAAGCCGCGCAGCCGAGCCGAAAGCGCATCGTTACGAAACTTAGAATGCCACCTCTCCCAAAGCCTGGCTTTCAGAAACATGTCCGGGCAAGAGCTTATAAAGAACGTCCGGATGTCATCCATTGGTTTCCCCATCGCGATCAACGCGGCAATGATCGCACCACAGCTTGTCCCTCCTACGTAATCAAAGAACTCGGCCAAGACCAAGGTTGGCTTTCCGGTGATGTTGCGCAGGTCTTTTTCAAGCTTAGCCAACACCTCGATATTGATCAGCCCACGCATGCCGCCACCGTCGCAAGCCAGAAGCCGATGACTGCGCATCGGGGCCATTTTAGAATGAAAATTCATTGAAGGGTTCGCGGTTAGTAGTTCACCGTTCACAGTTCACCGTTCGCCGTTCACAGTTCTTCTATATCGGCACCGCAGGGTTCCTAGCGAGCCGATTTTTGTCTCATATCGTGCTCGGGCTCGTCCTCGGGCTCGATTAGTCGGGGCGATGACACGGATGGGACCGATGGGACTTATGAGTTGCGGCAGTCGGTGAATTCATCGGCAGTCGCGCGAAGGCATTCGAGCACGAGGACGAGCCCGAGCACGATTCAGAACTGCTAGCTCCCGCCATGATTGCTATTCTCCAGACCCTCAACTACAAGAGAGACTTCAATCCTTTTTATGAATGACCTGGTCAGACACGCGAATCGACGCGCTTTTCTCGCGGCTTGCGCCGGTATCGGCGTAACTTCCAATTTCTTTGCCGGGGCTCTCTATGCCCTGGCTTCGCAAGACGCGCAGGCTTCGGAAAACCCGACATTCAAAATCGACGCCACCATGATCGATGAGGCTGCCGTTCTGGCCGGGGTCTCTATTACGCCGGGTCAGAAGAAGGACATGCTGATCGCGCTGAATCAGCAACTCCGGGGCATCAAAAACGTTCGCAAACTGAACCTGCCGAACAATGTGCCACCAGCCTACCGGTTTGACCCGCTCCTCACCAACCGATTTCCAACTGAGCCGGAACCAGTCCGGACGGAGAAGGCAATTAGCGAGGCGCCAAATATCGTGGATTCAGAAATCCCAAAGAATCTGGAGAGTCTCGCTTACTCGTCCGTACGAGAACTTGGAGAGCTGTTAAGACGGCAAAAAATCAAGGCGATCGACCTCACGGAGATGTATTTGACTCGCCTGAAACGCTTTGATCCGAAGCTTCACTTTCTCATTACGCTTACGGATGAGCGCGCTATGGCACAAGCAAAAGAGGTCGATCGCGAAATCGCCGCTGGACGTTACCGCGGACCGCTTCACGGTATTCCTTGGGGTGCCAAGGACCTGCTCGCCGTTAAACATTATCCGACCACGTGGGGGGCTGGCGGGTTTCAGCAACAGGTGATCGATACCGATGCGACCGTCGTTAAACGTCTAGATGAAGCGGGCGCGATCCTGATTGCAAAACTGACCCTGGGTGCTCTAGCTAGCGGCGACAAATGGTTCGGTGGCCGGACCAGAAACCCATGGAACCCGGATCAAGGCTCAAGCGGTTCATCTGCCGGATCAGGCTCAGCAACCGCAACCGGCTGCGTCGCATTCGCGATCGGATCCGAGACACGCGGTTCAATCTCTTCTCCTTCAACGCGCTGCGGCACCACCGGTTATCGGCCAACTTTCGGGTTTGTGCCCCGGACCGGCGCGATGGCCCTGGCTTGGACTATGGATAAACTCGGACCGATTTGCCGTTCGGTAGAAGACTGTGCGCTGGTCATGCAAGCGATCTATGGTCCGGACGACTCTGATCTTACGGTTAATCCCGCCCCTTTTTCTTGGGACGCAAAGTTCGATTGGCGCTCGCTCAAAATCGGATATGCCAAAGGCACCTTTGAACCACCGAAGCTGCAGGACACACCTCCGGACGATGCCAGCCCTGAAGAATTAAAACAATGGGAGGATCAAAAGGATGATCGGGCCGATGCTAGAACGCGAGCCGACTACGATCGCCAATACGATATGGCCGGGCTCGAACGCCTCAAAAAGATGGGGATCGATCTTCGGCCGGTCGAACTCCCGGATTTTCCAGTCGACGACATGGCTAACCTTCTCAATGCGGAAGCCGCCGCTGCCTTCGACGATTTGACGTTGAGTGGACGCGACACCCTTTTGACGGAGCAAGGCCCGGAGGATTGGCCAAATGTCTTCCGGGTAGCCCGTTTCTTTCCTGCGGTTGACTACATCCAAGCCAACCGGGCACGAACCGAGCTTATGCGGGCAATGGCCGAACTCTTCTCCAAAGTTGACGTGATTGTCGTTCCTACGTCATCGGACGCGCAGCTGGCGATCACGAACCTAACCGGACACCCCGCCGTGATAGTTCCAAATGGTATCCGCGGGCAAGATGCTCCAAAGCCGCCGGCAATCGACACTGGCGACGACGACAGCATCGGCGGCCCTGGCACACCAGTTAGTCTTACCTTCCTCGGTAACCTTTATCAGGACTCAAAGCTCCTGGCCTTCGTCCGCGCCTATCAAATGGCGTCCGGATTTGTGAATCTAAGGCCACCCGGGTTTGATTGATAACCGGCAGGGGATGATCTCCCGACTTCGTCCTCGTGCTCGCGCTCGTCCTCGTCCTCGATCTCGATTGGCTGGGACGGTCCGGAGCCGATGATTCATCGCCTGTGACAACTCATAAGTCCCATCGGTCCCATCTGTAGCGTCGCCCCCCGGTCAATCGAGGACGAGGACGAGCAGGAGCACGAGGACGAAGTGGGAAGCTCTACCAGCTCGTTTGTCATCTGTCATTTGTAATTTGTCATTTGTCATTTTGTCTCCGCCCCACTTACCGCATAAACCAGCACGGCGGCTGTCTGTCCCCCCTTTGCTGGAGCCGCTACGTACAGACGGTCAGAACTCGGCCACCAATATCCTGTTCGCGCACCCGACGCAGTAACCGTTCTACCAGCTGTCTCGTAAACGTCGGAACCCTGCTGTCGAATAATCTCAATCGCGCCCTCACCGCCGACTATGTAAATGCATCGCCTCTCTTCGTCGTAGAAGACTTCGTCAGCATCACCCACAGTCGGTAACGCCTTGATAGTCTGCCCCGAAGTTGTGTCTATAACCACCAATCGTGCTGGCAATCGACAGCCGACAAAAAGCCTTCGATTCACCCGGTCCAAGGCCATCGGGTAGTTTGCAAAAGAAAGACCCAAGGCCCATTTCGCAACTACTGCACGCTTCTTCCAATCGATTACCGCGACCCCCAATTGTTTAGGAACATTTACGTAGACCCGGTCTGCGGCTTCATCGAACTGAAACGATTCCGGGTGGCTGCCCAGCAAAACCGTTCCAGCTTTTTGGCCAGAGGAATCGATGATGCCGATCCCGCCATTTCCAAAACCTACACAGATGTCTTCGGATTCCGGATCAACACGCAGGTTATCGGCGTCATCACCAAAATCGAGCGTCGATTCCAGACCAAGAGATTTCCCATTGTAAATACGAACCTTCCCGTCACCTCCGGTAGCCACATAAAGCTGATTACGTTCAACGTCGTAGATAACCCCCTGCGGCTCTTTTAGCCCTTTAATCTCAGAGATGCGCACCCCGCGCTCCACATCAAGAACCTCGACCGACCCGTTTCCCAAGGCAGCCGCAAACAGACGTTTCCCTCCAATATCAGCCGAAAAATGATCGATCCTTCCTATGACGCCCGGCAACGGAATTTTCTGTTCCAACGCCAGCGATCCAGCATTTTGACCGCGACTTGAGAACGCGGACAGAAACGCAAAGAGGCACAAAGTTAGAGGCTTTACCCAATGGAGCCAAGCTTTCACAGACCACGGAGAGTTAGCTTTCAACCGCCGGCCTGTTTCTCTTTGCCTCCCAGCTGCTCAAGGGCGGCGTGAAAACCTTCGGCTAACGTCAATGCCGGCCCGCTGCCGTAGTAATGTAAGAAAATTATGCGCGGTTGCTCTTCCAGCATATGCTGATGAACAGCGACCACCTCCAGATCGTGCTTACGCAACGCGCGAATAACCGAGTTAACTTCGCTCTCGAGCATAGCCACGTCGCCAGCGATATGCGCAGCATCAGAATTTCCAGCAAAAGCTGCCCAAGTGTTCAATCCAATGGCCGTTGTCACCTCGGCTCCCATCGCGATAACCTGCAGGTCATCACGGCCAACCACATACTTGTAAATCGGTCCGTTCACTTTCCCGGTAAGTCCTATCGCCTTATCCAGGGCTGCTAAATCGAAGGCCTCCTTAGCCGTGCTCCCACCGGAAGAAGCCGTCGCCGGGGGTTGGTTAGAGGGATGGAGCTTGGTGCCTTGGATGGCAGCACCATACTTGGCTGCGAGCTCCGCTGCGTCGCCCATACCGTGCAAGTGCATATAGAAGATACGCGGGCTCTCGTAAAAAAAGTGATTATGAAGCGCGGTTACCTGTAAACCGTGGTCCTGCGCCGCCGAGATGAGCGGGTTAACTTCTTCTTGCAAGAGTACGGTATCACTCATCAGCATGGCTTTTTCACCATCGAGTGTGCGTTTGATAGAAACCCAGCCGCCAAACCCTAGCCCGATTGGAACCGGCTCATCTTTAATCGTGATTTTCAGGTCGTTGCGCGGCAAAGGCGTTGTGTAAACGCCCTCTTTTTCGACATAGCTACCTTTTTTTCCGCCCAAGGCGGCATCCATGGCAGCCATAGCGTCTTTGCTCAAGGGTGGTGTTTTGCTTTCCGGCGCAGGGGTCGAAGCAGCAGCAACCCGACTCACGCTTCGAATGCCGGCCAAAGCGCCGGCACTGCCCAACAAAAGTCCGGTGCGTCGTAACATACTCCGACGAGTTAGAGAGTTCGTTTGCATAGTAAAAAACGTTGATATTTACGCTCGTTCTCCCTTGGACAGTCATCAGTCCTCGGTGTTTCTTGCCTCAACCGAAGCCTCGAGGGCGAGGCGCGAGCAAGCATTGACAATGCACAGGAGCCCAGGTATTAACGCGATAGTTATATGTGTTACATCTGGAAATAACCATGTCAAATGAGATGTCGACACCGAGCCTCGTCTTCTTGTTTCTCGCTATTAGCGACATCGCCAAGTGGAATACATAGTCAGAAACTCTTGAGAATTCCCACCCGGGTCTGAACGCCCATGAAATGGATTACCCGAGAAAGAGTCAAAGTAGATCGCGTTGCCTGTCCCTGGCTTATCAGGAAATTCGTGGATCCGCAGGCTGAGTTTTTCTTTGTTCCTGTGGCCCAAGTGCCGGGAGAAGCTGCGCGATTGAATGCCACACCCTTCGATGTCAAAGACGTCGAGTTGGGCCATCATGGTAAGGAGTGTTCGTTCGAAGCGATATTGAAAAAGTACGATCTCACGGCTGATGCTGCATTGGTGCTCCTTGGCAAAATCGTTAATGGTGCGGATACCGACAACACGCTCTGGAATCAACCGGAAGGTCCAGGCCTGGAGGCGATCGCTGAAGGTTTTCGGCATCTGGGCTTCAAAGACGACGAAGAGCTGAACTCAGCAGAGTGGGTAGTGTATGACGCTCTATATGCCTACTGCCAGGAAATGGTGCGCCAAGGGAAGCCAGAGGGCATGTTCAAGCGAGCCTGAGGCAAAATAAAGAATCAGCAGCGAAGATGAACCATCTCTCGCCCGACGGCTATATCCTGTTGGGCACTCGCCTCGTCCGCATGTTCGCCTATGGCTTCTTGTCGGTCGTGTTCGTCCTGTATCTAGCACAACTAGGTTTGGGCGAACGCCTCATCGGACTAATGCTTAGCCTTACCTTGATCGGTGACGCTGCGGTCTCGCTTTGGATGACGACTAACGCGGATAGTCTTGGAAGGCGCAGAGTCTTGGTGGTTGGCGCCGGCCTGATGTTGTTCGCGGCCGCACTCTTTGCTCTGACTGACAAACTCATCCTGCTGCTGATAGCCGCCATCATTGGAGTGATTAGTCCGAGCGGTTATGAGGTTGGTCCGTTCTTGCCGGTCGAACAAGCAGCCCTCTCGCAAATTGTTCACGAGGACCGACGCACACAAGTTTTTGCCTGGTATAACCTGGCGGGATCGTTTGCGACCGCGGCTGGCGCACTCGGCGGTGGAATTTTGTCACAAACGCTCCAGCAAATCGGGGTATTGCCGCTGAATAGTTATCGCACCGTGGTGATTGTTTACGGTGCGATTGGCTTACTGCTCGCGGTGCTTTTCACTCGACTGTCGTCCTCGGTAGAAGCCACACATTCGGATCCGGCCATCCCGCGGTACCGCTTGGGCCTGCATCAGTCTCGCGGCGTCGTCCTGAAACTGTCCGCCTTGTTTGGTCTGGACGCCTTCGCCGGCGGATTCGTTGTTCAGAGTCTTGTTGCCTACTGGTTTCAAGTTCGCTTTCGCGTTGACCCGGCGACCCTGGGAGGAATCTTTTTTGGAGCTAATATCCTCGCGGGAATATCCGCTCTGGCCGCTGCGCAAGTCGCCGCTCGAATCGGCCTCGTCAAGACTATGGTCTTCACTCACTTACCTTCGAACTTCCTCCTGATCGCTGTTCCGCTTATGCCAAATCTGCTGCTGGCAACCCTTGTTTTGTTCATACGATTCAGCATCTCCCAAATGGATGTGCCGCCCCGGCAAGCTTACACGATGGCCGTCGTTGCACCTGAGGAACGCTCCGCCGCTGCCGGGGTAACCGGAATTGCTCGATCAGTCGGCGCAGCAATTTCTCCTGGCATCGCCGGTGCGTTCTTGAGCAACCCTCTCTGGTTTGGAGCTCCGTTCTTCGTCGCCGGCGGCCTCAAGGTAGTCTACGACCTGTTGCTTTACCGCACCTTTGCGAGAAGCGAGGGACCTAAAACGATTGACAGGTAAAGAGGGTTCCGGTAGAGGTTGATCAAATAGTTACATGTGTTACATAACGACATAACCATTGCACGGTCTGTTTCCTGGCTATTTTTACTGTTTAACCTATCCACAAAGCAGTCGAGCGAGCGAGTGAAGGTATGGCGCCGGCTAAAGAGATCGACGATACCGGCGGTGAAGCGACTCTGGTCCGGGTCAAGGATATTGAACCAATGCCCTATGCCGCGGTGAATGTTTTGACGCCCTTTACGCAGAATTCAAAAGATCATGAAAAATCTTCCAACCGACGCAGCCGCCGCAGATGCAGTAAAACGAAGGATCCCCATCCGCGGCTTGGTCGGTTATTTTCTCCGATTGGGCACCCTTGGCTTTGGCGGACCCGTAGCTCTATGCGGTCTGATGGAAAAAGAGTTAGTTCAGGATCGTGGCTGGCTTACGAAACAGGAGATGCGAGATGCCATCGCCATCTCGCAATCGCTTCCTGGACCTCTCGCCATCCAGGTCGGTATTTTCATTTCCTATCTTCGCGGCGGCTTCTGGGGCGCTTGGGCAGGCGGCTGGGCCTTCATTCTGCCTAACTTTTTGATCGTGGCGGCCCTAGCTGCTCTCTATGTCCATTTCGGCGGGCTCTCGTGGATGACTGCTATTTTTTATGGTGTCAGCCCTGCCGTCATCGCGCTGATTCTTCATTCATGCTGGCGACTGTCAAAGCTAGGCATGGAAGATTGGTTGCAGTGTGTCATTGCAACCCTCTGTTTTGTCATCACCGTTGTCTTTCAAGCGGAACTGGCGGTGCTCTTCGTCAGCGCGGGCATTCTCGGGATACTCTATTACGGTTCTTTTCTTAGACGACGGAAGGTGCCTCCAGCTTCGGGCGCGGTCGCGCTGATCCCCATAAGCGCGGTAGCGGCTAAACCAGCTACCACCTCAACGCTGGGCCAGTTGTTTACTTTTTTCTTTAAAGCAGGCAGCCTCACGTTTGGCAGCGGGTTGGTCATTGTGCCGTTCCTGGAAAAAGGACTGGTACAGCAAACCGGCTGGCTCAACGGTCGCGAGTTTTTCGTTGCGGTCGCGGTCGGCATGCTTAGTCCTGGACCAGTGGTCATCACCGCGACATTTGTCGGCTATCTGGTGGGTGGATTTTGGGGTTCGTTGGTCGCAACCGTCGGAATCTTTCTACCTTCGTTCCTGCTCATCCTTTTTATTGCGCCGATCCTAACTCGGCATCGCAACAATTTGATCGTGCAAGGGTTCGTCAAAGGGGCCTACGCAGCGGCCATCGGCACCATCTTAGGAGCCTGTGTGTTGTTGGGTAAGATTGCCATCGGCGATTGGCTTACCACCTTGATCGCGCTAGGTAGCCTTGTCTTGTTGTTCAGATGGAAGATAAGCAATCCCTTGCTCGTCGCCGCAACAGCCGTTATCGGCTTGATCGCCTTTCCTCTGCTCCAACCACATTGGGTGCTCCTGCAATAGGCAAAGCCCGCAAGCAATATCCCTAGCCCTTGCCAGCATCGGCATTTAGCTGACTAATTTGCTGGGTGGATTTGATACCAAGCGCGTCCAGCAGCTTGGGATCAATCTTCCCGTTGACCACCAATCCATGGTCTGACTGAAACTGCCGGATCGCTTCAAGACTGCTGGAGCCTAGAACCCCGTCAATCTGACCATGATAATAACCGTCATCGGTCAGTTTGTTTTGAACTGACATCGCCAGATCGCTCCAGTACTCCTTAGAGCCGTACTGCGAGTCGCTCGGCGGCGGGTCGTCTGTAGCAGAGTAATCATAACCATACGGGTAACCGTAATCGCAGTAGCCATACGGGTATGCCCATCCATCCCAACCCCACCACCATGGACCACCCCAACCCCAACCCCACCAGCCTGGCCACCAGCCAAACGCGCCGAAGTTAAACCCGACGAAGAAATTATGGTTGAAGAAGAAACGACGATCGTCCCGGTCAAAACGACCAAAACGATCATCCCGGTCAAAACGGTTAAAACGATCGTCGCGGTCGAAATGATTGTCGCGGAACCGGTCCGCTCGGTCGACGCCTCGGTCCGCTAAGCCATGGCTATCCCGGAAATGATCCTGTCGATCCAGGGAACGCTCAGTTCGCCCGTTGAATCGATTAAAGTCACGGTTTCGAGACGCAAGATTCTGATGATTGGCAAGGCCATTCGTTCCACTACGGCTAAAGAAACGAGATCCCATCGCCGGGCGACTGTGCATCATCATCCCTCGCCCACCAAACCCTCCTCTGCCCATACCACCCATACCACCGATACCATGCCCCCCTCCTCCCCCACCGTGACCCCCGCCCATTCCACTCGCAGCGGCCGTTTGAAATGGAATCGTTAACAGCGCGGCCAAACCTGCTGGCAGCAACCA